>DASSLL010000046.1:0-22397 GCA_035689485.1 Candidatus Dormiibacterota bacterium | reverse complement strand
GCAGAAGATCGTCCTTCACCGCGCTGCCATGGATCAGGACCACAGGTTCGCCCGTACCGCGCTCCTCGACCTCCAGCTCGACCCCGTCCGCCGACAACCTGCGCATGGTCAAGGGTGTACCGGGCATGGCGAATCCCTCCTGTGAGGAGCCTCGTGCGTCCTCTAGGAATTCGACGCCCCCCGGCCGCGATTTTCCGTCAACAATCTGCGTGACGGAGATCCGGCTCCCGGCGACGTCTTAGCGGTTAAGGATGGCCGTGCAGCAAGCCTCGTTGTCTCTCGTTGCGGCGGCAAGGCAGGGTGACGAGTCCGCGTTCGAGATGCTCCTCGAGCCCCTGCTCGACCAGGGATACCGTCTCGCCTGCGGCTTGCTCCGCGATCACTCGGCGGCGGAGGATGCGGTTCAGGAAGCTGCCTTCAAGGCCTGGCAGAAGGTCGGCCAGCTGCGCGAGGAGTCGGGCATGCGGCCGTGGTTCCTCGCCATCGTCGCCAACCAGTGCCGTTCAGTCCGCCGGAGCCGGTGGTGGTCGGTGCTGCGGACCGAGCCTCCCGAGGGGGTCTCGAGTGGGCCCGAAGAAACGATTGTCGAAGGCCTCGAGCTTCGTCAGGCGCTGCGCTCGATGGACGAATCCAAGCGCCTGATCCTCGTTCTGCACTGGTATCTCGACCTACCTCTCGATGAGATCGCGGCGGTGACGGGTACGTCCCTGCACGCCGCGGAAAGCCGCCTCCTGCGCGCCACGCAGGAGCTGAAGCGGCGAATGGAGGCCCGCCGTGGACGACCTTAGCTTCCGCGCTCAGTTCCACAGGGCGCTCGACCCCACAGCACCGGCGGCGCCATGGCTGGCCGCCCACGTGCGCGAGGGACTGGCGCGGCGGCGGCGCTCCGTGCGACCAGGACTTCGCGGATCGGGGCGGCTGCGCCAACCCCCCGGGCTGCTTCCGGCAGTGGCGGTGCTGCTGGCGATCGCGATCATCATCGCGATCGTTTTGAGCAGCCGCATGTTGCCCTTCAACCGTTCGATCCCGGTGTTCCCACCGCAGCACGGGCTGGCCGGCCCCGCAGGGTGTCCCGGCTGGAGCATCGGGTCGCCGGGAGGGCCTGGCGGTGGCGGCGGCGATCGCATGGCGAGCGTCTCGACGGGCTGGGTCTCAGGGGGGCTGCGCACGACCGACGGCGGCGCCGGCTGGACGCGCGTGCTGCCTGACGCCATGCTCTCTGACGCGCCTGCCGGCACCGACCACCGCGCGTATCCGCCCGGTTACACCGACTACTTCCTGGACGCCAACCATGCGTGGCTGGCGTATGCGCTGCCGTCGGCGACGTCGTGCTTCGACCACGTGACCGTGTTCGCCACCGCGGACGGCGGCGAAACGTGGAAGAGGTCGCATCCGTTGGAGGCAGCCATCCAGGCGGACACCGGTCTGCAGCTCGTCCTCGATTTCGTCGACCCTCAGCACGGCTGGCTGCTGGTCCTGGCCAACGGCCGGCTCGCCCCGGACTGGTTCGTGTACGCGACCGCGAACGGCGGCGTGGACTGGCGGCCGGTCTCGCAGATACCGCTGATGTCCTCGTTCTGCAGCGCGACGTTCGTATCGCTTCAGGTCGGCTTCCTCGGCGGCTGTTCCAACGCGAGCGGGCCGAGCGCCGACCTGACCGTCACGCGTGACGGCGGACGGACGTGGCAGGACGTCCGGCTCCCGGCCCCTGGCGAGGGCTCGCTCTCGGTCGGCCAGCCACACTTCTTCGACGCGAATCACGGAGTCGTCCATGTGACGGTCAGCACGACCGAAGGCAACGTCATCACCCCGTCGGACCTCCTCGATGCGACCGACGACGGCGGCCAGACCTGGCACGCCTTGCCGCCGGTCGAAGTCACGGGTTACTCCCAAGCCTTCGCGTTCGCCGATCCGACGCACTTCTACGACCTCGTCGGAGCGCCCAAAGGCGGAAGCGATTCCGTCTACAGATCGCTCGACGGAGGCATGACGTGGAGCCCCGTGAACGAGAGCACGGACGCTTATTTCATGGGTTACTCGCAGCTCTTGTTCGTCGACTCGAATCACGGCTTCATCGACGAGCCCGGCCAGCAGTTCGGCCAGGCGCCGCATACGTTTTTGGCCACGAGCGACGGCGGCCGGACGTGGAAGGACATGCATCCACGGTTGACATGAGGGAGGAAACATGAGCAAGGGCGTCCGCTCAGCTGCACTCGTCTTGGTCGTGTGCGTGATGACCTCCTGTATGGCGGCCGGCAAGAGTTCGGCATCACCGAGCGGCGCCAAGGCCGGCGCCAAGGGGCCTTTCGTTCCGGCACAGGCGCAGATCAGCGCGGGGAGGTGTCAGCCGGGGTCGACGACCGAGGGCCTGCACGAGCTTGCGTTCAAGATGACGAGCACGACGACGGGATGGGCGCTCGGCAGGTGCTCCCTGGCGGGGCCCTTCAACTTCCCGAACGGTACGACCGTCAATTGCGATCCAGTGCCGCCGAACTGGATGGGGACGATGCACACCACCGACGGCGGAGTGACATGGACAGACGTCTCGCCCCCGAACGTCGCCAACCGCACGTGGCACCGTGTCCAGTACTTCCTCGACGACGACCACGCGTGGGTGGGCGAGGTTTCTCGGAACGCCGACGCGTGCGTGAGCCAGGTGACGGTCTTCATGACCTCCGACGGTGGGCGGACGTGGACCCAGCGCGGCACCGTTCCTTTGAAGACGAAGCAGCCGACGGATGAGGCATTTGACATCGGTGGATCGGTCGACAACATGGATTTCGTCGATACACAGCACGGCTGGCTGTTGGTCGCGTCGCCTCCTTCGAACCCCGACCCGTCCAATTTTCAAGTCGCGACGGCGCTGTACGCGACGGTTGACGGTGGCATGCACTGGCGGCTGGTTGCCACCGATCCGGGAAAGTCGGCGATCACGGCTGCGGGGTGCTCGACGTCCTATTACCAGCCCGCGTCTGACGTGAAGTTCGATTCGGCGACAGCCGGTTGGCTGGAGCTCAGCTGCCAATCGGGTTGGATCATCGTGACGACGCGGGATGGCGGGTCGACGTGGACCGCCAGGCCCTTTCCACCGTGCGGCTGCATGGTCTGGCGGCCCGAGTTCTTCGACGCGAACCACGCCGTGGTCACAGGCGTGCAGCAATCGCCCGTGCTGCTTAGCACGTCGGATGGCGGAGCCACGTGGAGGCAGCGAAGCGTCCCCGCCGCCGCGATGACCGAGTTCTCGTTCGTCAACCCGGAGCATGGCTGGATGGTCGGGATCGCCCAACTGCCCACGACTTACGAAACGGTGGTCTATCGAACGCTGGACGGTGGCCAGACGTGGACGCAGCTCGGGAAGCCGGGGTTTGCCACGGTCGCGTCCAACGCGCGAGCCTTTTTCCCGATCTCGTCGGTCGACTTCGTCGATGAGTCCACGGGATTCGTGGTCCTCGGGGGCGAGTCGGGCACCAACGGCCAGACCGACCCGACCGCGCCCGAGCTGCAGCTGCTCGGGACCACCGATGGCGGCCGCACGTGGAAGGTCCTGGTCAAGGAGGTCCCGGCGGCTCCGTGCACGGTCGGTTACTCCCAGCTCGGCTTCGGCAACGGCGGACTGATGCCCGTGAAGATGATTTCGCCGACCGTTGGCTGGGGAAGAGGCGGCCTGCGCACCACCGACGGCGGCGTCCACTGGAAAGACGTCTCGTCGTCCGCATTGCGCGAAGGCCAGGCGACCACTCTTTACCCGCCTGACTACGCCGAGGCCTACCTCGACGGCGACCACGCCTGGCAGGCGGCGGTCTACGGCGCGGGCAGCACCTGCGCGGACCACGTGAGCGTCTTTGGCACCTCGGACGCGGGTCGAACATGGACTAAGTCAGGTCCGATCCCACTCCACCTGGCTGCGGGGACGCGGGCCGCTTCGTTGCAGATCGGCTTCACGAGCGAACTGGCGGGGTGGTTGTGGATGCCGCAGGGTGTGCCCAGCGCGGATGGCTTCATGGGTTCGATCTCGCAGGCCGACCTTTTCACGACGGCCGACGGCGGCCAGACGTGGCGCCACGTCACGCAGCTGCGCAACTCGGACCTGAAAGGTGTCTCCGCGCCCGCCGACAGCCAGAACTGCACACCGACGCTGCAGCAGATCGAGTTCTCGTCTCCCTCGGTCGCCTGGCTGAGCCTGGGCTGCGCCGTCCCTTCCGTGCTCGTATCGCGCGACGGCGGCTCGACCTGGAAGGCGGCGCCGATTCCCGTCGGCAGCTCCGGCTGCCCCTGCTACTTCGACCTTCCTCACTTCGGTGACCCTGATCACGGGATGGTGGTCGTTTCGGGAGAGGGCGGCTTGACCGCATCGACGCAGCTCCTCTCGACGGCCGATGGAGGGACAACCTGGCGGGCGAGCGCGGCGCCAGGCACCGGTTTCGTCCTGGTCCTCGATTGGGTGAACCCCGACGACCTGTTCGCGCTCGTCACGCCTCCTGGCTGGACGAAGCTGAGCAAGAGCGGGTTTGAGCTGTATCGGAGCACGGACGGTGGCCGGTCGTGGACCCTTGTCCAGCACGACGTCCCGGCCACGTGGCCCCCTGGCTTCATGCAGTTCGTCGACCTGAAGCACGGCTTCGAGGCGAACATCAACGCCGACGGCCAGCTGCTCACGACCGAAGACGGCGGCGTGACGTGGAAGGTGGTCACGCCGGCGATCGGGGGATAGCGCCGGACGCCGACTTAGAATTTCCGCCGCCATGGGTCGCGCGTGGGCATGGATCCGCATCGTCTTCGGCGTCCTGGCCACCCTGGTGGGCGTCCTGTTTCTCTTCGGCCTGGCCGCCGTCTGGTTCCAGGCACGGTCGGACCTCGGGCCGTACCAGTCGGCTCGCGAGTGCCAGCAGGACGTCCCTGCGTGTTACCAGACGCTGCCGGGGGTCGTCACGGCGATGAGCTTCGAGACCGGCTCGAGCGGGACGAGCGGCTCGATCACGGTGCGGACCGCCCGCTCGACCGAGGACATCGCCGTCGGCAACATCGACCTCTCCCGTGATGCGGTCCACGCGGGTGATCCGGTCGAGGTCCGGTACTGGCAGGGCAAGGCGATGCTCCTCCTGATCCACGGCGACGGGTTCCCGACGGTGAACGACCCCTCGTCGGAGATCGCCAGCACACCGTCGGGCCTGTTCCTGTTCGGATTCGTGACCGCGATCGGCGCGCTCAGTCTCTTCACCGGCATCAGGGGCGCGCGCCGGCTCCGCACGCTCGCCACGGTCGCCGTTCCCGCGAGCCGCCTTGGCCCGGCACCACGCTACGTCGGGCCGGCGGCGTCGGAGCTGGATCCGCAGACGGTCGTTTTCCGAGCGAGCTCGAGGAACCTGCCGGTTCCGTGGGTCGTGTTCGGAGCGTTCGGTGTCGTGCTCGTGGGCAAGGCGGCGCTCGATGTCCATTCGGGATTGAGCGGCCATGGCTGGGTCGCGGCGATCGCCGACGGCGTCCTGGTCGTCGCGTTCGTGGTCCTGATACCCGTGCTCAGGGTCGTTTCGTTGCGGACCAGCCGGGTCCTCGTCGGACCGCAGGTGATCACGCTGACGGGCATCGGCGCCAAGAGCTGCGACCGCACCGCCGTCGCGCGCATCGTCAAGGTGAGCAGCGCCTCCTCGCGAACGATCCCGATACCGATGGCGTTGGTCGTGGACCGCGACAATCGCGCGCTCCTGCGGGTCGGACGCGGATTCGACATCGACGCGATCGCCCGGCTGCTGGGGGTGCCGGCGGAAGGCAACTGGGAGCCGGTGCCGGCAGCCGAGCTGGCGCGCCTCTATCCGGGCTCGGTCAGCTCAGCAACGGTGAACGCCACGGCCATCGGGGTGATGCTCGCGGTGGTGATCATGGCGGTGGTGTTCTTCGTCTTCTTGACGTTTCACCCCGGAATCACGTACACGCACTGATCCCGCCAGCGCTCGAACTCGCTGTTTGATTCGGCGCCGAGCCCGATCTAGCATTCCTGCCCTCGCCGGACGCGACGCCGCGTCGTGTCCATGGAAGACGGGGTCGGGTTGTGGCAGGAGGAGTTGGTGATGGTGTTTCGGAAGCGGGTGTCATGGGCATCGATCGCCGCCGTTGTCGCCGGCGCGGCAGTTTACGCCGGCGGTGTCAGCGCCGCGGCCGGGAATTCGAGCGTTACGTTCACCTCGCAGCCGACCTCGGCGAGGATCGTCACTCACTACGTTGTTTCGCCGGCCGGCCGCCAGCAGGGCCCGGCCTTGTCGGCGAGCGACGCGGACGGACTCAAGGTCCTGTGGCCGAAGGGCGGCGGACCGGAGAGCCTCGTCAACAACACCGGTGGCGCGAACGGCGCCAACACCGGATCGTCGACGTCTAGCAGCGTGACTCCGCCGCTTGCGCACAGCTTCATCGGTCAGCAGTCGTCGGCCACGACCTGCCCGTACTTCGGGCACGGCTGCAACCCGCCCGACATGGCCTTGGCCGCGTCGCCTCGTTTCGTGCTCCAGGGCGTCAACATGCAGTTTGAGGTCCTCGACCCGAGCGGCAATTTGCAGCCCGGATGGCCCGTCAGCGCGCAGTCCTTCTTCGGTGTCCCCAACGTGACCAACGCCGACGGCACGCCGTGCGACACCGCGCACAAGAGCCAGCCGTTCATGAGCGACCCGCGCGCGCTCTACGACCCGGCGGACGGGCGGTTCTGGGCGGCGGTGCTGCAGGTCGAAGGCGCGCAGGCGTTCGGCGTCGCCCTCGACTGCCCCTACAAGTCGTCCTACTACATCGCGGTCAGCCAGACCGGCAACCCCAACGGCAAGTGGAACGTCTACGAGTTCAACATGGAAACCGACGTCCAGGGCCAGAAGTTTGCGGCCGACTTCACGATGCTCGGCCTCAACAACCAGGGCATCTACTTCTCGGGCGACATGTTCGGCGAGAACAACGGCTTTTTCGAGGAGATCTTCGAAGCCAACAAGGCGCAGATGGAGGCCGGGCAGGCGAACTTCACGGCCGACGGTTTCTTCAACCTCCGGGCCACCGGCCCGGGCACGACCGCCGCGACAGGTCCCTTCGTCGCCAGCACCGTCCAGCCGGCCATGAACGTCGACAACAGCGCCGGGTCGAGTGAGACCTTCGTCACGCCGATGAACGGGCCGGACGTCAACACCGGCCACTTCTGCGGATTCTTCGGCGGCAACTTCTCCGACTCGTGCAGCGGCCTGGTCGTGTACACGCTGGCCAACCCGATCGGTCACGACAGCGGCGGTGCGGCGCCGACGCTGTCCGCCACGCTCGTGCCGACTGCTCCGTTCCTCGTGAACGTGCCGGCCGACCAGCCGAGCTGCAATCTCTGCATCGACGCCGACGACCTGCGCATCCCCGCCACGCCGGTGGTTCGCGGTGGTGTGCTGTACACCGCCTGGGGCACCGCGATCAACAACGGCAACAACCGCGCGCACCCGACACCCGGCATCGAGTGGGCGCAGGTGAACCTTTCGAGCATGTCGACGACGACCAACTACTACAACTTCACCGGCGACGAGGCCGCGACCTATCCGGCGCTCATGCCGGACGCGGCAGGCAACGTGACAATGCTCTTCGAGCACATGAGTCGCGATGTCTTTCCTGAGACTCGCTACGTCGTGCGCGCCGCGGGGGATGCCAACTTCAGCGGGTCGGGCAACCTTCTCAAGGCCGGCGAGTCGTCTTACCGGCCGACGCTCTGCGGCACGAAGGTGATCCCCGTCTGCCGCTGGGGCGACTACGAAGCCACGTCCTTCGACGGCTCCAGCCACATCTGGTTCGCCGGCCAGTACGCCAACCAGTTCCAGGGCGTGAACACGCCACCGGTGTTCGGCCGCAACTGGGGCACCTGGATCGGGGCGATCGGCGCTTCATAGGCAATCTCGGTGGGGCCGGTTGCGGCCGGCCCCACACTTTTCACCTCGGGAAGACGCGCTCGTGAATCGGACGCAATGACAGCACCGCCGTCAGCCACGTCAACGCGATGAGCAGCGCCGCCACCACGTCGCTCGGCCAGTGCGCGCCCGAATCGATCCGCCCAAGGCCGTTGATGAGCACGAGCACGCCGCCGGCCAACCAGCCGGCGATCAGGATCCGTCCGCGCAGGAACCTGTAGCCCAGGCAGAGCATCAGGACGGTGACCACGGTCACGATGAACATCGTGTGCCCGCTCGGGAAGCTCGAGGCGCCAGGGTGCTCCGTGACCTGAAGCACCTGGGCCGTCGTCGGTCGAGGGCGGAAGATGAGGTGGCTGAGCAGCAGGTACCAGCCGGCTTCGAGCGAGGCCAGAGCGGCGAACGGCCATGCCCGGCGGTTGAAGATGAGCACGGCGACGAAGACGAGCGCCTCGACGATCGCGCCCTTGGCGTCGCCGATGAAGCTGAAGAACCCGAACACGATCACCATCGGGCCCCACGGCACCGACTGCACGTCGCGCTCGACGGTCACGTCCGCCGGGTTGATCGGGTGGCCGACGACGTAGGCGGTCAGCGCGGCTGCGGCCGCGCCGGCGATCACCGCGACCGCCAGCAGCCTGCGGTCGATCACGTCAGGAGGCGACGTGCCGGCGGCGGTCCTGGAACCACCTCCACCTCGGTGACGGCAGCCACCGCTCGGGCAGCCACAGGACGAACATCGCCCACCCGAGCGCCAGGAGGACTCCACCGAGCACGTCGCTCGGCCAGTGGGCCCCCGCCCAGACCCGCGCGAGGCAGGTCAGGACGATCATCACTCCCGCGCCGGCCCACAGCAGCCATCGCTGCCGCGGGCGGACATGAGGCGCGATCGCAAACGCCAGCATGAAGCTCACCCATGTGAAGAACACGGCGTGGCCGCTTGGATACGAGTACCCCGGTGCCGGCTCCAGGATGTGGACGATCGCGGCCGTCGGCCGCTGCCGTGCCATCAGCAGCTTGATCAGGTTGTCGAGCAACGAGGAGATCGCGCCGATCGCCATCAGGTAGCCGGCGCGTCTTTCCCAGAAAAACAGAACCAGCACCGCGAGCACGCCCACGGCGCCCTGCGGATATCCCGCCGTGAGGTTGATGGCCTCGAAGACCCAGGAGACCGGGCCCCATGGAATGCGCTGCACGATGGCCGTGACCGGCACGTCGAAAGGCAGCAGGGGATAGGTCGCGACGAGGATCGTGTCGACGGCGAAAAGCGCCCAGCACACGATCATCGCCGGCAGCAGCCAGGCCCGCGCGGCGGCTCGCGGATCGCCGGCCGCTACCTGGGCGGCGGCTTCCTTGACGGGTGGCGCGGGCTGCGTGCTCAGTGGGGAAGGAGCACCTTGAGCGCGCTCGTCTCCGCGGTGATCACCGCCGGCGTCCGGCCGACCAGGAGGTTGTCGGCATACACACGGACGCGAGGCTTTGTCTTCACCTCGAGACGGCGGAAGCGGAACACCTGCGCCGAACCATCATCGGAGTGTTTGCCCAGCAACGCGCCGGCGATCGCGCGCTCGACGATGTCGGTCCGCGTGCGACCCGCGTGGACGGAGAACTCGAGATACGGATCGGTGGGGCTGCCGTCGCTGATCGGCAGCTGGCTGCCAATCGACCCGGTGTTGGAAAAGACCAGCGACATGGCCGAACCGCCGCCCTCGATGTCTCCCGAGAGCTCGTACTGGAATCGCCGGGCGCCGATCACGTCCTTCAACTTCGCGGCCAGCTTGCCGAACTCGAGATCCTTCGCCGACTCGCCGAGCGCGATCGCCGCGCCGAACAGGCCGACCGCGCACGCCTCGACGAAGACGTGGTCGTTGACGCGGCCCAGCGTGATCGACCTGGTATGGCCGTCGCGCGCGACCTCGATCGCCGGGTCGAGCTTTACCGGCAGCGAGAGCGCGTGCGCGAGGTTGTTGAACGTGCCCAACGAGATGATGCCCAACGGGTGCTTGGTGTCGGCAAACTTGCGCACGAAGTACTCGACCGTGCCGTCGCCGCCGGCGACGATGATCCGCGCCTGCGGCGTGAGCAGCGACGAGACGTCCTGGTCCGGGTCGAAGTCGACCACCAGATGGTCCGCGAACGCCGACCGCAACCGCGACTCTACGTCCTCGCTCATCCCGCCGGCGTTGCGGCTGATCACCAGGAGGCGAGTCGCCTTCGTCGGCACCTGCGTACTCGCCGCCATCACTGGCGGGTCCCCAAAAGTTTGATCCACCGCGCGCAGGCGAGCGAGTGCAGGCCCAGCGCGATGAACCCGAGCGCCACGACGCCGAGCACCAGCCGGCCGAATGGTTCGCCGAGGAGAAACAGAAACACCCCGTTGTAGCCGCGCACCTGAGACGAATCGTGGTGCAGCCCGCCCTGGAAGACGAACCAGCCGACGAGCGTGAACGTGACGCCGCGAGAGAAGTAACCGAAGCGGCCGAGCATGTCGACGACACGCTTCTCCGCCGCTTTCATCTCGACACGTTTCAGGTCCTGCTTGAAGATGGCGCGATATGCGTCGACGAACTGGCCGAGCCCGATGCCGACGGTCACGATCCCGATCGCCATCGCGATGACGTGGCCCGCCGGATATGAGAGGACGCGCGCGATCGCGGCTTGCGTCGAGTCATGCGCCGCCGAGGCGCCGCTGCCCGCCAGGAGGTGCAGCGCGAAGATCACGATCGCGGCGTAAGCGGTGCCGCTCCAGGCGAACCCGAGCCTTTCCGCGATGCCGCTCGCGTCTTCACCTCGGTGCAGCGGGTCGTAGATGGCGCGGACGAAGCCCCAGATCGAATACGCGCCAAGGCCGATGACGACGGCGCAGAGGAGGACTCTCCCTGCAGGCCCTTCGCTGAGGATGACGACGCTGCCCGACTGGTCGGTCGCCGCCCCGCCGATACCGAGCGCGAGACCGAGCGCGAGCCCGCCCATGACGGCATAGGTGGCTCCGCGGATCACGTAGCCGCAGCGCTCCAGGAACTCGAGCCACGAGTTCGAGGCGGTGCGCCTGGCCCGCGTCCGCACACGTCTGGCTACGGCGCTCGGGGCACCCATGTGTTGCGCTACGTCAACGCCCGGCGGCGCGCGCCTCCCTAGCGGGTGGCCTCCCAGCTTGCCTGGCAGCGTATGCACCGCGTGGCCTCGGGCACGGCCGCCAGCCTGTCCTCGCCGATCGGCCCGCCGCAGGTCTCGCAAACTCCGTACGAGCCCTGGGAGCGCAGTTCGGCCGAACGGCGCGCCTGTTCGGCGGCGAGCGAATGAACCCGCTGGATCGCCGCGTCGGCCTCCCGACCGCTCATCTCCTGCGTGGAATCGGCGTCCCGAAATCCCCTGCTCATGCCATGTCCAGAATACGGCTCAATCATTTGATTGGAATCGTGCTCCGAACGTTTGGGTTCTAAGTTGAGGGAGCAGAGATATGGGACTTGCATCGCAGCTGGTCGGATGGCTCGACGACAGGTTCCCATTCAGCCGATCGGTCGACGCCGAGCTCAACCGCCCGATACCGAACTACGCCACGGCGGCGTGGCGGTACCTGGGCGGGGTGGCTGTGATCCTCATCGGTGTCGAATTCGTCACCGGCTTTCTGCTCGGCCTCTACTACGTCCCCGACGGCGCCGGCAATCCGGCTCCCGCCTATACGAGCGTCGTCTTCATCCAGAACACCGCATATCTGGGCTGGCTCGTCCGCGGTATGCACTACTGGGGCTCGAACGTTCTCATCGCGGTCGCGCTCGTCTACATGAGCTTCGTGTTCTGGAACGGCGGCTACCGCGCGCCAAGGGAGCTCAACTGGATGATCGGCGTGATCGTCTTTCTGGTCATCGTCCTGTTCGCGTTCACCGGGTCGCTCCTCCCGTGGGACGCCAACTCATACCTGGCGCGGGGCCGCGAGGTCTCGATCATCTCCGGAACCGGTGTGTTCCCCGACGGCGTGAGCGGCTTCATCAAGACGCTGGTCCAGGGCGGACCTTTCGTCGGGCCCCCGACGCTGCTTCGCTTCTTCATGGCGCACGTCTTCCTTCTGCCGGCGGTCATGACGGCACTTCTCTACGCCCACTACCGCATATCCAGACGGCTCGGTCCGCCGGAGCCGGCGTGAACACGCCCTACGACACGCCCGAAGAGCAGACCCACCCGTGGTTCCCCGACCAGGTATGGCCGTACGCCATCCTGGCCATGGTCGTGCTCGTCACCCTCGGCCTTCTCGCCCTCGCCGGCCGGCCGCTCCTGGAACCCGGGCAGGCCGCCGACCCGAGGTCGACCATCATCACCCGGCCGGAGTGGTACTTCCTTGCGCTCTTCCAGTTCGCCAAGCTCGGGCCGGCGCTGATCACGACGATCCTGGTCCCGACACTGTTGCTGCTCGGGCTCATCGCCTGGCCGCTGCTCGACGCGCGCTACGGCCCGAAGATCGCGCGCCGGCTTGGCTGGCGCAGCTGGCCGGCGCCGAAGCACAACCGCATCACGGGCGCGCTCTGGATCGCCGGGCTGAGCGTCGTTGCGCTGCTCACCGTGTGGGCGGCGTTCGCGCCACAGCTGTGCCTTCCCTGGCTGTACAACGGCCCGGTCTGCGCGGGCTGAAAGCTCAGGCGACCGGCGGCGCGACCCACCTCTCGACGATCGCCGCAAGATCGTTGGGATCGAAGCCGGCCTTGACGAGGTATTCCTTGGCGCCGAGATCCCGGCTCGACCTCACGGTGGCGGGGTCGTCGTAGTTCGTCATCATCACGGTGGGGATCGCGCTCGTGGCCGTGCCCGCCGCGAGCGACCGCAGCACGTCCATGCCGCCCATGCGCGGCATGCGGACGTCGAGAAAGATGAAGTCCGGCTTGTTCTCCTGCGCCAGGCGCAGGCCTTCCGCGCCGTCAGGCGCGACCATCACCTCGAGCCCGGCCCGCTGCAGGGCCAGGCTGTAGATCTCGGCCACGATCCTCTCGTCCTCGATGAGGAGCACTCTTGGCATCGGTCAACTATGCCAGGCATGGCTAGTTGGCCCGGCTCGTCTCCTTCTGATCCAGCTCCACCATGTCCTCGAAGGCCCGATCGAGGCGCTGCGCATCGTGGTGGATGTCGCGGGCAAAAGCCTTGACCTCGTCCAGGTCGAGCTGGTCGGCGTCCTTGATGAGCTCACTGAACCCTTCGATGCCGACCATCGCGGTCCGAAACTGGTGGCTGATGTTGACGAGGAACTCGCTCTTCAACCTGTTGAGGCGCTCGACCCCGGCCATGTTGGCGAGGGCGGCTGCCTCGGCGCGGCGCTGCCAGCTGATCGCGAGCAAGACCAGCGGAAACATCGAGATGTAAAAGAGCGTCAGGCCGGCGGCGAGAAAGACGTAGAGCTGCTGCGACTCGCGGTCGATCGCGGCCTGAACCGGGGCGTAGGGGAGGTACAGCTCGAACGCGCCGCTGGGCGAGGTGCTGCCCTCGAAGACGAGCGGCACGTACACCTGGACCAACGGGCCGGCCAGATTGTCGCCCGAGTTCTCCTCGTCGTGGCCGTCGGTGATGCTCGCCTTCGACGTGCCGTTGAGCGCGTCGTGCAGGTCGTCGTCGATGGCGAACGAGCGACCGATGAGCGCGTGGTTGTCGGAGTACACGATCGTGCCCAGGCGGTTCCAGACCTTGAGGCGCGTCACCTCCTCGCTGACCGACGCGCCCTGGAGCCGCAGGTCGACCGCCGCCACCTCGTCGCCGGTGAGCCCCAGCGCCAGCTGCTGAGCGGTCAGGAGCGGCTGGATCCCGACCTGGGTGATGAGCGTGGCGCTCTGGCGCGCCGAGTCGAGGTAGCGCTGCTGCACGTCGGTGTTGAGCGCCCTGCCGAGCACGAAGCCGAGGGCGACGACCGGCAGCAGGGCGAGAACCCCAAACCGGGCCAGCGGCGGAACACGACCGATCCAGATCGTCAAGCGGGAACGAAGTCTCGCACGCGGAATGCGGCCCCGACCCCTGTTAAGCGTTGTCAAAGCAGGCGGATTCAGAGCGGGGAGGAGGTGAACAGCTTTGGGCACATTGCTCTTCCTGATCCTGGTCGTCCTGGCGTTGGTCCTGCTGCTCGGCGGCGGAGGCTACGCCTACAGCCGGCGGAGCGTCGCAGGTGGCGAGACGGTCACCACAGGCGGTGGCAGCGGCGCGGGCGTGCTGCTGGCGCTGCTCGCCATCATCGTCCTTGTCGTCCTGTTCTTCGGGTTCTGGTCGTGGAACTGGTTTGGAACCACCTCGGGCGGTGGTACGCAGACCAACAACCCGGCGGTTTCGTCACCGATGCCTTCGGGCGGCGGCGGCCAATCGTCGCCGTCGTCTTCGCCCAGCAAGTAGTCCGTCAGGCGCGGGTCGCTTCGAGCCGGTAAACGTCGACGTAGTCCTGCGGGATCCTCGAAGCACCCCGCCTCGCCTTCGGCGGCGACCGGTGCGCCAGCAGCCAGCCGTGATGGCGCATGAGCATCTCGAGGATGAACGGAGACCACAGGGCGTGTGACCAGTCGAGCACCCATTTGCGCGTCGACGGCCGGGCCCGCAGGTGCAGCGTTCCCTTCTCCAGGTCGAGCAGTCGCGCCCGGTGAGTGATCGTGCCGCGCACGTGGGTCGTCACCCGGACCTTCGTCCACGTGCCCTGCCAGAACATCGCGATCAGGTCGCGATAGTCGAGGAGGAAGGTGCTGCCGGGCCGGACGTTGGCCCGGCGCGCGGCGAGCAACCGGTCCATGTCCGCGACGGTGAAATGCGCCATCGCGTTGCCGAGCATCGTGACGGTGTCGAAGCGGCCGGGAATCCGGTCGTGCGTCACGTCGGCGTCGAGGAAGCGCAGACCGGGCAGCTTCCGCGCCTCGCGCAGCATGTCCGGGTTGGCGTCGACGCCGAGATACTCGCGGCCGGTCGGCGCGAGGAGGGCGCCCAGGACGCCGCCGCCGCAGCCGAGGTCGAGCACGCTGCGTCCGATGTAGCGGCGGTGCCTCGCCACCAGCGACCGCAGGCTCGCTCGGCGGTCGGCGCTTTCAAGCGTGTACCGCCGATAGTCCTCGCCCGTCCGATACGTCCGGACGAGCCGCCGGCCTACTCCGATCGCTGCCTCCGTGGCTCGGCCTCGCCCTTCACACGCTGCCACGGCGCGACCGGCACAAGCCGGTTGCCTTCACCATCCTTCGGACTCGCGACCGGCGTGACCGCGGCGCGGGCGACGAAGGCGAGCAGCGCGACCAGGAACATGTTCGTGGCGGCCATCTGGGGAACGCTGAGCCGGATCACCGAAAACACGAAAAGCAGGTTGACGAACGCGATCACCAGCGCCTGGATCGCGACCGGCTCGCGTCCCCACAGGGCACCAAACGGGCGCAGCAGCGGTGTGATCTTCATCGCGCCACGATATCAGTGCGCCCCCGTTCGGACGCCGAGTTCACGCAGCCAACGCCGGTATGCGATCGCGGTCCGGTCGCTGCGCAGGTGCAGCTCGGCCTGCAGGTCGAGCGGCAGCAGCTCCGGCCGCTGGGACTCGAGGATCGGGCGGTCCTGGGCGAAGATCCGGTCCTGGAACTCGACCATCTCCGTCGCCGGCTCGTAGTTCATCGCCATCCACATCCAGGCCGTGCTGTCGACCTGGTCGTGCGGTGTCACCGCGAGCAGCATGCCGAACGAATGCTCACCGTGCTTGATGAACGACGCCGCCAGCGGCCGGTGGACGCGGTACGTGTAGGTGACGACCGAGCCTTCGCCGGTCGCGTACGGGTCGGGTTGGTAGACCTTGACGCCTCTCGCCACCACGCCATCGCCGTCGACCGTGGCCTCGTATTCCGCGATCTCAGGCCGCGAGCGGTCGCCCAGCACGCCCTCGTGGACGAATGGAAAGTGCCCGACATCGAGAAAGTTCTCGACGATCCGCGGTCCGCCCGCGTGGACGCGGTACGGCCCCGCCATGAGCACGTGGTACGACGGGTCGTCGAGGAGCGAGAACGCGGGGATCTCCGACGCGCCGGTGCCGAGACACGCCCACACGACGCCGTACTTCTCGCGTGCGCGGTAAGTCGTGACGCACGCCTTCGCCGGCGGCGTTTGCTCCGGATGCGCCGGCATGAGCACGCACCGGCCATCCGCGCCATAGGTCCAGCCGTGGTAGGGGCACTCGAGCCGGTCGCCGCCGACGACGCGGCCCAGCGACAGCCGCGTGCCGCGGTGGACGCACAGGTCGCGCCACGCGGACAGCCCGCCTTGCGACCGCCACAGGACGATGTCCTCTCCGAGCAGCCGGGCCGCGACGGGTCCACCGCCGGCCACGTCCGCCGCGAGAGCCACGGGGTGCCAGTCCTCGACCAGCACCGGGTCGTCGATCAGGACCGCGACCTGTCCAGCACCGACACGAGGTTGCGCGCCGACAAGAGCCCGGTCGGGTTGCCCGAGGCGTCGACGACGGGCAGGTGGCGCACGCCGAGGCTCATCATCCGCAGCGCGACCACCGACACGTCTTCGTCCTCTGTGACGGTGACCGGGTCCGAGGTCATGATCACTCCGGCCGTCGCCTGCTGTGGGTTCATGCCGTCGGCGATCGCGCGCACCAGGTCGCCCTCGGTGATGATCCCGACCAGGCGCCCCCCGGACATCACCGCCACCGAGTCCGAGTCCTGGATCCGCATCTCACGCGCAACTCTGGAGAGGTATGCCTCGGGCTCGACGGTCAGGAGGCGGCCCGGCGGCAGGTCGGAGACCTTCACGCTCAGTTCACCTCGTACCGGACCGGCACCATGCGCTGCGAGCTCTTCGGCGGCCGGTTGTAGCTGCGCTTCTGCCGTGGCGGCAGCTTGATGTCGTCGTGGGGCACTTCCTCGTACGGGATCAAAGAGAGGAAGTGGCTGATCAGGTTCAGCTGCGCCTGCCGCTTGTTGTCCGTCTCGACCACGTACCAGGGCGCCTCGCTGATGTCCGTGTACGAGAACATCTGGTCTTTGGCCTCCGAATAGTCGACCCATCGAGCGCGGGCCTGCAGGTCCATCGGGCTGAGCTTCCACCGCTTGCTCGGGTCGTTGATGCGGCTGAGGAAGCGACGTTCCTGCTCGTCGTCGCTGACGGACAGCCAGTACTTGACCAGGACGATGCCGGAGCGGACGAGCATGCGCTCGAACTGAGGGCACGTGCGCATGAAGTCGTCGTACTCCTCGTCGGTGCAGAAGCCCATGACGTGCTCGACGCCGGCGCGGTTGTACCAGCTGCGGTCGAAGAACACGATCTCTCCGGCGGAGGGCAGGTGGGCGACGTAGCGCTGGAAGTACCACTGCGTTCGCTCGCGCTCTGTCGGCGCGGGAAGGGCGACGACTTTCACGTAGCGAGGATTGAGGAGCGCGGTCATGCGCTTGATCACCCCACCCTTGCCCGCCGTGTCGCGGCCCTCGAAGATGGCGACCACCCGGATGCCGCGGTTGCGCACCCACTCCTCGAGCTGGACGAGCTCGACCTGCAGCCGGCGGAGCTCCTTCGCGTACCCCTTCCTGGAAAGGACGGAGGGCTTGCCCCCCGTCCACTCGCCGTTCTTCTTCTTGCGGTTCTTCTTGGCTTTCGGAGCCCTCGCGGAGACGGCCATCTAGCGGCCGGACTCGACCTTCGTCTTCAGGCCGCCCAGCACGGCGTTGAACGTCTTCAGGATCTGGCCGCCCATCATCGGGCCGACGATCGGCGCGAGCACACCGCGCGGCTCGAAGCCCTGAGTGATCCGGCTCCCCGAGCCGCTGGGCGCGATGGTCGCCCGGATCGCCATCTTCGTCCCCGGCAGCGCCGTGCTCTCGAGCTCGAACGAGCGGCCCTGCTCGAAGTGGGTGACGACGACGTCGTGCTTGCCGCCCGACCGCGTGTCGATGTTGCCGGTCGCGCCCAGCCTGAGCGGTCCTTCGATGCGCGACGCCTTCATGTCGGGGTTCCACTCGGGCCAGCGGTCCACGTCCGACCACACCTGCCACACCCTGTCGGGCGGGGCCGAGGTGTCCAGGGAGGCCTCGCGAAAAGCCATTGCGGCTACTAGTAAAGGATCAGGACGCGCGCGTCAACAACGTCTTCAGCTGCGCCGGGCTGATGTTGCCGCCGCTGCAGATCAAAGCCACCTTTCGACCCCGTAGCCTGTCGCGGAGAGACAGCGCTGCAGCCAGCGCCGCCGCCCCCGCGGCCTCGACGAGCGTCCGGGTCTTCTCGATCATGACCGCCGTGGCGGCGTCGATCTCGTCGTCGGACACGAGGACGAAGTCGTCCAGGACGCGCCGCATGATCCGCTGGGGGAGCTCGAACGGCGCCGCGGTCGACAGCCCTTCGGCGCGGGTGCGGTTGGGCGACTCCCGCATCTCGCCGGACTTCCAGCTCAGCCACGCCGACTGCGCCGCGTCCGACTGGACGCCGATCACCTCGATCTTCGGGTTGATCGCCTTGGCCGCGGTCCCCGCCCCGGCCGCGCCCGATCCCCCGCCTATCGGGACGATGACGGCGTCGACGTCGGGCTGCTCCTCGAGGACCTCTAGCGTGTGCGTGCCCACGCCCGCGATCAAGAGCGGCTCGTCGCCGGAGTGGATGTAGCGGTAGCCGTGCTCGCGCGCCAGGCGCTCTGCGTTCTGCTTGGCGTCGTCGAACCGCTCGCCCGCGAGCACCACCTCCGCGCCCAGGTCCTGCATCGACTCCACCTTGACCGGGTTGGCGGCCGCCGGGGCGCAGATGATCGCGCTCACGCCGAAGAGCCGCGCCGCGTAGGCGACCGACTGGCCGTGGTTGCCGGTCGACGCCGCGATGACGCCGCGCCGCCTCTCGTCCTCGGACAAACGGCTCATGAGGTTGACCCCGCCCCGCACCTTGAAGGCGCCGGTCGGGTTGTGGTTCTCGTGCTTGACGTAGACCTCTGCGCCGACCAGCCGGTCGAGCGCCGGGTAGTGGCGGAGCGGCGTCGGCGACAGGTAGGGCCGGATCTGGCGGGCGGCGTCCAGCACGTCGGTGAACGTCGGTTCCCGGAGCGCGACTTTCATCGTCCGACACAGATTAGGCTTGCGCCGATGCCGGTTGCCGAGGTGAACGGACAGAGGCTCTTCTATGAGGACACCGGCGGTCCGGGAACGCCGCTGGTCCTCAGCCATGGCTTCCTGATGGACGCGGACATGTTCGAGCCGCAGCGCCGGGCTCTGGCCGGGCGACACCGGATCATCACCTGGGACCAGCGCGGCCACGGCCGGACGGAATGGGACGGCAAGCCGTTCACGTACTGGGACTCGGCGGACGACCTGGCCGGCCTGCTGGACCACCTGGGGGTCGAGCGCGCGGTGGTGGGCGGCATGAGCCAGGGCGGTTTCGTCTCGCTCCGCTTCGCCCTCCGCCACCCCGAGCGAACCGCCGGCCTCGTCCTGATCGACACCCAATCCGGCCTGGAGGACCCCGACAAGCTGGTGCAGTACGACCTGATGCACGACGTCTGGGTCGGCTCTGGCCCGAACGACCAGCTGGTCGAGATGACGGCCGCGATCATCGTCGGCAGCGAGCGTCCGGAGTCGGCGCCGTACATCGCCAAGTGGAAGGCGCGAGACCCCAAGGAGCTGACGCCGATCTACCGGACCCTGGTCGACCGCGACGACATCACCGACCGGCTCGCGGAGATACTGGCGCCCGTCCTGGTCATCCATGGCGAGGAGGACGTCGCCATCGAACCCGCCGTCGGCGAGCAGCTCTGCGCTCGTCTTCCGGGATGCAAGGGGATGGTCAAGGTCCCGGGCGCCGGGCACGCGAGCAACCTGACCCATCCCGGGCCGGTCAACCAGGCGATCGAAGCCTTCCTGGGCTAGCTTCCCTGGCATAACGCGGCTCGGATTCGCGCTCGCGAGATCAACATATGGGCCCTCATGCTCCGGACGTTCGCAAGGGCCCTCACCGCCGGCGCCGTGGTCGTCGTCCTGGCCGCCTGCGGCTTCGACACCAGCGCGACCTTCAGCGCCGACGGTTCGGTGACCATCGGCTTGAAGCTGCTGTTTCCCAAGTCGCTGATGTCCGGGGCCAACGGGGCCACGGTCAGCGGATTCACGCCGGCCGACATCGCCAACGCGAACGCGCAGCTGCAGAAGAAATATCCCGGCGGCAAGGTCACCGCGGTCACAGAGGGTGACGAGACGGGCGCCCTGATCACGGTGCCGTTCAAGACGGAAAAGGAAGCCTTCGCATTCATGACGCAGCCTTCGACGCTGTCGCCGTCCGGCGCGACGGCGGGCTCGGGCCTGGGCATCAACCTTTCGAACACCGGCGGCCTCTTCACCTCGGCCACGCACACGACCTCGGGCGCGACCGACACCTACACCTTCAAGACGGCGCCACAGGCCATGGCATCACCGTCGCCGGGCGAGCAGCAGATCATCACCGACGACGAGCTCGCGTCGGTCTTCGTGATCACGTTCTCGCTGACGGTCCCGCACGTGATCACCTCGGCGCCCGGCGCCGTCTTCACGCTCGACCGCAAGACTGCGATCTGGAAGCTCTCCTGGACCAAGGCGCAGACACTGACGGCCACCACCGGCCCCGACACCGGGCTCGTGGCCGCGGTCACGCCGGTCCAGGACTGGCGACTGTTGATCGCGGTCGGGTTCATCGCGGTCGCCCTCGGGTTCCTGGCCGGCATGTTCATCACGTGGCGTGCCGCACCGCGCGCCCCCCAGGCCCCGCCGGTCCTCTAGATCGCCGTTTCGCCGCGATTTACAAAAAGTCGCATGATTTGACGTGCCCGTCCGGGGGACGGAGGCGGCGCGACCGTAGATTGGCCGCGCTGCGGAGGTGGGCAAATTGAAACTTGCGGTCAGGATCGTCGTCATCGCGCTGCTGGCGCTCGCCATCGTCGGCAACGGCGCGCTCGGGGCAGCGATCGTCCTCACTCGTGAGCCGGCGCCGAAGGCCCTGACGCCCGAGCGTGTGGCCACGGCGTCGAAGCCGGCGATCGTCTTCATCCAGTCCGAGTACGCGATCACGACCTCGATCCCGGAGCCGATCGTCACCGACGCGACCTGGAACTCGATCTACGACTCGCTCACCGCGGCCCACTACTACAGCAGCGCAACCCAGCTGGAGCACGACGCGGAGCAGGTGATCATGAACGACCCGACCTCGTACATGAGCGCCGGCAACGTCGTGAGCGACACGTGGAGCGAGTGGGCCACTGGTTCCGGATTCTTCGTCACCGAGGACGGATACCTCGTCACCGCGGCGCACGTCGTGACGGCCTCGAAGACGGACGTCCGCGCCGGGATCGTCGCCTACACCAAGGACCCGGCCTTTGTCACCGACGACACGAACGGGATCAAGAAGGGCTGGGCAGACTTCTCGCCGACCGATGCGCAGGTCGCGAACCTGGTGGCGTTCGACCAGCGATGGATTCAGCAGTACATCAGCGTGGACAAGATCGACGCGAAGTACTACCTCGCGACCGGGCCGTCGGTGCAGGCCGGCGACAACACGACCACCAGCGGGCTGCGAGCATCGGTGGTCTCCGTCGACCCCACGGTCGGCGGCCACGACATCGCCATCCTGAAGGCCAGCGTCGACTCGGTGCCGGCGCTGCCTATCGCGGCGACCGATCCGGAGGTCGGGGACGCCACCTACGCGATGGGCTATCCGCGCACTGCGTACCTCCAGGAGGAGGTGCCGACGAATCAAACCGTGCCCATAGCTGTGACCGTGGGCAAGATCCAGCACATGAACTCGCGGACCGCGTCCGACGGAAGCTGGAAGGTTTACGGCACCGATGCGCAGTTCACGCACGGCGACAGCGGAGGGCCCGTCGTCGACGCCAAGGGCAACGTGATGGGCGTGATCAGCTACATCATCCCGGACGCCAACGGCAACCAGCTCCCAGGGCAGGGATACTTCGTGCCGGTGTCGTACATCAGGCAGGACCTGGCGAAGGCCAACGTGACGATCGTGGCCGATCCGGCGCAGTCGAACCTGACGAACACGTACTACCGCGCGCTGGCCAAGGGCGACAACGCCCGCTACCGCGACGAGCTCAAGCTGCTGCTCAGCATCCAGTCGCGCTCCTCGGCCGACGCCTACGTCGGCGACGCCATCAACCGCGTCCGCAGCGAGATCGACGCCGGCAACGACAAGACACCGCCAGTGTTGACCGGTTACGTCCTCCCGGCGGCCGGGACCGGCGCCGGAGTCATCGTCTTCGCGCTGATCTCATGGCTCGTGCTCGCGATCTTCATCGGCCGGAAACCGAAGGTGGTGGTGGTGGTGAGCGCGCCGCCGGCCGCCATCGCGCCGCCGGTCGAACATGCGGCGCAGCCGCTCACGCCCGCGGTGGAGGCGGTCGCCGAGGCGGTGCCGATCGCTGAAACGGTCCCGGTCGCCGAGGCGGCGTCGCCGCCGGCCGAGCCCGCACCCGCCGCCGTCCTCCCGGCGGACTGACGATCAGCGCGTGAACGTCGGCGTCTTCCTGCCGCAGGGATGGCGCATGGACCT
>DASSLL010000045.1:0-44278 GCA_035689485.1 Candidatus Dormiibacterota bacterium | reverse complement strand
GTCAGGCGACCCTTTCGCTGGGGAGGGGTATTGGTCTTTCTCTAGCTGCAGCCCGTCGTTGCGCCGCAGTTCAGGCACTTGTAGCAAGAGCCTGAGCGCACCGTGATCGCACCGCACTCGGAGCACGCCGGCGCGTCTCCGCTGTTGACGAATGCGATCTTCTGATTGGCTATCCCGTTCGTGGTCTTGTGCGCGGCGACGACCTTGAACTCAGTCTTGGCCGGTGCGGGATCGGCCGTGGGCGTGAGTGACGTCGCCGGCGGAGGGTCCTGACGGACGATGCCGACCTCGTCCTGCTCCTCGAGCGGCAGGAAGTGGCTCGCCATCCAGCGGAAGATGTAGTCGACGATCGACTTGGCGATCGGGATCTCGCGGTTCTTCGTGAAGCCTGACGGCTCGAACCGCATGTGGCTGAACTTGTCGACCATGAACTTGAGCGGCACGCCGAACTGCAGCGCGTACGACGTCTGCGTGGCGAAGGCGTCCATGAGGCCCGAGATCGTGGAGCCCTCCTTGGCCATGGTCACGAACAGCTCACCGGGCATCCCGTCCTCGTACAGGCCGACTGTCAGGTAGCCCTCGTGGCCCTGGATGTCGAACTTGTGCGTGACGGCCTTGCGCTCGTCCGGGAGCTTGCGGCGGACAGGGCGATACTCCACCTCGGCGGGGGCCGCTGTCTTCTTCTCTTTGTCGAGAGAGGTGGACAGCGGCTGCGAGCGCTTGCACCCGTCGCGGTAGATGGCGATGCACTTCAGCCCCAGCTTCCAGGACTCCATGTACGTCTGCTGAATGTCCTCGACCGTGGCGTCGGTCGGCAGGTTCACGGTCTTCGACATGGAACCCGAGATGAACGGCTGCACCGCGGCCATCATCCGGACGTGCCCCATCGGCGCGATCGAGCGCGTGCCCTTGACCGGCTTGAAGGCGCAGTCGAAGACCTTGAGATGCTCGTCCAGCAGGTGCGGGGCGCCCTCGATGGTGTCGTTCTCATCGATGTACTCGACGATCTCTTTGACCTTCAGCTCGTCGTAGCCCAGCTTGCGCAGCGCCGCCGGCACCGTGGTGTTGACGATCTTGAGCAGCCCGCCGCCGACCAGCTTCTTGTACTTGACGAGCGCCAGGTCCGGCTCGATGCCCGTCGTGTCGCAGTCCATCATCAGCCCGATCGTGCCGGTCGGCGCAAGCACGGTCGCCTGCGCGTTGCGATAGCCGTGGGCGCGGCCGAGCTTGACGGCCTCGTCCCACGTCGTCCGCGCGGCCTTGACGACGCCCGCCGATTCCGTGGACTCGGTGAGCTGGTGCGCCGCGGCGCGGTGCTTCTCCATGACCCGGAGCATCGGCTCACGGTTCTTCGCGTACTCGCTGAAGGGGCCCTTGACCTGCGCCATTCGCGCCGACTGCGCAAACGCTCGACCGGTCATGATCGCCGTGATCGCACCGGCGAAGCGCCGTCCCTCGTCTGAGTCGTAGGCGAGGCCCATGGACATGAGCAGCGCACCGATGTTGGCGTAGCCCAGGCCGAGCGGGCGCAGCGCTTCCGAGTTCTTGCCGATGGCCGGGGTGGGGTAGGAGGCGTTGGAGACCAGGATCTCCTGCGCCGTGAACGTCACGTCGACGGCGCGCTGGAAGCGCTCGACGTCGAAGTTCCCCTTCTCGTCCTGGAACTTCATCAGGTTCAGGGACAGCAGGTTGCAGGCGGTGTCGTCGAGGAACACGAACTCACTGCAGGGGTTCGTGGCGTTGATCCGGCCACTGTTCGGCACCACGTTCCAGTCCTGGATGGTGCTGTCGAACTGCAGGCCGGGATCGCCGCAGATCCACGCCGCGTCCGCGATCTCCTTCCACAGGTCGCGCGCCTTGTACGTGTCGATCGTCCGTCCGTCGACGACCGCCCTGGTCTTCCAGTCCTTGTCGTCGATGACGGCTTGCATGAAGTCGTCGCCGACGCGGACCGAATGGTTGGCGTTCTGGAACTGCACCGAGTCGTAGGCGCCTCCCGGAACGTTGAAGCCTGCGTTGTAGCCCGCCTCGATGAGCGCCCATGCCTTCTTCTCTTCCTCTGCCTTGCAGCGGATGAAGTCGAGGATGTCGGGATGGTCGGAGTTGAGGATGACCATCTTGGCCGCGCGCCGCGTCGTCCCACCCGACTTGATCGACCCCGCGAAGGAGTCGTAGCCGCGCATGAATGAGACGGGCCCGGACGCGGTGCCGCCGCCGGACAGCTGCTCCCTGGAGGACCGAAGGATCGAAAGGTTCGTGCCCGTGCCGCTGCCGAACTTGAAGAGCATGCCCTCCGTCTTGGCCAGGTCGAGGATCGACTCCATCGAGTCCTGCACCGAGTTGATGAAGCACGCCGAGGCCTGCTGCTGGCGTCCGGGGACGCCGATGTTGAACCACACCGGGCTGTTGAAGGAAGCGTGCTGGGTGACCAGCAGGTAGCGAAGCTCCTCGCTCCAGTTCTCGGCGTCTTCATCGGTGGCGAAGTAGCCGCCTTCGCGACCCCACCGCGCCAGCGTGTCGACGACGCGGTCGATGATCTGCCGGACGCTGGTCTCCCGCTCCGGGCTGCCGGGCCGGCCACGGAAGTACTTCTGGGCGACCACGTTGATGGCCAGCTGCGACCAGGAGCGGGGTACTTCGACGTCCTTCTGTTCGAAGATGACCTGACCCTTCTCGCCGGTGATCGCCGCCGTCCGGCGCTCCCATTCCACCAGGTCGTAGGCGTGGCTGCCCGGAGGCGTGAAGAAACGGGCAAAGCGCAAACCTTTCGCCTTGCCGTGACCGTTCCCGTTCCCGTTGCGGACAGCGCGGGCCCCGCTGATGTCGGCGAGATTTCTGGCCATCTAAGAGAAAAGCCTCCTTAAATCATCCCCGGACTGGGTGTTTTTGAAGCGCGTTGCTGGAACGTCGGCTGGGGGTGCTTGAACTTGTTGCGATGGGGATGCAAGAGGCCCCAGAGCATGCCCGCCACTTATGCCCCAGGGCCTCGTTTGAACGCCGCTGACTATACGACCGGCTTTTGGGCTTGTCAAGCCCAAAACACAACATATTTGGCCCAAACAGCAGGCGAGCCCCAAGATGTTGGTGGATTACCTGTGGAAAGGTCTGCGGACGAGTTGGGCACAGGGTGGGCAAGGAATGGGGAAACGTCGCCAAATCGGACCTACTGGACGGTGTCGAGCAGGGCGAGCCGGAGGGTCTCTGTGGATAGCTCGGCCGGCTGTGCCTGGGGACTTGTGGAAACCTCTTCCACAGCCTTGCCCGCCTCGCCCGCCTCGACGATCTGCACCCCCTGGGCCGAGGCCCGGATCTTGGCCGAGGCCTGCTTGCCTTCTGAATAGGCGTTCTGGAGCACCGTCAGCGAGCGCTGGAGGCGATTCTCGAGGATGCCCTCGAGCACGTCGACCTGTCTTTCTATGTCGATGAGCGCGGACTGCAGCTTCTCCATGTCGACGGTGCGCGAGAACTGCATGTGCAGCTGGTACAACGTCAGCAGGTAGGGCAGCGCCATCGCATAGCCGACGACCATCACGTGACGGCGGTGGGCGTTGACGATGGCGCCTCGGCACACGTCGTAGGCGGCGTCCGGAATGACGGCGAGGGCAAACGGCGACGTGACCGCGGGGTCGAGGTACTGAGCGACCTCTTTGACGCGACGCTCCACCTCGCGCTCGACCTGGCCGATCAGCTGGGCCCGGCGGTTCGCGTCCAGGCCCTGTTCGGCAAGCTGCTCGAGCGCCGGGCTCGAGAGCCATTTCGAATCGATGGGGAGGAGCTTGCCGCCCGGCAGACGCAGCGCCAGCTCGACCACCTTGCCGGCGACCCAGACGTTGCGCTGCAGCATCTCCGGCGGGAGGTGGCGCAGGGCCTCCTCCAGGATGTGCTCGCCGGCCGCGCCCCGGGTCGAGCTGCCGGCGAGGATGTGCTCCATGCGGCGCAACGCCGCGCGGTCCTGCTCCTCCATGGCCTGGCGCGCCGAGAGGGCCGAGCGCAGGCCTTCGATCACCGTCTGGGTGTGCGTGATGCCGTCGCGGAGCGCGGCTGCCTGGGACTGCTGCGTCTGGCCGCCCGCCAGCAGCCCGGCCTTGAGCTCGGCCACATCGCGGGCCTGACCGTCCGCACGCCGGACCAGGTTCCAGACCAATACGGCGACGGCGGCAAGGCCCGTCAGGAGGCATACCAGAAGCAGCGCGAACAAGAGTTCGAGGGACGACATCTTGCGCATTCTAGTCCCGAACCGGGGTATAAACAAGCCCGTTAACATGACCTCGATGGCTGAGATCAAGCCCCTTCCCGAGCCCGGCCGGAAGCCAGACCGGATCCCTCTGGAAGAGGTCTACATGCGCATGGCCGAGGAGCTCGCGAAGCGCTCGACGTGCGCGCGCCTCCAGGTCGGAACCGTCATCACCACCCCTGACCTGACCCAGGTCCTGGGCATCGGCTACAACGGCAACGCGCGTGGTCTGCCCAACCGGTGCGACTCGGCCACGCCGGGTTCGTGCGGCTGCATCCATTCGGAGATGAACGCCGTCGTCAAGGCCGGGGCCGCGCTACCCGGCAAGATCATGTTCGTGAGCGCGTCGCCATGCGTCATGTGCGCCAAGCTCGCGATCAACGCGAACGTGAAGAAGGTTTACTTTCGCGAGGCCTACCGGGATCCGGCCGGCCTGGACGTCCTGCGCCAGGGAGGGGTGGAGGTCATCCACTACGACCAGTGGCGCGACGCCTGGCGCTAGTTCCCGTTTCGCACGTCGAAGGCGGGCGATAGTCGCGCCTATCGCCTGGTTACCTTGATCGGAGTGGTCGATAGTCGCGACTATCAACCAGATGCCAACCAGATGCCCGGGGTTAGTCGCGGACGACCTCCCAGCCCGATTCGGTCTGCACGATCCGCGGCTCGACCGTCGGGATGTGCTCGAGAGCCCGAGCGCGCGCGAACAGCTCATCGGCGTCCGGCGCATCCGCCACCGACTCCAGGACCGCTCGCGTCGCGTAGACGAGGTTGAGCTCCGGACTCTGCAGCGCCTGCCGGGGTGAGACCCATCGCCAGGCCACGACCTCTCCTTCCTGCGGGCGCACCTCCTGGCCCTCGGGCATCCATGCGAGATAGAACCGCGCGTCGAATCGCCGCCGGAGCAGCGCCGGCGTCACCCAGCGGGCGAGCAGCACGAGGGCGTCGAAGTCGAGCGTCAGCTCCGCCTTCGAGACCGCGTCACCGAAAGCGGCACCGCCCTCGACGAAGCGTCTGACCCGCTCGACCCCGCTTACTCCGGCGTCGCCCGCCAGCAAGATCCCCGTCTCCTCGAACAGCTCGCGCAGTGCCGCCGCGCGCAGCGCGTCGGGAAACGCGCGGTCGTCCTGGTGCACGGTGCCGCCGGGAAAGACGTACGCGTTCGGGGCGAAGTCGGCACCACCTGGGCGCTGCACCATGAGCAGCTCCCATGGGTCGCCATCGCGCACCAGCAGCACTGTCGCGGACGGTCGCGGCGTGACCGGAGGGCCCTCGTTGATCGCGGCGGGCGGCAGCACGTCATTAGCATGCAGCGAGCATGGACTTCGGCATCGACGGCAAGGTGGCGCTGGTCACCGCAGCGACCCGTGGCATCGGCCTCGCGATCGCCAGGGCGCTCGCACGCGAAGGCGCTCGAGTTGCCGTGGTGGCACGCACTGAGGCGGACGTCCGGCGCGTGGCAGCGGAGATCAATGGTCTCGGCGTCTCCGCCGACGTCACGACCGACAACGGCTGCAGGAAGGCCGTCGAGGAGACCGTGAAGAGCCTCGGGCCGATCGCGATCCTCGTCAACAACTACGGCGCGCGGGCCGGCACGTCGTGGCAGGACAGCGGGCCGAGTGAGTTCGAGGCGGCGTTCCAAGGCAACGTCACGGTCAGCCTGCGCATGACCCAGCTCGTCCTGCCCGGCATGATCGAGCGCGGATGGGGTCGGGTCGTGGTCATCACGTCGGTCTGGGGGCGCGAGGCCGGCGGTGCGCCCGCGTACAACGCCGCCAAGGCGGCCGAGACGAGCATGGTGAAGTCGCTCGCGCGCGAGGTTGCGGGCAAAGGCGTCACGGTGAACAGCGTCGCGCCCGGTTCGATCCTTTGGGAAGGCGGCGGCTGGCACCGCCGGCAGCAGGCGGATCCCGATGGCATTGCAGACTTCGTCCGCCGCGAGATGCCGTTGGGCCGCTTCGGGACGGCCGAGGAGGTGGCCGATGTCGTCGCCTTCGTCTGCTCGCGGCAGGCGAGCCTCCTGAGCGGCGCCAGCATCGCCGTCGACGGCGTGCAGGGCAGGTCGAACATCTGAGGTGAAGCTCGCGAACCTGGCCGTTTTGCTCGTCTTCATCGTCGCGTGCTCGCAGGGCTCGTCGCCGCAGGCCGCCCGCGCGACGCCGACCAGCCTCACCGGGTCGATCGGCGCCGCGCAGTACGAGATCGACGTCCCTGCGCACTGGTCGGGCGACCTCCTGCTCTGGAGTCATGGCTACGTTTCACCGGGCAGTCCCAACGTCGTGCAGGCGGCGCCGACGGCCGACTCCCGGGCGTGGCTGTTGGCCCACGGTTACGCGGTGGCGGGAAGCTCGTACAGCTCGACCGGATGGGCGCTGCAGGACGCGTTCCAGGACCAGATGGCGCTCCTCGACTTCTTCGGCGCGCACGTCGGCAAACCCAAGCGCGTGATCGCGTGGGGCGCGTCGCTCGGCGGCATCATCACCGCCGGGTTGGTGCAGCTGCACCCCGACCGCTTCGCGGGCGCGCTCCCGCTGTGCGGCGTCCTGGCCGGCGGCGTGGCGACGTGGAACGCCGAGCTCGACGCCGCCTACGCCTTCAAGACCCTGCTGGCGCCGCAATCCAGCCTGCAGCTGGTGAACATCACGGACCCGGCCGCCAACGGCCAGCGGGCGACAGACATCGTCAACGCCGTGAGCACGACGTCCCAAGGCAAGGCGCGCCTCGCGCTCGTCGCCGCGCTGATAGACCTGCCGGGCTGGTTCGACCCACGACTCCCCGAACCAGCGGCCGGCGACTACGCGACCGGTGCCGCCAACCAGGTGTTGTGGGAGTCGAAGGTCGACTTCGCATTCGCTTTCCGCTACCGGGCGGAGCTGGAGCATCGCGCGGGCGGCAACCCATCGTGGAACACCGGCGTCGACTACGCCGCGCAGCTAGACCGTTCCGCGGACCGAGACGAGGTGGAAGCCCTCTATGCGCAGGCGGGGCTCGACCTGCAGGCAGACCTCCGCACCTTGAACGCGGGTGCTCGGATCAGCGCCGACCCGGCCGCCGCCGCCTATCTCAACCGGTACATCACATTCGACGGCGATCTGCGTGTGCCCGTGCTGTCGGTGCACACGACAGGCGATGGGCTGGTCATCCCGCAGAACGAGTGGGCTTACGCCGATGCGGTCGGTGCGGCGCACCGCCAGCAGATGCTGCGCCAGCTGTTCGTGCACCGCGCTGGTCACTGCGCCTTCACGACCGCGGAGGTGATCACGGCGTTCCAGGAGCTGATGAAACGCCTCAACACCGGGAGATGGGACGACGCGGCGCTCGCGCCTGCGGTGATGAACGGCGAGGCCTCTGCGCAGGGGCCGGCGGTCAATCAGATCCTCGGCCTGTCGCTCCCCGCATCGTTCGTGCAGTTCACCCCGGCGCCTTTCCCGCGGCCGTTCGCGAAGGGCTCTACGATCCCCGGTTGATGGCGAGGTTCGACGCCGTGCTGCAGCCCGACCCCACGGGCGCCGGGACGTTCGTGCCCGTGCCGCGCGAGCTCAACGACGAGCTGGGATTGAGGGGCCGCCCAAAGGTCCAGGCGATCATCGCCGGCCATCCCTACCGCGGATCGCTGATGCCTATGGGCGACGGCACGTTCGGCCTCGGCGTCCTCAAGGCGATCCAGCAGTCCGCCGGCGTCAGGCGTGGCGACAGGATCACCGTCGAGCTGGAGCTCGACACCGCGCCACGCTTGGTCGAAGCGCCGCCGGACCTGGCGGAGGTGCTGGCCGCCAGCAAGAAGGCCGCCGCGGCCTGGGACAGGCTCTCGTACACCAACAAGCGCGAGATGGCCCGAAGGCTCGAGGAGGCGAAGCAACCGGAGACCCGCCGGCGCCGGCTGGCCGCCGCCCTGAATGAGCTCGATGGCTGACCCGATCCGCGAGAAGCAGGAGAGCGAGGACGCGCTCCGCCAGGTGCTCGAGGCAGCCACGACATACCTCGGCGCGCTCGACGGGCTGCCGGCCAAGGACCGCGACGCCGACGCGGTCGCGCTGCAGTTCGACGGCCGGCTCCCCGAGTCGGGAATCGGCACGCGGGCGGCGGTGGACAAGCTGGTCGAGCTGGCGCCTCGGTCGGCGACCCGCTCGGCCGGGCCGAGGTTCTTCCATTTCGTGATCGGTGGCTCGACCCCCGCCGCGCTGGCGGCCGACTGGTTGACCTCGACCCTCGACAACAACGCGGGCCTCTGGGTCAGCTCGCCGGCGGCGGCTCAGCTCGAGAAGCTCTCGCTCGCGTGGCTCAAAGACCTGTTCGGGCTGCCGGCGCATTGGGGCGCGGTCATGGTCACCGGCGCGACGATGGCCAACTTCACCGCGCTCGCGGCGGCGCGGCAGTGGTGGGGCGAGCGCCAGGACGTCGACATCGCGCGCGACGGCATGACCGGTCTGCCCGCGGTGCCGATGTACTCCGGCGGGTTCATCCACGCCAGCGCTGTCAAGGCCCTGGGCATGCTGGGCATGGGTTATGGAAAGGTCAAACGGCTGACCAAAGACGCGGCCGGCCGCGTCGACCTCGACGCGCTCGACCGCTCGCTGGCCGCCCTCGGAGGCGCGCCGGCCATAGTGCTCGCAACCGCAGGCGAGGTCAACGCCGGCGGCTTCGACCCGATCGAGGCGATGGCCGAGGTCGCGCACCGGCACGGCGCGTGGCTGCACGTCGACGCGGCCTTCGGCCTGTATGCGCGGCTTTCACCGGAGCTCGCTCCTCTCGCTCGCGGGGTGGAGGCCGCCGACTCGGTGATCACCGACGGGCACAAATGGCTGAACGTGCCCTACGACTCGGGCTTCGCCTTCGTGCGCGACGAGCGCCTGCTCCACGCCGTGTTCGGGATCGGTGCGCCGTACTTTCCCGACGCCGTGGCGGGTCGCCCGGATTATTTGATGCTCGGCCCGGAGATGTCGCGGCGGGCTCGCGCGCTCGCCGTCTGGGCCACGCTGTCGGCCTACGGTCGCGCCGGCTATCGGGAGATGGTGGAGCGCCACGTGAGGCTGGCGCGTCGCGTCGCCGACCAGGTCAAGGCATCGGACGACTTCGAGCTCGTCGAGGAGCCGGTGCTGAACGTCGTCTGCTTCCGCTATCGACCGCGCGTCGTCGAGGAGCCGGAGCTCGACGCGCTCAACCGCAAGCTCGGCGAGGCCGTCCTCGACGACGGACGTGTCTACTTCGGCACGACCGTCTACGCCGGCAAGGTCGCGTTCCGGCCCGCCATCAGCAACTGGCGCACGGGCGAGGCCGACGTCGATCTCATCCTTCCGGTCGCGCGCGAGCTCGGCGAGCGCCTGCGCGCCGCGGTCACTTAGTCGAGATCGTGTTGGCGCCGATGGTGCCGGCGATGAGCAGCGTCGTCGGGTAGAGTCCGAGCAGGATCGAGGCCGCGCCGCTCAAAACGACCGCGCCGACGCTGCTGACGGTGGCCGGCACGCGGTCCAGTCGCGGGGACGGCGCCCAGATCGGGATCAGCACCCGGACGTAGTAGAAGACCGAGACCACGCTCATCAGCACCGCCAGCACGACGAGCCACAGGTAGCCCGCCGACACGCCAGCGGTGAAGAGGAAGAGCTTGCCGAAGAAGCCCACCGAAGGCGGGAACCCGGCGAGTGACAGCATGAACACGGTCATCGCCACGGCGAGCACGGGGTTGCGCCGGCCGAGACCTTCCAGGTCGGCGAAGGCATCGCGGTCACCGTCCGGCCCGGCAAGCAGCGTCACCACGGCAAAGGCGCCGAAGTTCATGAACATGTAGACGAACAGGTAGTAAAGGACGGCGGCGAGGCCGCTGGGGCCGCCCGCGATGACGCCGATCAGCACGTAGCCCGCCTGCGCGATGCCCGAGTAGGCGAGCAGCCGCTTCAGGCTCGACTGGGCGATGGCCATGAGGTTGCCCCACACCATGCTCGCCGCCGCGACGAACGCGAGGAGCGTCTGCCACTCGGGCGCGAGGTGGGGGAGCCCGCCGGCGAAGACGCGGACGATCATCGCGATCGCCGCCGCCTTCGTCCCGACGGACATGAACGCGGTCACGGGAATCGGCGCGCCCTGATACACGTCGGGCGTCCACATGTGAAACGGCGCGGCCGACACCTTGAACGCAAACCCGACGCCGACGAGGAGGATGCCGAGGATCAACAGCGGGTTGTTCGCCGCGGACGAGCCGAGGTTCTTGGCGATGTCGGGGATGACGGTCGTCCCGGCGCCGCCGTAGATCAGGGCCATGCCGTACAGAACGAACGCGCTCGCGAACCCGCCGACGAGCAGGTACTTGGCCGCGGCCTCCTGGGCGCGGAAGTCCGTGCGCGCGTAGCCGCAGACGATGTAGAGCGACAGGGAAAGGATCTCGAGCCCGAGGAAGACCGTGACCAGCGAGGTGGCGGAGGCCAGCACCATCATCCCGACGACCGCGGCCATGATCAGGACGTGGAACTCGCTGGCGAGAAGCCCCCGCCGGCGCAGGTACGAGTGCGACAGGGCCACGGTCAGGATGCCCAGGCTCGCGAACAGCATCTCGAAGAACAAGGCGAAGCTGTCACCGGTGGCGAAGCGGTGGTAGGCGTAGCCTCCGCCCGCGCCGTTGGTCCATCGGTAAAGGGCGGTGCCGAGCGAATAGGCGTAGCCGACGACCGCGACCATCGCCACCGCGCCGCCGCGGCGCGTCCGTGGAAGGACGAGGTCGGTAACGACCGCGAGCAGGAAAAAACCGATGAGCGCGACGATCGGCGAGATCTGCGTCAGGTCGGCGACGGCCTGCGACCAGGTGTACGTCAGGTCGGTGCCGCTCGGCATGTCAGCGATACAGCCCGGACTGGCCGAGCGAGGTCATGAGGTTGGTGAGGATCGCCGGGTCGAGGCCGATCACGAACATGAGCACCACTAGCGGCGCCAGGACGCCGGCCTGGCCGGCGTAGATGTCGGAGCGCGGAACCGGGCCCGCCGGCGCGCCCTGCATCACTCCCTGGAAGAGCCGGAGCATGTAGATCGGGGCGAGCACGAGCCCGATCGCCCCCAGGACCGCCAGCACCGGCGAGCGCTGCCATGCGCCGAGCAGCGTCATGAACTCGCCGACGAAGCTGTTGAGGCCGGGAAGCCCGAGGGCCGCAAACGTCACAACCGCGAACAAGCCGGCCATCACCGGCATGCGCAGCGCCAGTCCCGCCATGGCGATCCGGTCGCGTGTGCCGGCGCGGTCGGCGATCCAGCCGACGATCAGGAAGAGCGCGGCGATGATGATCCCGTGGTTGAGCATCTGGATCACCGCGCCCTGCTGGCCCTGGATGTTGAGCGAGAAGATGCCCAGGACGATGAAGCCCATGTGGCTGACGCTCGAGTACGACACCAGCAGCTTCATGTCGTTCTGGACCAGCGCCATGAGCGCGCCCCAGGTGATGGCCGCCACCGCCAGGACCGGCATCACCCAGCGCCAGTCCCACCAGTCGACGGGCTGCGGGAAGAGAGGGATCGCGATGCGGAGGAAGCCGTAGGCGCCGGCCTTGCCCATGACCCCGGCGAACGTGACGAGCATCGGCACCGGTGCGGCGTTGTAGGCGTCGGGCAGCCAGCTGTGGAACGGGAAGAGCGGCGTCTTGATGGCGAACGCGAGCGCGAACACGAAGAACAGGCCGAACTGCAGCGAGGGTGACGGAGCGAGCGATGCGAGCTGCGACAGGTCGAAGGTCTGCTTGCCGGTGACGATGTACTCGCCGATGATGCCGACGAGCATCAGCAGCGACCCGGCGAGCGTGTAGAGGACGAACTTCAGCGCCGCCCAACCCGCGCGCGGCCCCTCGCCGTGCAGCCACAGCAGGAAGTAGGCGGGGATGAGCATGGCCTCCCAGAACACGTAGAAGAGCACGAGGTCTGTGGCCATGAACACGCCCGCGAGACCCGCCGACATCGCGAGCATCAACGCCACGAAGCCGGACGTGCGGTGGTTGACCGGCGTGGCCAGGATCGCGATCACGGTGAGAAATGCGTTGAGGACGACGAGCCACAGGCTGATCCCGTCCACGCCCAGGCGGTAGAAGATGCTGAACTGCGGGATCCACGCGACCTTCTCCGTGAACTGGAAGCCGTGGTAGTCCGGGGCGAAGTTGAAGGCCACGAAGGCGGCGATGGCGAGCGTCACCAGCGCCGTCAGGACGCCAAGCCATTTGGCGAGCATGGCCGGCAGGCGGAAGATCAGGGCGCTCGCCACAAGAGGAAGCAGCCACAGGCTGGTCAGCGTGTAGGTCGTCACGAGAGCGCCCTCGTCAGGAGGATCACGCCCGCCACGGCGAGCGCCCCGACCACGAAGACGAGCACGTAGTTGCGGAAGTAGCCGCTCTGCGTGAGGCTCAGCTCACTCGCCCCCCAGCGGGTGAGCGCGCCCGTGTCCACCACGGCGCCGTCGATGACAGGCCTCTCGATGTCGCGCTGGGCGAAGCCGGCGAACCCGTCCAGCGGCCTCACGAAGGCCGCGTCGTAGATCTCGTCGAAGTAGTACTTGCGCTCGAGCAGGCGCTGCGCCCACGGGATTCGCGCGCTCCAGGGCCGCAGCGACCGCGCCCACCAGAACAGCCCGGCGCCCGCGAGCATCGTCACCAGCCCGACCGCGATCGCGGCGCCGTTCTCCTCCCAGCGCTCGCGTCCAACCACGGAGCGCAGGAAGTCGGACACCGCGGACGTGCCGAAGCCGAGCGTGCTCGTCTGCAGGAGGCCGCCGATCGTGGCGAGGACGGCCAGCACGGCGACCGGCGCCATCATCACGAGTCGCGGCGCGTGCGGGTGCTCCACCGGGCGCTCCGGTGACGGCTTGCCCCAGAACGAGAGCCACCACATGCGGCCGGTGTAGAAGCCGGTGATCAGCGCCGTCGCGGCGCCCACGACCCACAGGACCTGGACCATGGCGTCGTCCGGCTTCGAGAAGGCGAAGCCGAGGATCTGCTCCTTGGAGAAGAACCCGACGAATGGGATGACGCCGACGAGCGAAAGCGAGCCGATGAGGAACGTGATCGACGTGGGCCTCATGTCGCGCCAGAGCCCTCCGAAGCGGCGCATGTCCTGCTCGTCTTTCATGGCGTGGATGATGTTGCCGGCGGCGAGGAAGAGCAGGGCCTTGAAGAACGCGTGGGAGAGGAGGTGGAAGAAGCCGGCGCTGTAGGCCCCGATGCCGACGGCCAGGAACATGTAGCCGATCTGGCTCATGGTCGAGTAGGCGAGCACGCGCTTGATGTCGACCTGGACGATGGCGATGGTCGCGGCGAAGAGAGCGGTGACGGCGCCGATGATCGCGACCGCGCCATGGGCGTAGGTCGCGACGTCGTAGATCGGGTGCATGCGGCCGACGAGATACACCCCGGCCGTCACCATCGTCGCCGCGTGGATGAGGGCGCTCACGGGCGTCGGGCCTTCCATGGCGTCGGGGAGCCACGTGTGCAGCGGCAGCTGCGCCGATTTCGCCACCGCTCCCACCAGGAGCAGGAACGCCGCCAGCTCGATCGTCGGGCTGTCCGACAGCGGCGGCGCGAAGCACTGGGCCCCTTGCGGGCAGTACCTCAGGGCGCCGAAGACGCCCGCGAACGTGACCTGGTGAAAGGTGACGAACAGCACGAACGTGCCGAGGATCATGCCGACGTCGCCGATCACGTTCATGACGAAGGCTTTCCGCGCGGCGAGCACGGCCGAGCGGCGCTGGTACCAGAAGCCGATGAGCAGATACGAGCTCAGGCCGACACCCGCCCAGCCGACGATGAGGAAGACGAAGTTGCCGGCGAGGACGAGCAGCAGCATCGACGTGATGAACACGTCCATGTAGGTGAAGAACCGGGCGTAGCTCGGGTTGTCCTCGTGCTCCATGTAGCCGACCGAGTACGTGACGATCAGGCCGCCGACGCCGGTGATGACCAGGCACATGAAGATCGAAAGGTTGTCGACCAGAAGGTTGAACGGCACCTCGAAAGATCCGCTCTTGATCCAGGTCCAGTAGGGGAAGTCGCCGGTGTTGCCGCTGAAGAGGATCGCCAGGGTGCAGGCGAACGAAGCCCAGACGACGCCTGGACCGACGATGACGGTGACGGCGCGCGGCAGCCGCCAGCCGCGGCCCGCGAGCAGCAGCGCCCCCGAAGCGGGGAAGACGAGGATCAGCAGCGCGAGAACCGACGTGCTGTTCATCCCTTGAGCTCGCTGAGGTCGTCTACGTCCTCGACGTCACGGACGCGGAAGATGTCCACGAGGATGGCCAGTCCGACCACCGCCTCGGCGGCGGCGACGGTCATGGACATCAGCGCGAACAGCTGACCCTCGATGTTCTGGAGCTGCCGGGCGAACGTGACGAGGGTGAGATTGGCGGCGTTGAGCATGAGCTCGATCGAGATGAGGATCACGAGCGGGTTGCGGCGGACGAGCACGCCGGCCGCCCCGAGGACGAACAGCACGGCGCTGAGCAGCAGGAACCAGGACGCGTCGAGCTGCGAGCCGCCGATGGTGATGGTGCTCACGTGTCGTCGACGCGCTTGCGGCTGAGGTAGATGGCGCCGATCGCGGCGACGAGCAGCAGGATCGACGTCAGCTCGAACGGGTAGAGGTAGGTCGTGAAGAGTCCCACCGCGATCGACTGCACGGTGCCGAAGAAGCTCAGGTCGGCTTTCTCGGGCTGCCGGTACTGGATGCCCTGGATCAGCGCGTACATCAGGCCGAAGAAGACGAGCGTGAACAGCACCGACAGCGCGGCCTGGAAGCGAAGCCGGCCGCGACCGAGCTCACGCGACGGACCCAGCAGGGCGATGACGAAAAGGAAGAGGACCATCACGGCGCCCGCGTAGACGATGATCTGGACCGCGAAGACGAACTGCGCGCTGAGCAGCAGGAACTCCACCGAAAGCGCGAGCATTACCAGCACCAGGCTCAGCACCGAGCGGATCGGCTGGTGGGAGGTGACGACGCCGACGCCGCCGATGATCGCCACCAGCGCCGCGGCAAAGAAGACGGCGATGGCCACTAAGGTTTTTCCCTCTCCCCTCCGGGGAGAGGGCCAGGGTGAGGGGTGGGCTTGGCATCGAGCTGGGGGGGAGCGTGCCCCCCTGTGTCGTCAGTCGGGCGAAGCCCTCCTGACGACGCCCCCCCTAGGCGAGCCTGCACGTCCGGCGGCAGCGGCTCGAGCAGCTTTTCCTTGGTGTAGATGAACTTCTCCCGGCTCGTGTCCGAGAGCTCGTATTCCGGCCCGAGCACGATCGCCTGCACGGGGCAGGCCTCCTCGCAGTATCCGCAGAAGATGCAGCGCAGCATGTTGATCTCATAGGTCTTGGCGTAGCGCTCGCCGGGGGAGACCCGGTTCTCGTCCGTGTTCTCCGCCGCGATCACCAGGATGCAGCCCACGGGACAGGCCGCGGCGCAGAGCTCGCAGCCGATGCAGCGCTCGAGCCCGTTGTCGTAGCGCCGCAGGTAATGACGCCCGCGGTATCGCTCGGACCGGGGCGTCTTGTCCTCGGGATACTCCAGCGTGACGGGGGCGCGGAACGCCTCGGTCAGGGTCGTCTTCAACCCGGTGACGAGCGCCGCCACGTCACTCACGACGCTGGAGCGCTTCTCGGGGGGGTCGTTCTCTTCTGCCATGTCCCTACCCCTGCACCGCGACCAGGATGATCGCGGTGACGATGACGTTGAGCAGCCCAAGCGGCAGCAGGACCTTCCACCCGAGGCGCATGAGCATGTCGTAGCGCAGGCGTGGATACGTGCCGCGAAGCCAGATGTAGACAAAGATCACGAGCACGACCTTCAGGAAGAAGGCCAGCACGGGGGGCACGATCCACAGGTACCAGCCCCCCAAAAACAGCAGTGTGGCGAGCGCCGAAACCGTGATCACGTTGAGGTACTCGGCGAGGTAGTACATCGTGAACTTGAGACCCGAGTACTCGGTCAGGAATCCGCCGATCAGCTCCTGCTCCGCTTCGGGCAGGTCGAACGGCGTGCGGTTGGTTTCGGCGGTGGCCGAGATCATGTAGATGAGGAAGCCGATCGGCGTGAGGATGACGAGCGGGATCGGCCCGTGGTACGGGCCCCAGTTCACCGTGTACTGGACGATGTCGCGCAAGCGCAGGGAGCCGACGATCATGAAGGTCGGCACCAGCGACAGGCCGAGCGCCATCTCGTAGCTGATGAGCTGCGCCGCCGAGCGCAGGCCGCCGAGGAGCGAGTACTTGTTGTTCGACGAGTAGCCGCCGAGCACGATGGCGTAGACGTTCAGCGAGCTGACGGCGAAGATGACCAGGATGCCGACGTTGACGTCGGCGATCCAGTACTGGACGTTGTACCAGAGGCCGAAAGGGATGACCGACCATGCGAGGAATGCGGCCGCGACCCCGATCGTCGGCGCGACGACGTAGATGATCCGGTCGGTCTTCGCCGGGACGAAGCTTTCCTTGAAGGCGAGCTTGACGCCGTCGGCGGCGAGCTGCAGCAGCCCGAAAGGCCCGACCCGGTTGGGTCCGGGCCGGCGCTGGATGCGCCCAAGGGCGACGCGCTCGAACCAGACGGTGTAGGCGGTGGCGGTCAGGACGACGAACAGCACCAGCGCCATGGCGACGATGACGATCACCCAGTGGCCGATCGGGTTGGCGTAGAAGTCGGTCATGGGTGGGCGGGCCCGATGAGCACGGGCGTCGCCTCCGGGCCGGGCGCCGGCGGCTGCTCCGAGAGCGCCTGGTAGATCGGCATGATCCCGGCGTAGTCGAGCGTCAGCCCCAGCGCGGCGGCGAGCTCCGCCAGCACCTCCCAACCCTCCCGCAGCGGCGGGCGAAGCGCCACCGGCGGGCGCAGGAACTGCACGGTGCCTTCGAGGTTGGTGTAGCTGCCCTGGCGCTCGGCGAAGGTCGCCGCCGGCAGCACCACGGCCCTGTCGTACCCGTCCCGCGGTAGGTGGTCCCAGGCGGCGACGAAGCGCGCCGACGGCGGGATGCCCGCGGTCGGCGGCGGGCCCCAGCTGAAGAGCGCCTCGACGCCGTCGAGCCTGTCCCACCCGGCCACGCCCTGCGCCAGCGCGCCGCGCTCGTTGGTCGCGCGGTAAAGGGGCATCACCTTGCCGCCGGTCTTTTGCGCCAGGTCGGCGCACGCGGCGGCGAGCTCGGCGACCTCCTCGGTGCCGTGGCCGTCGCCGAACAGGATGCCCACCGGCCCGCCGGGGTTCTGCAGCAGAGAGTGGGAGGCGAGCTTGCGGACCTCAGCCGCGGCGCTGCCGGGCTCGTTGCGGACGTGCACCGTGCCAGGATGGCGGTCCAGGTCCACGCCCTCGGGGTAGACGACGATGAGCTTCGCCCCGAGCTTGCTCACCGCCTTCTTCACCCGCAGGTCGACGATCGGGACGTCGTGCTCGATGTCCGACGCGACGACGACGATCACGCGCGCGTCATCTATCTCTTTGATGCGCATGGTCGGGCCGTCCGGCGCCGCGAGCGCGGTCCGGCCGTGCATCTTCACCTTCGCGCCCTTGAGCGGGCCGTCGAGGAGCTTGCGGAAGAGGAAGGCCTCCTCGTTGGTGATGTCCTGGGGCAGCGAGATGCCGAGCCTGGCGCCCTTGCCCTTGATGCCGTTGGCGATCGCGCTGATGGCGTCGGTCCAGGTCGCCTTGGCGCCGAAGACCAGCGGCGTCCGGTGGCGCGAGGGGTCGTTGACGTCGGTGTACTCGAACCGACCGCGGTCGCAGATCCAGCCTTCGTCGATGTCGTCGTTCTCGTGTGACGTCACACGGACGAGCTGCCCGCGCCGCTGCCACAGCGTGACGCCGCAGCCGACGGCGCATCTCGAGCACACAGTCTCGGAGTGCGTCATGTCCCACGGCCGCGACTCGAAGCGCCACACGCGCGATGTGAGGGCGCCGACAGGGCAGAGGTCGATGATGTTGCCGCTGAAGATCGACTGCAGCGGCTGGTCGAACTGGCTCGTGATGAACGACTGCACGCCGCGCTCGTCGGTCGTCAGCTCCTGCTCCCAGGCGACCTCGTCGTAGTAGCGCGTGCAGCGGTAGCACAGCACGCACCGCTCCCGGTCGAGGGCGATCTTGTCCGACAGCGGGACGGGCTTCTTGAAGTGCAGGCGCGGGCCGTCGATCCGGCTCGTCGGGTACCCGTGCCGGAACGTGAAGTCCTGCAGCGGGCACTCTCCGCCCTTGTCGCAGACCGGGCAGTCGAGCGGGTGGTTGACCAGCTCGAACTCGAGGACGTCGGCGCGGGCCTCGACGGCGAGCGCGGTCTGGGTCTTGACCACCATGCCTTCGGCGACCGGCGTGCCGCAGGCGATGCGCGCGATCGGCGGCCCGGGCGAGATCTCGACGACGCAAAGGCGGCACGCACCTACGTAGTTGAGCTTGTGGTGGTAACAGAACACCGGGATCTCGATGCCGAGCTTCTTGGCGGCTTCGACGACGAGGGTTCCCGCCGGCACGGCGACCTTGCGCCCGTCGATGGTGAGGTTGACGTCAGGCATTGACGGCGGCCTTCTCGGCGCTGCAGAAGTTGCGCAGCGCGTGCTCCTCATATTCCTGGCGGAAATGCGTGAGGCTCGAGGCGATCACCCACCCGGCCGCGTCGCCCAGGCCGCAAAGGCACCGCCCGCCCTGCAGACCCTCCTGCACGCGGTCGAGGATGGCGATGTCCTCCGGGCCGCCTTCGCCGGACAAGATGTGCTCGTAGGCGCGCACAGCCCAGTTCCCGCCGACGCGGCATGGCGTGCACTTGCCACATGACTCGTGGGCGTAGAACTGGAGCAGCCTGTGCGCGGCCTTCACCGCGCAGAAGCGGTCGTCCATGACGATCACGCCGCCCGAGCCGCCCATGGTGGCAAACGTGCGGCCGCCCATGTTCAGCGGTGGGATGGGATGGCCCTTGAGATTGGCGACGTCTTTGATGCCGTCGAGGTCGGTCGTCGTGTCGAGCAGGTCGCCCGGCATGACCGGGGCCGATGATCCGCCGGGCCACCACGCCTTGATCGTGCGGCCCGGGAGCGCGCCCCCGGCCAGGCCCTCGATCAGGTCGCGGTACGTCTTGCCGATCTCCATCTCGTAGTTGCCGGGCCGCTGGACGTGGCCGCTGACCGTGAACATGCGCGTGCCCTTCGCCTTCTCAGTGCCGAACCCGGCGTAGGCCGCGGCGCCGTTCTCGATGATCCAGGGCACGGTGCTGATGGTCTCGACGTTGTTGACGGTGGTCGGCCGGCCCCACACGCCCTTCTGCGCCGGGTAAGGCGGCTTCCAGGCGCGCGGCTGCGCGCGCTTGCCTTCGAGCGACTCGAGCAGCGCCCCTTCCTCGCCGCAGATGTACGCGCCATGGCCGCGGAAGATCCGGATGTCGAGCGGCCAGTCGGCGCCGAACGGTTTGTCGCCGACGTAGCCCTTGGCGCGCATCTCTCCGATGGCTTCGGTCAGCCGCGCGAAGGGAAGGTCGTACTCGCCGCGGATGTAGATCCATGCCTGGTGCGAGCGGATCGCGTACGCGGCGATGCCGATGCCCTCGAGGAGCATGTGCGGCGAGTTCTCCATCAGGTAGCGGTCCTTGGCCGAGCCGGGCTCCGACTCGTCGGCGTTGACGACCAGGTGCATCGGGAGCGGCGACTCCTTGGGCATGAGCGACCACTTGACGCCGGTCGAAAAGTCTGCGCCACCCCGCCCGCGGAGGCCCGAGGCCTTGACCTCGTCGACGATCTGCTCGTGGGTCATCGTGGTCAGCGCCTTGCGCATGGCGCCGTACCCGCCCAGGCCTTCATAGACGTCGAGACTGTGCAGGTTCTCGGTGCCGAACCAGCGGGTCAGGACGGGGCCGCGGGTGGTGCCTCGGAGCTCAGGCATCGGACTTCTTCTTTCGCGGGGCGCGTGGCGCCTTCACCGCTGCTGCAGGTTTCGGCCCCTCACCCTGGCCCTCTCGCAAGGGCAAGGGAGAGCGGCGTTCCGCTATCAGGGCGTCGATCTTGCCGGCCGTCAGGTCGTGGTGGTACGCATGGTCCAGGCGCATGACCGGCGCGTACTCGCACGCGCCGAGGCATTCCACCGCCTCGACGCTGAAGAGCCCGTCGGAGCTCACCTGCTCGAAGTCCTTGACCCCCACCGCGCGCATCGCGTGCTCGAGCAGCTCGTCGGCGCCGCGCAGCTTGCAGGAGATGTTCGTGCAGAGGTACATGCGGTGCTTGCCGACCGGCTCGGTGTGGAACAGCGTGTAGAAGGTGGCGACGCCCTCGACGTAGCCCGGGTCCAGGTTCAGCGCGGTCGCCACCTCGCTCATCGCCTCCGGCGTCAGGTAGCCGAGCTCCTCCTGCGCCAGGTCGAGGGCCGGCATGACCGCCGTGCGCACGTCGGGGAACTGTGGCGGCAGAGCCCGGATCTCTTCCATCACGTGCTCGGAAAGGGAGGGCATCTAGCGGTCGACGTCCCCGAGCACGGTGTCGGCGGTGCCGATGATCGCGACCAGGTCCGCCACCATGTGGTTCAGCGCCATGCGCTCGAGGGCCTGGAGATTGACGAACGACGCGGAGCGGAATTTGACGCGGCGCGGCTTGTGGGTGCCGTCGCTGACCACGTAGCAGCCGTTCTCGCCGCGGCCCGATTCCACCGCCACGTACACGTCGCCGGGCGGCACCGAGTAACCCTCCGTGAAGAGCTTGAAATGGTGGATGACGGCTTCCATCGACGTCTCGAGCTCCTCGCGCGGCGGTGGCAGCATCTTCCGGTCGTCGACGTTGACCGGGCCGTCAGGCAGCCTGTCCAACGCCTGACGGAGGATCTTCACGGCTTCGCGCATCTCCTGGATGCGGATCAGGTAGCGGCCGTAACAGTCGCAGCGATCAGAGGTCGCGACCTCGAAGTCGTACTTCTCGTAGCCGGAATACGGCATCGCCTTGCGCAAGTCCCACGCGACGCCGGAACCGCGGAGCATCGGACCCGACGCGCCCAGCACCTTCGCGTCGTCGGCGGAGAGCCGGCCGACGTCCATCGTGCGCCGCCGCCAGATGGGGTTGTCGGTCAGAAGGGCCTCGTACTCGTCGATGTTGCCCGGCATCGTGTGCGTGAACCGGTCGAGCATGTCCAGGAAGCGGGGCGTGGCGTCCGCCATCACGCCACCCGGCCGGATGTAGGAGGTGTGCATGCGAAAGCCCGAGATCTCCTCGTTCATGTCGAGGATCGTGTCCCGCTCGCGGAAGCAGTACATCAGCATCGACGACGCCCCGAGCTCGATGCCGCTCGTGCCCAGCCAGACGAGGTGGGAGGCGATGCGCGTGAGCTCCGACATGATCACCCGCAGCGCCTCCGCGCGAGGCGGGACCTCCACGCCCATCAGCCTCTCCACCGCGAGGGCGTAGGCGAGATTGTTGATCGGGGGCGACAGGTAGTCGTGGCGATCGGTCACGACCACGGCCTGCTGCCAGCGCAGCGCCTCGGCCTGCTTTTCGATGCCGGTGTGCAGGTAGCCGATGATGGGCTTCACACGCCGGACCTGCTCGCCGTCGAGGTCGACGATCAGCCGGAGCACGCCATGCGTCGAGGGATGGTGCGGGCCGAAGTTGATGGTCAGGAGCTCGCCGCCGAACGCACCGGACTGGCCGGTCTGCGTGATGGTCATGCCCTGGCCGATCTCGGTGGTCACGCCTTCTCCGGTGGCGTCTGCCACAGCTCGTGCTCTTCGGAGAACTCGACCGGCTCGCCGCCGACCGGATAATCCCGGCGCAGCGGATGGCCAACCCAGTCGTCGGGCATGAGGATGCGGGTCAGGTCGGGATGGTTCTCGAAGACCACGCCGAAGAAGTCGTAGGTCTCGCGCTCGTCCCAGTTGGCGGGAGGGAACAGGTCCTGCACGGATTCGATCCGCGGCGGGTCGCCGTCGACGAAGGTCCGGACGCGGACCTGCTCGCGCGTCTCCATGTTTCGGAGCTGGTACACGAGCTCGTACCGCGCAGGGAAGGTTCGGGACGAGTCGAGCAGGTGGTCGACACACGTCAGGAAGACGAGCAGCGTGTAACCCCCGGCTTTGAGTCCGGCCAGCGCCTCGTGGATGTTCTCGGCGGCGACCGTCAACCAATCGTCGCCCGCGGTGACGCCTCGGTCGACGACTAGGGTGTCCGGGATCACTGGCGAGGAGTTATTCCCTGGGCCTTGATCCGCTCCTGCAGGATCATCAGCGCGTTCAACAGGTCTTCGGGTCGCGGCGGGCAGCCTGGGATGTAGACGTCGACCGGCACGACCTTGTCGACGCCCTGGAGCAGGGCGTAGTTGTTGAACACTCCGCCGGTCGAGGCGCACGCGCCCATGGAGATCACCCATTTCGGCTCCGGCATCTGGTCGTAGATCGTGCGCAGGATCGGCGCCATCTTCTGGGAGACCCGGCCGGAGACGATCATCAGGTCCGCCTGGCGCGGCGAGGCGCGCATCGCTTCCGAGCCGAAGCGGGCGATGTCGACCCCGGCCGTGGCGGTGTGGATCATCTCGATCGCGCAGCACGCGAGGCCGAACTGCGCCGGCCACACCGAGTTGCCCCGACCCCAGCCGACGATCTTGCCCAGCGTCGTCGTCAGGAAGTGGTTGCCGAGCGACTCGACGGCGGCCTCTATTCCCAATCCAGCCCTCCCTTGCGCCAGATGTGGGCGAGGGCGATGAGCAGGATGCCGATGAAGATCAGCATCTCGATGAGGCCGAACCAGCGGAGCTGGCGCAGCAGCACCGCCCACGGGTAGAAGAAAACGGCCTCGACGTCGAAGATGATGAACAGCATCGCCGTCAGGTAGAAGCGCACCGACAGGCGCCGGACGGCGGGCGTGTCGGGGATGATGCCCGACTCGTATGGGGCGAGCTTCTTGCGGTACGGCTTGGAGGGGCCGAGAACGAAGCTGAGCGTCACCAACGCCCCGATCAGCCCCAGGACCAGGAGGGCGAAGATCAGAAGTGGGACGTAGCTGTCGAGCAAGTGCCTCGGGCGGCCTCCATCTGGGGGGCTTGCGGGGGACGGATTAATTCTATGCCGACCTTCACAAATGCCGCGATCGGAGGCGACGGATAATCTCTCGGGCCGTGGGCAAGAAGGAGGAGATCGCCGCGGCGGCGGCGTCTGTGCTGCAGCCGGGGGAGACGGTGGACGCGACGGCCATGGCCGTGGTCGGCAGGTGGAACGTCGGCAAGAGCGCGGCTCTCGCCGCCGTCACGGCGATCGCGAGCCTGGGCATGCTCAGCGTCATGACGGTGCCGAAGCAGCAGCCGCTCGTGCTAACGAGCAAACGATTCCTGATTCTCGGGGTCAAGCAAGACGGCGTGGTCGAGCGGCCGGAGGGCAAGATCGCGGCCGAGATTCCCCGGTCGGAGCTGCGCGCCCTGCCGGCGAGGCGCGTGATGCTCTACCACGCGGTCGACGTCACCGACGTCACCGGCAACAAGCTCACGCGTATGAAGTTCGGCCTGTTCGACGGGGCGGCCGCGAAACAGTTCGCTGAGGGGCTCGGCGCCGGGTTGATCTAGGCGTCGCGCGGCCCGCCGTCGAGATTGTCCGGACAATCGCGCATTCCCGCCCTGCAAAACCCACGAGTGTCCGGCCAATCGCGGGTTGTTGTGGGTTCAGGCGTCCCTGCGGTGGTGCTCGATCTTGACGCCGCGCGACAGCGTGGCGTGGATCGGGCAGTAGCGGTTGCAGGCGAGCTCGATGGCCTTGTCGACCAGGTCCTTGTCGGTCTTGCCGTCCCATACCGTGTGGAAAGTGATGCGGATCCTCGTGAAGGCTTTCGGCCACTCTTCCTCGCGCTCGCCGTCGACCTCGACCTCCAGCGCGCGCAGCGGCTGCTTGTACTTCTTGAGCAGCAGGACGACGTTGACGCCTGTGCAGCCGGCAAGCGCCCCGAGCAGCATCTCGGTGGGCCGCATCGCCCCGTCGTCACCGTAGGGAGCGCCTTCGTCGATGTCGGCGGTGTGGCCGGACTCCGAGTGGATCTCGAAACCGACTTTCGCGCCCTTCCACCGGACCGTGGCTTTGCTCACCGGCCGTCCGATCATATTCGCAGTGGACCAAGAGGCCGGCGCTCTGCAAAGGGCCCAGCTGCTGATCGAGGCCAGGCGTTACGACGACGCGCTGCGCATGCTGGCCGCGCTGCCAGAGGATGGCGCCGCCAGGTATCTCTCCGCGGCCGCCTATCTCTACAAGGACGACGCGCGCTCCGCGCTGAAGGAGGTCGAGACGTCGATCGCTTTGCTCCCCGAGGTGCCCGAGCCGCACGCCCTCAGAGCCGACGTTCTGTACGACCTCGGCCGCTCCAAAGACAGCGTCGCGGCGGCGTTGGAGGCGGTGCGGCTGGCCCCTGACACGGTGACCTTCCAATACACGCTCGCGCGCTCTGCGATCGCGGACGGGAAGTGGAAGCTTGCAGAGACGGCGGCCCAGGAGACGCTGCGACTCGCGCCGGAGTGGGCCGAGGCCCACAACCTCCTGGGCCTGGTCGAAGCAAAACGGCGTCGGCGAGGGAACACGCAGGCGCGACTTCGCGAAGCGTTGCGCCTCGATCCGAGCAGTCCGTGGGTCCTGAACAACATCGCCGCCACAATGCCGCGCCTCAAGCCGCGCACCGAAGCGGTGAGGTTGCTGGAGGAGGCGGTCCGACTGGACCCGTCGAACAAACCGATCGTCGACAACCTCTACGACGTGACAAGGGCCCATGTCGCGGGCGCCGGTCTCGACCGCCTGGACATCATGCTCGGCGGGCCGACGATGCTGGCGGGGGTGTTGATGGTTGCCTTCATCCTCGGCTGGATCCGTGTGCCCTCCTACGTCACTTACGCCGCGGCGGGACTGGCCGTGCCGCTGATCGTCGCCTATGCGGTCACCGACTTCGTGCGCAACCGCGCTCGGTTCCGCAGCGTGAGGACCGGAACGCGTGCGCTCTATCTTCGGCGCTTCTACCGCGACCATTGGCTGGCGACCGCAGCGTTCGTGGTCACCTTCGCCATCCCCGCCGTGGTGATCGCCATCGTCGCGGTCGGTTTGGGCGTGCCGGCCCTCGTGCCGTCGTTGGCGATCGTCGTGGCCTTCCCTGTCTGGCTCGCGGCCTGGCCTTGGACGAAGAGGACTCGGCCCTTCCGATGGTTGACGAAAGGTAGGAGCAATGGAACAGTCGGCGGCGCTTGACCGGGCGCGCGTCCTCCTCCAGGCAAAGCGGCCGCAGGAGGCGCTGCAGGAGCTCGCGCGCGAACCGGAAGACGGTGAGGCGAGCCTCTTGCGAGGGTGGGCGCTCGCGCAGCAGGGCTACCTGACCGCGGCGCTCAAGCAGACCGACCGGGCGATCCGCTCGACCCCTGATTCCGCGGACGCGCACACCTTGAGGTCGCTGGTCCTGTTGGCGCTCGACCGTGCGCACGCCGCGCTGAAAGCCGGCCGCGAGGCTGTTCGTTTGAATCCGCACAACGAGGTCGCCCACGCCGCCCGAGGCCGGGCGGCGATCGAATGGGGCGAGTGGAAGGAGGCCGAGACCGCCGCGGCGGAGGCGATCAGGCTGGCCCCAGGCTGGACGGACGGCTACCTCGTGATGGGCGCCCTGGAGATGAAGCAGGGACGCAAGAAGGAGGCCGAAGCCTGGTTCCGCCAGGCGGTGAGGGTCGACCCAGGCGACGCCATGGCCCTCAACGACCTCGGGCGGTGTCTGGGCAAGCAGGGGCGCACCGACGAGGCTAGAAACATTCTCGAGACGGCCGCCAGGACCGACCCTTCGGAGGAGGTCGTGATGGACAACCTCTACCGTCAGACCTACCGGCACCTCTCGGGCCGGCGCGGCCCCGCCGACCGCCTCGACCTCGCCGTCCTGATGCCGTTCTTCGCGTTCCTTCTGATCGACGCCGCGATCTTCCTCGGATGGATCCACCCACCCGCCATCGCGACGGCGGTCACATTGGGCGTCACGCTCGCGCTGATCATCGTGTACTCGGTGCTGGACACCGTGCGCAGCAGGCGACGCTTCCTGGCGTTGAAGACACCGGTGCGGCTGAACTACCGCCGGCGGTTCCTGCGCGATTCCCGCCAGACGATCGGCTTCATCCTTTTCTTCGTCGCGACCTGCGTCCTGCCCGCCATCATCCTGAGCATCGTCGTCCAGAACGCCGGCGCCGCGGTGTGGCTGCAGTGGGCGGTCGCCGTGGGCGTGCTCGTCGTGTGGATCGCGCCCGGCGGACTCGCCTGGCTCGCGTTCGTCAGGCCGTGGTTGATGGGCGAGGGATGAGCGGTCCTGACGTCCGGGACAGCTTCCGCAACGTCGCCAGCCGCTACGCGCGGTCGGCATATCACGCTTCGGAGGCGCAGCTGCAGGAGGTCGTCGACCTCACGCGGCCCAGGCCGGGAGACCTCGTGCTCGACGTCGCCACGGGCACCGGCAACACCGCCTTCGCGCTCGCGCCCCGGGTGCGGCGGGTGATCGGGCTCGACCTGACGCGCGAGATGCTCGACGAGGCGCGCCGAGTGGCCGCGGAGAGGCAGATCCACAACGTCGACTGGGTCATCGGCGACGCTGCGCGTCTGCCGTTCGCCGAGGAGACCTTCGACGTCTACGTCGTCCGCGCGGCGCCGCATCATTTCCCCGACGTCGACGGCTTCCTCGCCGAGGCTTACCGCGTCCTGAAGCACGACCGCGACGCGGCGTTCATCGACTGCGCGCCGCCGGCGCCCGCCCGGGACGTGCTCCATGAGGTTGAGGTCAGGCGTGATCCGTCGCACATCCGCTCGCTGACCGTCGAAGAGTGGGCGAGCAGACTCCTGGAGGCCGGTTTCGAGGTGGAGAGCGCACGGGCCCGCGAGATGGATTGGAACTACGAAGAGTGGATGGACAACCAGAACGTGGCACCGGAGCTCCGCGCGGAGCTGGCGCATGCGATCGATGGGGCGACAGGCAAGGCCCGAGAGCAGCTCCATCCGGAATGGCGCGAGGGAAGGCTGTGGCATGCGTACTGGCACGCGCTGATCCGCGCGCACAAGCGGTGAACGGCAGGCCCCTCGCCGACGGCGACCTGATCGTCCTGGTCGACAAGGCCGGCCGCCGTCACCGCGTTCGCCTCCGCAAGGGCGAGCGGCATTCCATCCACTCAGGGCTGATCCAGCACGACGACCTGATCGGCCGGCCCGAGGGCGTGGTCGTCACCACGCAGCTCGGCGCCCGGCTGCTCGCCGTAAGGCCGACGTTCGCCGAGCAGGTCACCGGCCGCCGCCGCCAGACGCAGCCGATCTACCCCAAAGACCTCGGGGCGATCCTCGTCGCGGCCGACGTCTGCCCGGGCGCGCGGGTGCTCGAGGCGGGAACGGGCACGGGCGCGCTGACGATGGCGGCGCTTCGGGCCGTGGGCGAGCGCGGCGAGGTCGTGAGCTACGAGGCTCGGGAGGAGTTCCTGGAAGCCGCCAAGAGGGCGATCGTCGAGACACTCGGCGAGCTGCCCTCCAACCTGACGCTGAAGCTGGGCGACGTCTACGCCGGGTCGGTGGAGGAGACCGAGATGGACCGCGCCCTCCTGGACCTGCCGGAGCCGTGGCAGGCGGCGGGGGCGGTGAAGGCGGCGCTGCGGCCGGGAGGAATCGTGTTCGCCCACTGCCCGAACGTGAGCCAGGTGCAGCGCTTCTTCGACTGCCTGCGCGAGCTTCGCGGCTTCGGCATGCTCGAGGCGTTCGAGCTCCTACAGCGGGGCTGGACGGTGCGGGGCCGGAGCATGCGCCCGTCCCACCGGATGGTGGCCCACACCGGCTTTCTGTGCTTCGCCCGGCGGCTGGCCGAGGACGAGGTGTTCGAGCCGGAGGGCGAAGGCTTCCGGTAACGATCCTCCCGGATCCCACGTTTCACCTGCATGGGGCGCCGCATCCTACGAGTGGTCGTACTCATCGCTTCAGCAGTCGCCACGGTTGCGATCTTCGCCGTCGCCCCCACCGTTTTCGCCAGCCGATAGCATTTCTCCTGAGATGAGCGGGCGGGTCCCCATCCAGGTGACCGTCACCGGCGCGGCCGGCCAGATCGGGTACGCGCTGGTCTTCCGCATCGCGTCCGGACAGATGTTCGGCGCCGAGCAGCCGATCGTCCTGCGCCTGCTCGAGATCGAGCCCGCCATGAAGGCGCTCGAGGGCGTGGCCATGGAGCTCGACGACTGCGCGTTCCCGATGCTCGCCGGCATCGAGGCGACGAGCAAGGCCGAGGTGGCGTTCGAGGGCGCGAACTGGGCGCTGCTCGTCGGTTCGGTGCCGCGCAAGCAGGGCATGGAGAGGAGCGACCTCCTCTCCGTCAACGGAGGCATATTCGGCCCCCAGGGCAAGGCGATCGCCAAGGCCGCGGCCAGCGACATCCGCATCCTCGTGGTCGGCAACCCGTGCAACACCAACTGCTACATCGCGCGCATGAACGCTCCGGACCTCCCAGACGACCGCTGGTTCGCCATGACCCGCCTCGACGAGAACCGCGCGCGCACGCTGCTGGCGAAGAAGGCGAAGGCGCCGGTGGCGGCGGTGTCGAACGTGACGATCTGGGGCAACCATTCGACGACCCAGTACCCGGACGCCCGCAACGCGCGAATCGCGCAGATCCCGGTGTTCGAGGTCATCGACGACCACGGCTGGCTCAAGGGCAAGTTCATCGAGACCGTGCAGAAGCGCGGCGCAGCGGTGATCGAGGCCCGCGGAGCGTCGTCGGCCGCCTCGGCGGCCAACGCCGTCGTCGACTCTGTGCTCAGCATCCGGACGCCGACCCCGTGGGGCGACTGGCACTCGCTGGCGGTCGTGAGCCACGGCGAGTACGGCATCCCGGAGGGTCTGCAGTTCGGCTTCCCCGTGCGGTCGGACGGCGAGCGCTGGGAGGTGGTGACGGACCTGGAGCACGACGGTGACGCCAAGGACCGCCTCTGGACGACGACCCAGGAGCTGATCCAGGAACGCGACATGGTCAAGGGGCTCGTCCCGACCCAGGCCTGACGGTTTGAAGGCAAAGATCCTCAGGGCTGTCGCCGAGGCGCGCGCACGTGAGTCCGAGCTCGAGGCGATGTGCGTCGATGCCCCGCCCGACCAGAGTGGGCGCTGGTACGCCAAGGACCACCTTGCGCACCTCGCGTCGTGGCGGTTCCGCGCCGCGCGCACGCTGGACGCCGTGCGCACCGGCGCCGAGCCCCCGCCCTCGGTCGACGACGACGCCCAGAACGCGATCTTCTACGCGGAGAATCGCGACCGCCCGGCGGACGAGGTCAAGGCGCTGGCGGCCGAGTCATGGCTCGCAGTCCAGTCGGCGGTCGAGGCGTGCACCGAGGAGGACCTCGCCAGGCCCCATCCCCGCGAGCCAGACGCCCAGGCGTGGATGATCGTGCCGGGCGTCGGCGGGCACGTCGGCGTGCACCTCATGTGGCTGCACCTCGAGCGGGGCGACAGGAGGCGGGCGGAGGCGGCGGCGAAGTGGGGTTACCAGCTCGAGACGGCCGCCTTCGACAGCGACAAGGAGCGGGCGATCGCGGCCTACAACCTGGCCTGCTTCTACGCCCTGGTCGACCGGGCCGACGACGCCCTGCCGCTCCTGCGCCAGAGCTTCGAGGCCAAACCCGATCTCGTGGCTCTCGCCCGGCGTGATCCCGACCTCGACCCCATCCGCGACAGCGCCGGTCTGAAGGAGTTGCTGGCTACCTAAACTCGGGATATCGCCATGAGCGTGATCCTCGACCGGCACTCCTACCCGTTTACCGCGATCGTCGGCCAGGACTCGATGAAGCTGGCGCTGATCCTCAACGCGATCGTGCCCACGATCGGCGGCGTGCTGATCCGCGGCGAGAAGGGAACCGGCAAGTCGACCGCGGTGCGCGGCCTCGCCAGGCTGCTTCCCGAACACGACGTCGTCGAGGGATGCCACTTCGGGTGCGACCCGAACGACGTCGAGGCGCTGTGTGATGACTGCCGGGCGCGTCTCCACGCCGCGGGCACCCTTCCGCACCACAAGCGCCGCATGCGAGTGGTCGAGCTGCCGATCAACGCTTCCGAGGACCGCGTGGTCGGCACGATCGACATCGAGGCCGCGCTGCGCACCGGCACGAAGCGGTTCGAGCCGGGCGTTCTCGCGGAGGCGAACCGCAACATCCTCTACGTCGACGAGGTCAACCTGCTCGACGACCACCTCGTCGACGTGCTGCTCGACGCCGCGGCGATGGGCGTCAACGTCATCGAGCGCGAGGGCGTGTCGTTCACGCATCCGTCGCGCTTCATCCTCGTCGGCACCATGAACCCCGAGGAGGGGGAGCTGAGACCGCAGCTGCTCGACCGCTTCGGCCTGTGCGTCGACGTGGAAGGCATCCGTGACCCTGACGAGCGCGTCCTCATCGCCGAGCGCGACGCGGCGTTCAAGCGTGGCGACCACGAGTTCGCCGCGGAGTTCGCGGCCGCGGACGCGAACCTGGGCCGGGCGATCGGCGAGGCGATCGCGCGGGTCAAGGGTGTGAGCATCACCGCCAGGCACGCGCGCCTCATCTCCTCGATCTGTGTCGAGGCCGAGGTCCTCGGCCATCGGGCGGATGTGGTCATCGATCACGCCTCGCGCGCCCTTGCCGCCTACCGCCGGCACAACACGCCGTCTCGAGACGACATCTACGACGCGGCCGCGCTCGCCCTGGCCCACCGTGCCCGCCAGCCGGTGCGCCGCGACGAGGACGACACTACCGCGGCCGAGCACGGCGAGCAGCAGGAAGGCTCGGAGCCGTCCGAGTCGGAGGCCGGCGACCCGCAGGCGTCGGACAGCAACGCCACCACCGAGGCCACGTCCGACCAGGCCGCCAGCTCGTCCGAGACCGGCCAGCAGTCGGCGGGTGCGGACACGGGCGTCACCGCCGGCGGCTCGAGCGGCCAGGAGTCGGCGCCGGAGGCGCTGCAGACCTTCAACCTCCGCCGCATCGACCTGCCGCGCCAGCGGCGGGTGCGCAAGCAAGGCGGCAAACGCGCCGCCAGCCAGACGCCCGACCGCCGCGGCCGCTACGTCCGCGCGGCGCCCAAGGAGAAGGTCAACGACCTGGCGATCGATGCGACGGTGCGCGCGGCCGCCCCACTGCAAAAGGAAAGAGGACGGCGCCATGGCGAACGGCTGATGCTCGAGCGCCAGGACCTGCGCCAGAAGGTGCGCGAGCGCAAGGTCGGCAACCTGATCGTCTTCGTCGTCGACGCGTCGGCGTCCATGGACGCGGAGCAGAGGATGGCCGCGACCAAGGGTGCCATCCTGTCCCTGCTCCAGGACGCCTACGTGCGGCGCGACCGGGTCGCCGTCGTCATCTTCAAGAACCGGACCGCCGAGGTCGTGATGCGGCCGACCTCCAGCGTCTCGCTGGCCCGGCGGAGGCTGGAGCGCCTGTCGGTCGGTGGCACGACGCCGCTGACGCACGGGCTCATGGCCGGCTACAAGGTCGTCAAGACAGAGCTGCTGCGCGACCCGACCATCCGTCCGCTCCTGGTCCTGATCAGCGACGGTCGCGGAAACATCTCGATGTTCAAGGAGGAGCCGCTGGTCGAAGCGCAAAAGGTCGCGGCGCTGATCGAGGCGGAAAACATCGATTCGCTGGTCATCGACTCCGCTCGCGACTACAGCCATCTGCCTTCGGTCCAGCACCTGGCGCGCGTCGCGCCGATGTATCAGACGTACGCGATCAACGCCTGCGCCGACCTGGCGGAGCGCATGGGGGCGCATTATTACGGGCTCTATGACCTGTCCCGGGACGAGATCGCGACCGCGGTCGAGAGGGAGCTGGGCCGCAGCCGGTAGCCTCGTCGCGGTTTTCACCGTCCTGGCCTGCGGGTCGCCGGAGACGGCGACGTCGAGCCCTTCGCCGAGCCCGACCGTCTCGGCCGGCGTCTCCGCCATGCCCTCGTCGTCCGGCGACGAGGCGCCGGTGCCCCAGCAGGTCCTTTCGCCGGCGAGCGATCTCCCGGTCGCCAACCTGTGCACCAGGTCCATCGTCCTGACCTCGGACGGAAACGCGCTGCCGCTGACGTGCAGCAACGGCGCCCTCAACGTGCGCGCCTGGCAGTACTACGCGAGCGTTAGCGCCAGCGTGCTCGGCCTGGGTCTGGTCCCGACCGAGGGCCAGGTCGAGTCCGCCGTCTGCGACGACCTCAAAGCCAACCATGCTTCGCGTGCCCAGGAGTCGAACGGATACCAGCTCGCCAGGCTCTATTACGGCTGGACTTTCAACATCGACGTCACCAAGCTGACCTGCCAATAGGCGGTCGGTAATATCGTCGCGAAGCCAATGGCCATCGACCGCTACTCATATCCCTTCACCGCCATCGTCGGCCAGGACCAGATGAAGCTGGCCCTGGTCCTCAACGCCATCAACCCCACCATCGGCGGCGTTCTGATCCGTGGCGAGAAGGGGACGGGGAAGTCGACCGCGGTGCGTGCCCTGGCGCGGCTGCTGCCCGAGCAGCAGGTGGTCGAGGGCTGCCATTTCGGCTGTCACCCCGACGACCCCGAGGACTGGTGCCTCGACTGCCGCGAACGCGCGGCCGCCGGTCCCCTGCCGGTGGCCACCCGGCGGATGCGGGTCGTCGAGCTGCCCATCAACGCCTCCGAGGACCGTGTGGTCGGGACCATCGACCTGGAAGCGGCCCTCAAGGAGGGTTCGCGCCGCTTCGAGCCGGGCGTGCTGGCCGAGGCGAACCGCAACATCCTCTACGTCGACGAGGTGAACCTCCTCGACGACCACATCGTCGACGTGCTGCTCGACGCCGCGGCCATGGGCATCAACACCGTGGAGCGCGAGGGCGTGTCGGTGTCTCACCCGTCGCGATTCATCCTCGTCGGCACGATGAACCCGGAGGAGGGCGAGCTGCGGCCGCAGCTGCTCGACCGGTTCGGCCTTTGCGTCGACGTCGAAGGCATCCGGGACCTGGACAAGCGTGTCGCGATCGTCGAAAAGCGCGCGCAGTGGGAGGACGACCCGAACAAGTTCACTCAGACCCACGCCGAGTCGGAGCAGGTGGTGAAGTCGCGGATCTCCGAAGCCATCGGCACGTTCCCCGAGGTCAACCTGCCGCGGGAGATCCTGCGGCTGATCGCGCAGATCTCGATCGCGCTCGAGGTCGACGGACATCGGTCCGACCTGGTCTGCGCCCGAGCGGCACAGGCGAAAGCGGCATACGACAGCGACGAAGAGGTCGACGTGAACCACGTGAGCGAGGTCGCGGAGATGGTGTACGCGCACCGCGTCCATTCGGTGCCGTTCGGCAAGGGTGGGCCCAACCTGAGCGAGGTGATCTCGCGAATGATCGGCGCTCAGTAGGCGAAGCGCGCTTTAGCGTGCCGTCCTTAAGCGGCTTGCCGCCCGCGGGGTAGAGCCCGACTCCTGCGATTGTCCGGACAATCTCAGGTCCCGGTCGACGACATGTCCAGTTTGTCCGGACAGTCTGAAGGTATCGCGCATCTAGACTGACACGCCATGGCGGCGTCCCAGCAGCCCTCGCTCCAACCTCGGCGCGCGGCCGAGCTCCTGGAGCGCGTCGAGAAGAACGTCCACCGCGTCATCGTCGGCAAGGACCGCGTCGTCCGCCTGGCCATCGCGGGCCTCGTCTCCGGCGGACACGTGCTGCTCCAGGACCTTCCCGGCACCGGCAAGACGATGCTCGCCCGCGCCCTCGCGATGTCCGTCGGCGGGACCTTCCGGCGCATCCAGTGCACCCCTGACCTCTTGCCCTCGGACATCACCGGGTCGAGCGTCTTCAACCAGAAAGACCTGACGTTCGAGTTCTTGCCCGGCCCAGTCTTCGCCAACATCGTCCTGGCCGACGAGGTCAACCGCGCGACCCCGCGCACGCAGTCGGCGCTGCTCGAGGCGATGGGCGAGGGACAGGTCACGGTCGAGGGCACGACGAGGGCGCTCGAGCGTCCATTCTTCGTCGTGGCGACCCAGAACCCCGCCGAATTTCACGGCACCTACCCGCTGCCGGAGTCGCAGCTCGACCGCTTCGTCCTCGCCGCGGAGATGGGACCCCCGACGGACGAGGAGGCGCTCGAGGTCCTGGCGAGGCGGGAGCATGGCGACCCCATCTCCGAGCTCGCGTCGGTGATCGACGTCCGCGAAGTCATCGAGCTGCAGGAGGCTTGTCTGCGGGTCGTGGCCGCGCCGGCCATCAGGACATATGTGGTGGCCCTCCTCCATGCCATCCGTGACCGGCAGGACGTGCTGCTGCCGGCGAGCATGCGCGCCGGCGTCTACCTGCAGCGCGCCGCCCAGGCGTGGGCCCTCTTCGAGGGCCGCGACTTTGTCCTCCCGGACGACGTCAAGCTTCTGGCGGCGCCCGTCCTGGCGCACCGCCTTGGCATGCGCGGCCGGGCCGATGCGGCCGGCATGCTGGCCGAAATCCTGGCTTCGCTGCCGGTTCCGCCGCTCAGGCAGAGGTAGAGCGCGGCCGTGATCCCGACAGCCCGGGTGGCGGGCGCCGTGGGGCTGTTTCTGGCGCTGACGTTTTTCGCCGCGACGTCAGAGGTCACGTGGCTGTTCCTGCTCGCCCTCTGGCTCCTGGCGCTGATCCCGGCCGCGTTCGTGTACGCCGCGTGGAACCGGCGCGGCGTGACCGTGAGCCTGGCGGTCCACCAGAGCCGGCCGGGACCAGGGTCTCCCGCGGAGGAGCTGCGCGACCCGGTGTTGCGCCGAAGCCCGCACGTGCCGCCGCTGTTCGAGGGCGACGCCATGGGCCTCGAGATCGGTTTCCGGGCCCGCAGGGGCCGGCGCGGGCCGGCGTGGGCGACGGGGGAGATCGGGGGAAGGCCGATCGGTGTCGGGACCGGCGTGGTGACCGCAGACGGCCGGTCGGTCGTGAGATGGGCCGACACGCTGCCGCGCGGCGCCGTCCAGGCCCGCGGCTGGCGCCTGGGCACCGGCGATCCGCTGGGTCTCTTCGCCGGATCTCGAAACCTGCCCGACGCCGAGGTGGCGTTGGTGCTGCCGAAGTTCGCCTCCCTCGCCGAGCGCCGCGAGACCCGTGAGGTCGAGGCGAGCGTGCCCGCGCCTCGCGCAGGGTCGGGCAGTGAGCTCTTCGGTGTGCGTGAGTACCGTGCGGGGGACTCTTTGCGACGGATCCATTGGAGGGCGAGCGCGCGACACGGGCAGCTCGTTGTGCGTGAGTACGAGCCGCCTGGAGTGCAAACCCTCGCGATCTCCGTCGACCCCAGACCGCCGTCGGCCGAGATCGCCGACCAGGTCGCGCGCATCGCCGCCTCGGAGGCCTGGGACTGTCTCCGCGACGGCGGCCGCGTCGAGCTGGCGGGCGTGCTCGAGACGCGCGACATCTGGGAGGTCCTGGAATGGCTGGCGCGATATCCGGCGGTGGAGTTCGGCGATGCGCAGGCCGCTGACGTCGTGATCACGGCCGATCCGGCCCTGCTCCGGCCGGGTGCGCGCCGGAACTGGCTGGTCGGCGACGCTCACGCCGAAGAGGACGTCGGGTACGAGCGTGTGGGGACGGCATGGCCGATCTGAGGCGCGGCCTGCGCCTGCCGGGCTCACCCGTCGAGCATTCGCTTGAGGCCCGGGCGTTCGTCTTTTCCGGCTTCGCGGTCGCCGCGCTGGCGGTCGCGCTCTACGGCCAGGACTACGTCCTGCCTTTTGCCGGCCTGGCCTTTGCGGCGTGGGGCCACGTCGTGAGCTACCGCGAGCGGAACCGGAAGAGGACCTTCTGGCGTCAGGCGTTCCTCGCCGCGGCCATCTTCGGCGCCCTTTTCTACATCGTCGCCGACTCGACGCTTGCGGTTTTCGGCGGCGTCATGCCGCAGGCCAACTTCGCCGTCCTGCTGGTGGCGGTCACGAGCTTCGACCTCAAGACGCGACGCAATTGCTACTCGAGTCTCTGGATCAGCCTCGCGCTCATGTACCTGGCCGCGGTCTACGCGTGGGACTACGCGTTCGGGGTCCTCCTCGCGCTGTGGACGCTGTGCCTGATCGGGTTCTGGATGGGCTCTCACCTCCGGCGCATCGCTGCGGAGATGGCCGGTCCGGTGCGTCCGGTCGCCGTCCTCGTGCTCTCGGCGCTTGGGCTGGGCGTGGCCCTGTTCATCGTCATCCCGCAGCCATCCGGCCTCGCGAGCTCGCCGCTGGTCATCTCGCTGCCCAACTTCAACGGTTTCCACGGCGGCATGGAAAGCGCGGCCCTCCCGCTCGTGCAGCTCGCGGGCGAACCGACGGGCGCCACCAACAGCGTCGACCTCCACTTCCGCGGCCGCCTGGGCGACGCCCCGGTGATGTATGTCCGCACCGGCGCGCCGGCGTACTGGCGCGGCCTCGTCTTCGACCACTATGACAACGGCCTGTGGACGGCCTCGCAGCAGGGCTACCGCGAGACGCAGCCTTACGTGCCGCCCCGATTCCTGCCGCCGGCGCCGCCCGACAACCTCGGCACGTTCGTGCAGACCTTCAGAGTCCTGCGGCCGCTGCCCGGGGTCCTGGATGCGGCGTATCCGATCGCGAGTCTTTACGCCCCGGTCGCGGCGCTTCGTGAAGACGCGTACGGGACGTTCCATACGCCGCAGCAGCTTCAGCCAGGCCAGACGTATTCGGTGGTCTCATACCTGCCCAACCTTTCACCCGACGCGCTGCGCTCGGATGAGCTGGAGGCCGCCGGCATCGGCGGCGAATACACGGACGCGACGGCGCTGTCGACTCGCGCAAGGCAGCTTGCCGTCGACGAGACGCGGAACTCCACCAACCTCTACGACGCCGTCATGGCGCTGACGACCTATCTCCAGCGCAACTATCGCTACACGCTGGACCTGCCGCCCGTGCCCTCCGGCCGGGACCCGGTCGACTGGTTTCTCTTCGACGTCAAGGCCGGCTACTGCGAGCAGTTCGCGACGGCGCTGACCCTGTTGCTGCGAAGCCTCGACATCGCCGCGCGGATCGCGACCGGCTACGCGACGGGCGACTACGACCCCGTCCTCAACCAGGCGGTCGTCCGCGAGCACGACGCGCACGCCTGGGTCGAGGTGTGGTTCCCGAGCCACGGCTGGGTGCCGGTCGACCCGACGCCGGGCGTGGATCCGCTCGCGGCGACGAAGTTTCCCAATCACTGGGCGGCCGGCGGCATCGCCCGTTTGCTGCCGCACCTGACCGTGGGCGCGCCGGGAGCGGTGCTCGGGTCGCTGGGTGTGCTCGGGGCGATTCCACCCGCCATCGCGATCGCCCTCGCCGCCGTCATCGCCTACGCGTGGCTGCGCCGCCGTTCCTGGAGGGCACGGCGAAGACCGCACCGTGGAGAATCCGAGCTGCTGCGCCTTTACGAGCGGGTGCAGCGCCGGCTGAGCCGGCGGCGGGCGCCTCCGGAGACACCACTCGAGTACGAGCGTGCCATGCGATCCGCGCTCCTGGCCGACATCACGGAGGCGGTGAACGAAGGCGTGTACGCAGGCCGGTGGCCGGATCCGCAGCGGGTGCGCGAGTTGGCGGCTCGGTTATCCTCGGATTGATGGCCCAGGCGACGAAATCGACGGGCGCCGAGACGGTCCGCTGGGACCTGAGCGACCTCTTCAGCTCTCCTGACGATCCGAAGATCGAGCAGGCGCTGGCCCGAGAGCTCGACCGCGCGAAGAGCTTCGAGGCGAGATACAAGGGCAGGATCGGGACGCTGGAGCCGAAGGACTTCGCCGAGATGATGCGTGAGCTGGGCGACTACGAGGAGTCCGCGGCGCGCCCTGAGGTTTACGCGTTCCTGCTGCACAGCCAGGACACGCAGGACCATGCCGCAGGACGGTTGCTCGCGCGCGTGCGCGAAGCCGCGGCCGAGCGCGGCGTCCACCTGGTGTTCTTCCCCCTCGAGCTCGCGAAGATCACGGACGAGCAGGCCTCGAAGCTCTACGCGAATCCGGAGGCGGTGAAGTACCGGCATTTCGTGGAGCACGAGCGCCGATTCCGGCCGCATCAGCTTTCGGAGCCGGAGGAGCGGGTGCTCACCGACTTCAGCCCCGTCGGCAACGCGTCGTGGGTCCGCCTGTACGAAGAGCTTTGCGCGCGCATCCGCGTGCCCGTCGACGACCGCGAGGTGACGCTCGACGAAGCTCTGAACCTGCTGCGCGAGCCGGACCGGAAAGTGCGCCGCGACGCGAGCCACGCGGTCACGGAGGCGCTGCGCGGCGACATCCGCACCCGTGGCTACATCTTCAACGTCATCCTCCAGGAGAAGTCGATCGACGACCGCGTGAGGCGGTTCCCGACGTGGCTGAGCTCGAGAAACCTGGCGAACGAGACGTCCGACGAGGCGGTGCAGGCTCTGGTCGACGCGGTCACGAACCGGTACGACATCTGCGTCCGCTACTACCGGGTCAAGCGGAAGCTGCTCAACGTCGGCGAACTGCACGAGTGGGACCGGTACGCGCCCATCAGCGAGGCGACGAGGGCGGTGTCGTGGGAGGAGGCGAGCGAGCTCGTCCTCGGCTCCTACCGGCGCTTCTCGCAGCGCGCGGGCGACCTGGTCGACGACTTCTTCAAGAAGCGATGGATCGACGCGCCGGTGATCCCTGGCAAGGCGGGCAACGCGTACTGCATGCCGGTGACGCCGCACCACCACCCGTACGTCCTCCTGAACTTCACCGGCAAGCTGCGGGATGCGCTCACGCTCGCCCACGAGCTGGGCCACGGCCTGCACGACCGTCTGGCTTCGAAGCAGCACGTGTTCGACTTCCATCCACCGCTCACGCTGGCCGAGACCGCGTCGGTGTTCGGCGAGGCGCTCACGTTCGACCGGATCATGTCCGAGGAGAAGGACGCGAAGGTCCGCCTGGCGATGCTGTGCAACCAGTGCGAGGACGCGTTCGCCACCGTCTTCCGGCAGGTTGCCTTTAACCGATACGAGGACGCGATCCACACCGCGCGGCGCAAGGAAGGCGAGCTTTCACCGGAGCAGCTGGGTGAGCTGTTCCAGGAGAAGTTGCAGGCGATGTTCGGCGACGCCCTCACCCTGACCGACGAGCACAGGGTGTGGTGGAGCTACGTCAGCCACTTCATGCACGCGCCGGGCTACGTCTACGCGTACGCGTACGGCAATCTGCTGGCGCTGTCGGTGTACCACCGCTACCTGGAGCTCGGGTCGTCGTTCGTGGACGACTACCTCGATTTCCTCGCCGCGGGCGGTTCGACGAGGCCGGACGAGCTGGTCAAGCGAATCGGCATGGACATCACCGACCCCGGCTTCTGGGACGCCGGGCTGAAGATCCTGGACGGCATGGTGACCGAGGTCGAACGACTGGCGGGCTAGCCTGCGTTACCAGGCGATAGTCGCGACTATCGACCTGTTTCGGGGGCGCAGGTGGGCGTTGGTCGCGACTACCGCCCGAATCGGTGGCTCAATTCGAGCGGTCGATAAGATTGAGGTGTAGATCACTAAAGCGCGGGGACGTGCGCACCCTGTAGCCAAGGAGTTGCCATGGCCGTCACCGAAACGATTCAGAGCACCGATCTCGAGTTTGCCCGCCAGCTCGGGCAGCAGCTGCGGGTCGACTCCATCCGCTGCAGCACCGCGGCCGGATCGGGCCATCCGACGTCGTCGATGTCGGCGGCCGACCTCATCGCCGTGCTCATCTCACGCTACCTGCAGTACGACTGGAGCCGCCCGAAGGACCCCAACAACGACCACCTCATCTACTCCAAGGGCCACGCGTCGCCGCTGTGCTACGCGATGTTCAAGGCCGTCGGGGCGATCACCGACGCCGAGCTGATGACCTTCCGGAAGTTCGGCTCGCGCCTCGAGGGCCATCCGACGCCCGCGATCCCATGGGTCGACGTGGCGACGGGATCGCTCGGCCAGGGCCTGCCCATCGGCGTCGGCGAGGCTCTCGCCGGCCAGTACCTGGACAAGCTGCCGTACCACGTGTGGGTCCTGTGCGGCGACTCGGAGCTGGCTGAAGGTTCGATCTGGGAGGCCGTCGACAAAGCCGGCCACTACAACCTTGCCAACCTGACCGCGATCTGGGACATCAACCGGCTCGGCCAGCGCGGCGAAACCGAGTACGGCTGGAACACGGACGTGTACCGCCGGCGCGCCGAGGCGTTCGGCTGCCACCCGATCGTCATCGACGGCCATGACATGGCGTCGATCGACCGCGCCTACGGCGAGGCGCTGTCCAACACAGGCAAGCCGACGGTGATCATCGCCAGGACGATCAAGGGCAAGGGGTTCTCGGAGATCGAGAACAAGGACGGCTGGCACGGCAAGGCGCTGCCGCCGGACATGGCGGAACGCGCCATCAAAGAGCTGGGCGGGGTCCGCAACTTGAAGGTGAAGACGCAGAAACCCGAGCGCAGCCTTCCGCCAAAGCGACCTGCGGCGACGGAGCCGGTGCTGCCGGCATACAAGAAGGACGACAAGGTCGCGACGCGCAAGGCTTACGGCGACGCGCTGGTCGCGCTGGCGTCCATCCCCGAAGTGGTAGTGATGGACGGTGAGGTCTCCAACTCGACGCATGCCGACGAGTTCGCCAAGGCGCACCCGGACCGCTATTTCGAGATGTGGATCTCGGAGCAGCAGCTCGTGGCCGCGGCAGTCGGCTTCCAGGTGCGCGGCTACAAGCCGTTCGCATCGTCCTTCGCCGCGTTCTTCGCGCGCGCCTACGACTTCGTACGCATGGCGGGCATCTCGCAGGCCAACATCAAGCTTTGCGGATCACACGCCGGCGTCGAGATCGGCCAGGACGGGCCCTCGCAGATGGCGCTGGAAGACCTCGCCTCGATGCGGGCCATCCACAGCTCGACCGTGCTCTATCCCTGCGATCCCAACCAGACGGCGAAGCTGACGCGGCTCATGGCCGACCTGCCGGGAATCGTCTTCATGCGCACGACGCGCGGCGCGTACCCGACGCTCTACGGCGCCGGCGAAACGTTCAAGGTCGGAGGGTCCAAGGTGCTGCGCCAGAGCCCGAAGGACAGGGTGGCGCTGATCGGGGCCGGGGTGACGGTGCACAACTGTCTCGCTGCGGCCGACGCGCTGGCGGCGAAGAAGATTCCCGCGCGCGTCATCGACCTCTACTCGGTCAAGCCGGTGGACGTGAAGACCCTCCGCGAGGCCGCCCGGGTGACCAAGGGGAAGCTGGTCGTCGTCGAAGACCACTATCCGCAGGGCGGGCTCGGCGCCGCGGTGCTCGAGGCACTGGCGATGGACCCCGCTCCGCGGGTCGCGCACCTCGCGGTCAAGGACCTTCCGACCTCGGGTAAGCCCGAAGAGCTCATGAACGCCGCCGGCATTTCGAGCCGGCACATCGTCGCCGCCGCCGTCAAGCTCGCGGCGTCGAGATGATGGCGACCGCGACGAAACCGAACCCGATCAAAGAGCTGCGGCAGATCGGGCAGTCGCTGTGGCTCGACAACATCCGGAGGCAGCTGATCACGTCAGGTGAGCTCGCGCGCCTCCGCGACGAAGGCCTGACGGGCGTCACCTCGAACCCCACGATCTTCGAGAAAGCCGTGAGCGGCTCGACCGACTACGACGAGGCGATGGTCGAGCTGGTGCGCGCCAAGACCAGACCCAAAGACATGCTCTGGGACCTAATGGTGGAGGACGTCCAGTCCGCGGCCGACGTCTTTCGCCCCGTGTACGACCGGACCCAGGGCGCCGACGGCTTCGTGAGCATCGAGGTGGGGCCGACGATCGCGAACAGCACGCAGGAGACCATCGACTTCGCGCAGTACCTGCACGACCGCTGCCGGCGTCCCAACGTCATGGTGAAGATCCCGGCGACGAAGGCGGGCCTGCCGGCGATCGAGCAGCAGATCTCCAAGGGCAACAACATCAACATCACGCTGATCTTCTCGGTCGATCGTTACGCCGAGGTCGTCGAGGCGTACATGTCCGGCCTGGAGAGGCTGCACAGGGCCGGCGGTGACCTGAGCAAGGTCGCAAGCGTGGCGAGCTTCTTCGTCAGCCGCGTCGATACCAAGGTCGACAAGATCCTGGCCGAGAAGATCAACGCCACCACCGATCCGCGGCAGAAGCAGTCGCTCGAGCGGCTCTACGGCAAGGCGGCGATCGCCAACTCCAAGGATGCGTACGAGCGGTTCGGCCAGATGTTCAGCGGACCGCGGTGGGAGAAGCTGAAGAAGGCGGGCGCGCGCACGCAGAGGCCTCTCTGGGCGAGCACCTCGACCAAGGATCCGCGCTATCCCGACACCTATTACGTCGAGGAGCTCATCGGCCCGGACACGGTCGACACCGTCCCGCCGCAGACGCTCGCGGCGTTCCGGGAGCACGGCGAGGTTCGGCGTAGCGTCGACGAGAACGTCGAGCTTGCCCACCGGCAGCTGCAGCAGCTGGCGGAGGTGGGCGTCGACCTCGACAAGGTGACATACGAGCTCGAGGTCGAAGGCGTCGAGGCCTTTGTCAAATCGTTCGAGAGCCTGATCGCCACGCTGGCCAAGGCGGCGAAGGACATCAAGGCGGGGAAGGGGCCGCGGCAGTGGCACAGCCTCGGCCGCCTGCAGCCCGGCGTCGACCAGCAGCTGGCTCGGCTGCAGAAGGAGGACGCGCCGCGACGTCTGTGGGCCAAGGACTCGACCCTGTGGACCGCCGACCCGGCGAAGCGACAGGAGATCCACGACCGCCTCGGCTGGCTCGACGTCGCCGACAAGATGCAGGAGAAGCTCCACCAGTTCGCCGCCCTGAACAAGGACGGCAAGGGCTACACCGACGTGGTGCTGCTCGGCATGGGTGGCTCGAGCCTCTGCCCGGACGTGCTCCGCAACACGTTCGGTGCGATCAAGGGCCACCCGCGCCTGCACGTCCTCGACACGACCGACCCGTCGACCATCCTCGCCGTGCGGTCGAAGATCAAGGTCCCGAGCTCGCTGTTCGTCGTCGCCTCGAAGTCGGGCGAGACGACCGAGACGCTGTCCCACTTCGCGTACTTCTGGGAGCAGGCGAAGGGGAAAGGGCGGCAGTTCGCGGCGATCACCGATCCAGGCACCTCACTCGAAAAGCTCGCGCAGGACCACGGATTCCGCTGGGTGTTTCCCAACCCGCCGGACATCGGCGGCCGTTACTCCGCGCTCTCGTATTTCGGGCTGGTGCCCGGGGCGCTGATGGGCCTGGACGTCGCCAAGATGCTCGATCGCGCAATCGAGATGGAGCACTCGTGCGCCGACTCGGTGCCGGTCGAGAGCAACCCGGGCGTATGGCTCGGCGGCGTCATGGGCAAGCTCGCGACGGCCGGCCGCAACAAGCTGACGCTCATCATGTCGCCGAAGGTCGCGACGTTCGGCTACTGGGTCGAGCAGCTGCTCGCCGAAAGCACCGGCAAGGAAGGCAAGGGAATCGTCCCCATCGAAGGCGAGCCGCTCGGCAAGCCCGCCGTGTACGGCGATGACCGGCTGTTCGTCCACGTCCGCATGGACGCCGACCCACCGAACCGCGCGGTGCAGGCCCTCGAGAGGGCCGGCCACCCGGTGGTGACGCTGACGATGCGCGACAAGTACGACCTGGGAGGCGAGTTCTTCCGTTGGGAGGTGGCAACCGCGGTCGCCGGGTCGATCCTCGGCATCGACGCCTTCGACCAGCCGAACGTCCAGGAGTCCAAGGACAACACCAAGGAGGTGCTCGCGAGCTTCAAGCAGAAGGGCAAGCTGCCGGCGGTCGAATCCGTGGCCGCGTCGCGGTCGCGGACAGGGCTCAAGGACCTCATCGGCAAAGCCAGGAAGGGCGCCTACTTCGCGATCATGGCCTACACCGCGCGTACGCCGGCCTCGGAGGCCGCCATCGCCGCCATGCGCAGGTCGGTCCGGGACAAGACGCAGATCGCCACCACGGCCGGCTACGGACCGCGTTTCCTGCACTCGACCGGGCAGCTGCACAAGGGCGGCCCGAAGACAGGGCTGTTCCTCCAGATCGTCCAGGACGACACGAAGGACGTGCCGATCCCGGGCCAGCCATACAGCTTTTCCGTGCTGAAGCAGGCGCAGGCCATCGGCGACCTCAAATCGCTGACGTCGCGGCGGCTGCCCGTGCTGCGCGTCACGCTCGGCCGCGAGCCTGCGGCCGGTTGGCGGGCGCTCGCGGCGGCGGTGAAGGCTGCCGTCAGGTA
>DASSLL010000044.1:0-34325 GCA_035689485.1 Candidatus Dormiibacterota bacterium | reverse complement strand
CCGTGCCGGGTCGGGACGAAGCGGCAGGAGGAGATCCTCGAGCGCATGCTCGTCTCCCGAAACGGCGACAGCCGCGCCGACATGATGCTGCTCACCGACATCGCCCAGGCGATGCGCGACGCGTCGATCTGCGGCCTCGGCCAGACCGCGGCCAACGCGGTCGCCTCCGGCCTGACGCAGCTGCGGGTGCTGAATGGCTGAGCTGGTCGAAGTCACCATCGACGGGCACCCGATCGATGTCAGCGCGGGGTCGACCATCCTCGACGCGTGCCGGAGCCTCGACATCGACACGCCGACGCTGTGCCAGCTCGACACCCTCACGCCCGTCAACGTTTGCCGAGTCTGCGTCGTCGAGCTCGAGGGCTCGCGCGTGCTCGTGCCGGCGTGCTCGCGCAAGGTCGAGCCCGGTATGAAGATCCGCACCGACTCCGAGCGCGTGCGCCACAGCCGCCGGCTGGTGCTCGAGCTCCTCGGGTCGTCGGTGGACATGACGCTGACGTCGCCCCAGGTGCACCGGTGGATGCAGTCGTACGGCGCAAGCCCGGAAAGGTTCGGCGACGTCGCGACGGTCGCCCAGCCCGTGAAGGTCGACAACGACCTCTACGTCCGCGACTACTCGCGCTGCATCCTCTGCTACAAGTGCGTCGAGGCGTGCGGCGTCGAGGCCCAGAACACGTTCGCCATCGGCGTCGCGGGCCGCGGTTTCGACGCGCGCATCTCGACCGAGTTCGACGCGCCGCTGCCCGACTCGGCTTGCGTGTACTGCGGCAACTGCATCGGCGTGTGCCCGACCGGCGCGCTCATGTTCAAGAGCGAGCACGACATGCGCGCGGCGAAGACGTGGGACGAGTCACGCCAGACGGTGACGGAGACCGTGTGCCCCTACTGCGGTGTGGGCTGCATGCTCGAAGTGCACGTCCAGGACAACTCGATCGTCAAGGTGACGTCACCGCTGGACAGCAGCGTCACCAGCGGCCATCTCTGCGTCAAGGGCAGGTTCGGCTTTGAGTTCGTCCAGCGCCGCAAGCGCGACTAGCCGTCGCCGTGCTTCTTCTTCCTGGGCGGTGGCGGCGCCTCGACGACCGGCGGGGGCGCCGGCGATTGGGTCGGCTCGGGTGATGGCGAAGGGCTTGCCTGCGGCGTAGACCCGGGCGGCGAGGTCGCCTGCTGCGCCTCGACGGCGCCGCCGGCGGCGGAGCCGCCCGATCCGGGGAACGGAAGCGTCCCGACCTGCGCCGCCACGCCGACCACGATGCAGCCGGTCGCGATCGCGCCGAGGATGAGCTTCGCGGGGGTGTTCATACAGATACAACGCCCCGCTTTGGCCCGGACACGCCCCACTTTGGCGGCAAAAAGGTCAATCCCCGACTCGGATTGACCTTTTACCCCACCAAACTGGTTCCCCGCCGAGGGGATCAGACCCTAGTCGCCGTGCCCTCCGTCCCCGCCGGAGCCCTGGTGGTCACCCTGGTGGTCGCCACCGTCGTGCTCGCCCGAGGTCGCGGGCGCGGGGTTCTTGTTGTCGTCGTCGTTCGTCTCGGTGTCGTTGTCGTTCGTCTCGGGTTGCTCGGTGGGCTCGGCCGTCGCCTGAGCTTCGGGCGTATCCGTCGGCTCAGGAGTCTCGGTCGGCTCGGTGCGCGCGCCGGACGCCTCGTCGTTGGAGACCGCCGAGTTCAGTCCCGATGACTTGTTGACGAAGAAAACGGTGTGCGCGGATGCGCCCACCCCAGCGACGATGAGAGCCCCCGCCACCGCTCCGACGATCAGCACAGCTGGTCTTTTCATGGCTCTAGAAACGCCGCACCCCCGTCAAGTCGGAAGACGCGCCGTCAGTGATCTCCGCCATAGGCGCCCGGCGACGGCGAGGCCTGCGTCGAGTGGCTGTCGTCGCTCCCACCGCTTCCACCCGAGTCGTGCTCGGGCGACGGCGAGGCCTGAGGCTCCTCGGACGGCTCCGGCTGTTCGGTGGGCTCCGCCTCATGAGTAGGCGGAGCCGGCGCGGGCGGCACCGCACGCGACGTCGGTGTGAAGCCTGGCGTCGCCGGCGTCGACTCGGGAGCCGAGTTCGGCTGGATCCTGGTCATGATCTGCTGCGTCCACACGACGGGGTTGGGGCTTCCGGTCGCGGCGTATGCGGTGAGACCGAGCATGCCGACGATGGCGGCCGCGAGGGCGGCCGGAGCGACCCGCCACACCGCGACCCGATGGCGCGCGGACACGAGGTATCGCGGCGACGAGTACGGGGGCTGGACGCGGTTGAGCTCCGCGCGCAGCCGCCACTTCAGCCCGTCGCCGAGCGGGTCGGTGTCAGTCCTCGGCATAGGACCCACGGCTATCTGATGGAAACGCCGAGCCCTCGGCAAGTGAGAAGGAAGGCTCGAGGATCGCGCGCAGCCGCTCGCCGGCCTGTTTCAGTCGCGTGCCGACGGTGCGCTCTGAGACGCCCAGCGCAAACGCGATCTCACGGTTGTTGTAGCCGTGATAGTGGCGGAGCACGATGGCCGCGGCGAGCTTGGGCGGGATCGCGCGCAGTGCGTTGAGGATGTCTGGCTGGGTGGCGGTGTCCGCGGGATCGTCCGGTGGGGCGGGCCGGCCGAGACGGCGCAGGACCTCACCGACGCCGCGCAGCTTCGCCCTCCGGCGGAGCGAGATGGCGCGGTTGACGGCGATCCGGTGCACCCACGCCTCCGCGGGCGCGCTGGGGCGCCAGCGCTTCCAGGCGGCGAAGGCCTGGACGAACGCGTCCTGAGCGCAGTCCTCGGCCTCCGCGGGGTCGGCGAGGACCGCCGCGAGGGTGCGGTACACGCGCGGGTAGGCGGTGCGGTAGAGCCGGTCGAAGTCGTCCTTCGAGCCTGGTCGGTACTCCGCGCCACGGTCCGACACGTCATGAATAACCGGTCTGGGTACAGTTGGGGTCGTGCCCATCGTCTGGACGGATGATCCGGCCGCCAACAAGCTACTCGAAACCGACCCCTTCGCCCTGCTCGTGGGCATGGTCCTCGATCAGCAGGTGAAGATGGAGAAGGCGTTCGCCGGGCCTTACGAGCTGCAGAAGCGGCTGGGCCGGCTGGACGCGCGCGAGATCGCCGCCATGGATCCGGACCGGTTGGACCGCACGTTTCGCGAGAGGCCGGCGCTGCATCGGTTTCCCGGGAACATGGCCCGCCGGGTGCAGGCCATGGCGGCCGCTGTGGTCAAGGATTACGGCGGCGACGCCGGCTCGATCTGGCGCGAGGCCCGCACGGGGGACGAACTGGCGGCGCGGATCTCGGCCCTGCCGGGCTTCGGCGAGATGAAGACCAGGATCATGATCTCCATCCTCGCCAAGAAGTTCGGGGTCAAACCTCCGGGGTGGGAGGCATACGCCGCGAACTGGCACTCGGTCGCCGACGTCGACTCGGCGGAGACGATGGCCACGGCACGGCAGGTCAAGCGCGACATGAAGGCGAGGGCGAAACACTGATCGGCCGGTAGTCGCGACTAACGCCCCATCAGGCGGCGGCGGGCAGGGACTCGACCTCGATCGCGATGTTGTCGGGAAGCGACGGCAGCCGGGAAACCCATGCCGGCCAGACCTGAATGCGAACCGTCGAGCTGGGCACCGCCTCCGCGATGACCTTGCGCGCCTGGGCGACATCGAGTCCCGCGAGGCGCGACTGAAGACGATCGATGGAGATCCTGGGGATCACAAACGCGGTCGCGGTGCCTCGGATGAGTACTTCACCGTCGGCCGTGACCGAGTCGACGCTGTATTCGGTCTCGACGGAGTCCTTGGTCAGCACATGGTCGGGCTGGACCTTTTCCAGCACCGCATATTTCAGCTGGCCGCGAGTCGCGCTGTCGTAGAAGGCGACCGCCTTCAGGGTTGCGGTCGTGGTGACGGTGAAAGTCTGCGTTTCGGTTCCGACGGCATCGCTGCTGGTGGTCGTCAGCGAGGGGGTGCCGGCAAGCGCGTAACCGAGGCCGCCAGCCTTGATTCGCATGGCGCTCTTGGCGTCGGTGATGGCCTCGGCCGTGACCGCGTGCGCAAGGTTGTCGAGGTCCGATTCCGAGACCACGTGGGTCTGCCGGTCGGTGCCCCCGATGATCGCGTGCGGATTGGTCACAGCCAGGCCCGGCGCCTCGTTGTAGCCGAAGTTCACGATCGTGCCGGGGCCCGCGTTGCCGGAGGTTCCCGGCAGCACCGCGCGGACGGGCACCGGACTGGAGGTGGTGCCGAACCACTCGTCGGCCAGGGTGACGTAGTGGACCCCGGCGTCGGTGAACAGGTCTGATCCGGGAGGGACGCGCATCCGGATCGTGCCGCATTCGCGCGTGCACGAGGAGTGAAAGGTGAAGACGACCTCTCCGGTGGCGAACGTGCTTCCCACGGTGGCCGGGCTTGCGGCGCCGGCCAGCGTGTCGGTGACGGTGACGGTGAGCGTCTGCGTCGGCAGGACGCCCTCCGCCGGCCCGCCCGTGAGTGTCAGATCTGCCTGGACGCGCTGGGCGGGAATGCCGAGGATGACGGTGGCCGTCTCGCGGACGAACTGTGTCGCGGCCAGCACGCCGAGTAGAAAGACCGCCCCCACCGCGATGCTCGCCGCCCTGCCCAAGTGCCGGCTACCTCCAGCCCGGAACTCTAATCCTCGGTCGGCGATCTGATAACGTTTGCCCTCCGGCTCCGCCGTAGAGAGTGGGGCGGATAGAGGAAACCAGAAGAGATGAGAGATTGCACTCCCTCTCGTGACGAGGCGCGGGCGCTCGCGGCGAACCACCGGCTGGTTCCCGTGTACCGCGAAGTCCTGGCCGACATGCTCACCCCTGTCCGCGCGTACTCTCTGCTGTGCCCGCCGGGCGAGCCGGGGTTCCTGCTCGAGAGCGTCGAAGGGGGCGAGAGGATTGCGCGCTACTCGTTCATAGGCGTCCAGGCGAAGCCGCTCGATCTCGGGTCCGGCAATCCCCTCGACGCCCTCTCGAGCGTCGCGGCCGAAGAGACTGCGCCGGTCAAGGGCATCCCACGGTTTCATGGCGGCGCCGTCGGCTATCTCGGCTACGAGACCGCGCACCACTTCGAGCGCATCCCGACGGCGAAAGGCGCGCCGCCCCCGATGCCGGAGTGCTCATTCGTCCGGGCCGAGGACCTGGCCGTCTTCGACCACGTCACGCGCCGCCTGCAGCTGCTGACGATCCACCGCCCGGACCGCGAGGAGTACGACGCCGCGGTGGCGCGTATCGACGCCATGGAGAAGCGGCTGACCGGTGACCAGCCTCCCGGTCCTCCGCGCGGTGTCGACGGCGCGGCGTGGCAGTCGAACGTGACCCGGGGCCAGTTCCACGCCATGGTCGACGCCGCGCGTGAGCACATCATGGGCGGCGACGCGTACCAGGTGGTCGTGTCGCACCGGTTCCACAAGCCGCTGGCCGCGCCGGCCTTCGACGTGTACCGCTGCCTGCGCGCCATCAATCCGTCGCCGTACATGTACTTCATCGCGCTCGGCGGCGACCGCCACGTCGTCGGCACCTCGCCCGAAAAGCTGGTCCAGGTGGAAGGGCGGCGTGTCGAGACGCGCCCGCTCGCCGGCACGCGGCGCCGCGGCGCCGATCCGAGCGAGGACAGACAGCTCGAGAAAGAGCTGCTCAACGACCTGAAGGAGCGGGCCGAGCACGTGATGCTCGTCGACCTCGGGCGTAACGACGTCGGACGCGTGGCGCGGCCGGGGACGGTGGCGGTGGAGCGCCTGATGGAGGTCGAGCGCTATTCGCACGTGATGCACATATCGTCGACCGTGAGCGGACAGCTGCGCGAAGGCAAGACCTCGCTGGAGGCGCTGCGCGCGGCGTTTCCCGCCGGCACCGTGTCGGGCGCGCCGAAGATCCGCGCCATGGAGATCATCTCCGACCTCGAGCCGGACCAGCGCGGCGTGTACGCGGGCTCGGCCGGGTACGTGAGCTTCGGCGGCAACCTGGACATGGCCATCACGTTGCGCACGGTCGTGATCGCCGATGGGATCGCTTACGTCCAGGCCGGCGCCGGCGTGGTCGCGGACTCCCGGCCGGAGCGCGAGTACGAGGAGACGCTGGAGAAGGCGGGCGCCATGTTCAAGGCGATCGAGATGGCGGAGGACCTGTAGGCGATGCAACTGGCGATGATCGACAACTACGACTCGTTCACCTACAACCTCGTCCAGTACATGGCCGAGCTCGGCGGCGAGCCGGTCGTGTTTCGCAACGACGAGGTGACGGTCGGCGAGCTGGCGAGATTCGACGGCATCGTCGTCTCACCCGGCCCCGGAACGCCGGCCGACGCAGGCGTCTCGACCGCGGCGATCAAGGAGCTCAGCGGCAAGGTCGCGATCCTCGGCGTGTGCCTCGGCCACCAGTGTCTCGGCGAGGCGTTCGGCGGCCGGGTCATCCGCAACCCGCCCGCGCACGGCAAGACGTCCTGGATCCGCCACGACAACTCCGGCGTCCTTGCCGGCGTCAGTGATCCGTTCGAAGCGACGCGCTACCACTCGCTCATCGTCGAGCGCTCCTCGGTGCCGCCGGAGCTGCTGGTCACGGCGTGGACCCAGGACGGAACGGTGATGGGCTTGCGCCACGTCAAGCACCCGACGTACGGCGTGCAGTTCCACCCCGAGTCGGTCCTGACGAAAGAAGGCAAGAAGATCCTCGGCAACTTCATGCGCCGGGCGGCCAAGGTGTTTCCGTCCCCACTTGGTGAGGAGGTGTCCGCGCAGCGGACGGAGGGCCTGTGATCGAAGCTCTGACCAAGCTCGTGAAGTGCGAGAACCTCACCGAGCAGGAGGCGGCGTCTGCGTTCGAGATCATCATCCGCGGCGACGCGACGCCTTCGCAGATCGCCGGCTTTCTCGTCGCGCTGCGCATGAAGGGCGAGACGGTGGAAGAGATCACGGGCTTCGCCCGCACGGCGCGGGCGATGGCCACGCCGATCGACGTCGACGGCGCGCTGCTCGACACGTGCGGCACCGGCGGGGACGGGCTCGCGACCTTCAACATCTCGACCCTCGCGGCCATCGTCGCCGCGTCGTGCGGGGCGCGCGTCGCCAAGCATGGCAACCGGGCCGCGTCGTCCATGTGCGGATCCGCGGACGTGCTCGAGCAGCTGGGTGTGAAGATCGACCTACCGCCCGAGGGTGTGGCGCGCTGCATCGACGAGGCGGGCATCGGATTTCTCTTCGCCCCGGTGTTCCACCCGTCTTTTCGCTTCGCCGGCGTCCCGCGGCGTGAGCTCGGCCTGCGCACCGTCTTCAACGTGCTGGGGCCGCTGTGCAACCCGGCCGGCGCGCGCTACCAGGCGCTGGGCGTGGCCGACCCTCTGATGGCGGGCAAGATGGCCGAGGTCCTCGTCCGGCTCGGCGTCGAACGCGCGATCGTCTTTCACGCGGCCGACGGCATGGACGAGCTGTCGGTAGCCTCGCCTTCGTCGGTCATCGAGATCGACGGGCGCCGCAAGGACTATGAGCTCGACCCGGCGGAGCTCGGCCTGGAGAAGGCGCCGGTGGAGGCGATGCGCGGTGGCGGGCCGGAGGAGAACGCGAGGCTGGCGCGAGAGGTGCTCGGAGGCGCGAAGGGTCCGCGGCGCGACGTCGTGCTGCTGAATGCGGCGGCTGCGCTCCAGGCGGCGGGCATCGCGCGCGACTGGAAGGACGGCATCGGAAATGCGGCCGAGGCGATCGACTCGGGGCGGGCCGGTGAGGTTCTGGGTAGGTGGGCCAAAATCTCGCAGTCGTGAGCGAGGACCTCCTTTCTCGGTTGGTGCTGGAGGCCCGGCAGGATCTGCAGCGCCGTCGCCACCTCATGGACTCGAGCCGGTTCGAGGAGATCGTCGCCGCCTACGAGCCGAAGGACTTCCTCGGCGCGCTGCGCCGGCCGCACCTGGCCGTGATCGCCGAGATGAAGCAGCGGACGCCGAGCATGGGCGTCCTGGCGGAGGACTACCGGCCGGCAGACATCGCCCACGCATACGCCGAGGGCGGCGCGGCGGCGATCTCGGTGCTCACGCACATGGCGGGCTTCGGCGGCCGCGTCGATCACGTTCGGCTCGTGCGTGCGGCCACGACGCTGCCGATCCTCCGCAAGGACTTCCTGACCGATCCCTACGAGGTGGCCGAGGCACGCGCGAGTGGCGCCGATGCGGTCCTGCTCATCGTGGCGGCGCTCGAGCGCGCACAGCTGAAGGACCTGCTGGCCGTGACGAGGAGCCGCGGGCTGGCAGCGCTGGTCGAGGTCCACACCGAAGCGGAGGCGGCGGCGGCGCTCGAGGCCGGGGCGCGGGCCGTGGGCGTGAACCATCGCGACCTCCGCACCTTCGAGGTCGACCTGGGCCTGACCGAGCTGCTGCGCAAGCTCGTCCCTCGCGACGTCGTGCTGGTCGCGGAGAGCGGCATCCACACGGCGGCCGACGCGCGGCGCATGCGGGAAGCCGGGGCGGACGCGATCCTCGTCGGCGAAGCGCTCATGCGGTCGACCGATTCGGCGGCGCGCATCAGGGAGCTGGGGGTTTGATTCGCGTCAAGATCTGCGGCATCTGCGACCTCGAAGGCGCGCAGATGGCCATCGAGGCGGGGGCCGACCTGATCGGCTTCCATTTCTGCGACTCCTCCCGGCGCATCACGCCTGACGAGGCGAAGGCCATCCTCGACGGACTGTCCGTGCGCCCCAAGGTCGTCGGGGTGTTCATCGACCAGCCGCCCGACGAGGTGCGCCACGTCGCCGACTACCTCGACCTGGACATGCTGCAGCTCCACGGCTCGGAGGCGCCCGGCTTCGATGCCGGACGGCCGGTCATGAAGGCGCTGAAGGTGAGGGACGGACGGATCCCCGGCGCGGACGATTGGCCCGACCCCGTCATGCTCGATTCCTGGTCCGCCGACCAGCGCGGCGGCACGGGCCGCACGTGGGATTGGGAGCTCGCACGCCCTCTCCTCGAGACCCGTCATGTATTCATCGCAGGCGGACTCGAACCGGGTAACGTGGGCAAGGTCGTGAGCGGGTTCAAGCCCTACGGCGTGGACGTGTCGAGCGGTGTCGAGGCGCGCCTCCGTGTCAAGGACGCGGCGAAGGTGCGCGCGTTCGTCCACGCCGTCCGGCTGGCCGAGGCCCTGGCGTGACCGCCTCACGGGCGACCCTCACGCACCCGGTTGACGGGCGGTTCGGCGCCTTCGGCGGACAGTACGTGCCGGAGACGCTGATGAGCGCCCTCCACGAGCTCGAGGACATGTGGCACGAGGCGAAGGCCGACCCGCAGTTCCAGCTGGAGCTGGCGGGCCACCGGCGCGCTTTCATCGGCCGGCCGACGCCTCTGTATGCGGCGACGCGCCTGAGCGAGCACTTCGGCGGCACGCACATCCATTTCAAGCGCGAGGACCTCTGCCACACCGGCGCGCACAAGCTGAACAACGCAGTCGGCCAGGCGCTGCTGGCCCTCCGCATGGGCAAGACGCGGATCATCGCCGAGACCGGCGCCGGGCAGCATGGCGTGGCCACGGCGACGGTGTGCGCGCGGTTCGGGCTCGATTGCACGGTCTACATGGGCACCGAGGACATGCGGCGCCAGGCGATGAACGTGCGGCGGATGAGGCTGCTCGGCGCGGAGGTGCGTGAGGTGACGGCTGGATCCAAGACGCTGAAGGATGCGACGACGGAGGCCATCCGCGACTGGGTGACCAACGTGCGCACGACGCACTACATCATCGGCTCGGTCGTCGGGCCCCACCCGTACCCGGAGATGGTGCGCGACCTGCAGCGAATCATCGGCGACGAGGCGCGGGAGCAGTACCTCTCGCTCGACGGCAAGCTGCCGGACGTCGTGGTGGCATGCGTCGGTGGCGGCTCGAACGCGATCGGCATCTTCACGGCCTTTCTCGAAGACAAGGACGTCGGGCTCGTCGGGGTCGAGGCCGCGGGGAAGGGTCTGAAGACCGGAGAGCACGCGGCGTCGTTGGTGGGAGGACGGCCTGGCGTGCTGCACGGCTCTTACTCGTACCTGCTGCAGAACGGCGACGGTCAGATCCTGCCGACGCACTCGATCTCAGCCGGGCTGGATTACCCCGGAGTCGGACCGGAGCACGCGTTCCTGCGCGACACGGAGCGCGTCGAGTACGTCGCCGTCACGGACAAAGACGCGCTGGCGGCATTCAAGCTGTGCACGCGACTCGAGGGGATCATGCCCGCGCTGGAGCCGGCGCACGCGATCCACCACGCGGGCGTCATCGCGAAAGAGCTGGGGCCTGGCGGGCGCATCCTCGTCTGCCTGTCGGGCCGCGGCGACAAGGACATGGACTCGGTTGAAGGTATCTGAGTCGAGCCGCCTCGAGACCGCGCTCAGGGCGAGCGACGACCTGAAGCTCGTCGCCTACATCATGGCCGGGCATCCGTCGGCGAAGCGGTCGATCGACGTCGGCAAGCGGCTTGCCGGCGCCGGCGTGGCGGCGATCGAGATCGGCATCCCGCACTCCGATCCGCTGGCCGACGGACCCGTGATCCAGAAGGCGGGGCAGGAGGCGCTCGAGCACGGGATGACCGCCGGCGGTGCGCTCGAGGTGGCGCAGGCGGTGGCCGCGGAGGGCGTGCCCGTGGTGCTGATGACGTACATCAACCCGGTGCTGGCCTACGACCCGCGCAAGTTCGCCGCCGAGGCGGCGCAGGCGGGCGTGTCCGGAGTGATCGTGCCGGACATGCCGATCGAAGAGGCGGAGCCCGTGGCCGGCTGGCTGCGCGCGGCGGCGCTGGACACCGTCTTCATGGTCGCGCCGACGACGCCGCCCGACCGGATCGGCGCCGTCTGCAATCACTCGTCTGGCTTCGTCTACTGCGTGACCGTCACCGGTATCACCGGCGTGCGCAAGGAGCTGCCCTCTGGCATGCCCGAGCTCATCGCCGAGGTGAGGAAGCGCACGCAGCTGCCGGTGGCCGCCGGCTTCGGCATCTCTCGCCAGGAGCACCTGAAGACTTTGCGAGGCAAGCTGGACGCGGCGGTCGTGGGCAGCGCCATCGTGGACGAGATCCAGCGCGGCGGCGACGGCGTCGCCCTGGTTCGGGAACTGTTGAAGGCATGCCGGTAAGAGGTATCCGCGGCGCGACGACGGCGACGGCGAACACGCCCGAGGCGATCATGGACGCCACCGCGGAGCTCCTGCACGAGCTGTCGGCGCTCAACGACCTGGATCCGACGGAGATCGCGTCCGCGTTCTTCACGACGACGCCCGACCTCAACGCCGAGTTTCCCGCGCACGCCGCGCGGCGGCTCGGCTGGCTCAACGTGCCGATGCTCTGCGGCCACGACATGGAGGTGCAGCAGCCGAACGCGCGCGGGGTGGCCCAGTGCATCCGCGTGCTGCTGATGTACAACACGCCTCGGCCGCAGTCGGCGATGCGGTTCGCCTACCTGCGTGGCGCGCAGGCGATCAAGGCTGACCTCGACGGCCTCAGGAGCGCGATGAAGAAGTGATCATCGTCATGTCGCACCAGGCGACGCATGCCGAGATCGACGCCGTGGTCGAGCGCGTGGAGGAGATCGGGCTCAAAGCCGAGCTGTCGCGCGGTGAGGAGCGCACGGTGATCGGCGTCATCGGCGGCAACGCGTATGCGTACCGCGACGCGTTCTCTCACCTCGGCGGCATCCAGGAGATCGTGCCCATCACCAAGCCGTTCAAGCTCGCGAGCCGGGAGTTCAAACGCGCCGACACCGTGGTCGACGTGGGCGGCGTGAAGATCGGGAGCGACGAGGTCGTGGTCATGGCCGGACCATGCTCGGTCGAAGGTGAGGAGATGCTCCTCGAGACCGCGCGCCACGTCGCCGCGCAGGGCGCGAAGATCCTCCGCGGCGGGGCGTTCAAGCCGCGGACGTCGCCCTACTCGTTCCAGGGGCTGGGCGAGTCGGCGCTGAAGATGATGGCGGAGGCGCGGGACGCGACCGGCCTTAAGGTCGTGACCGAGGTGGTGTCCCCGGGCGACGTGCCGCTCGTCGCCCGTTACGCGGACATCCTCCAGCTGGGCACGCGCAACATGCAGAACTACGCGCTGCTCCAGGAGGCGGGCCGGTCCGGCAAGCCGGTGCTGCTGAAGCGCGGCATGTCGTCGACGATCGAGGAATGGCTGCTCGCCGCCGAGTACATCCTGTCCCAGGGGAACCGCGACGTGATCCTTTGCGAGCGCGGCATCCGCACGTTCGAGACGTCGACGCGCTTCACGCTCGACATCAACGCCGTGCCGCTGGTTCGCGAGCTGTCGCACCTGCCGGTCATCGTCGACCCGTCCCAGGCGACGGGGAAATGGTCGCTCGTCGGACCGATGTCGCTCGCCGCCGTCGCGGCCGGCGCCAACGGCCTGATCATCGAGGTCCATCCGACGCCCAACCAGGCGCTTTCGGACGGCGCGCAGTCGCTCGACTTCGCGGCTTTCGACCGGCTGATGGTCGACGTGCGGCGGCTGCTCGGCGCCATGCAGAAGCAGCTGGCGTAGACCGGTCGTGCCCACTGTCGCCGTCGTGGGCCTGGGCCTGATGGGCGCGTCCTTAGCGCTCGCGTTGAAAAAGGCCCGGCCCGACCTCGTCGTCGTCGGCAGCGACGTGAATCCAGTCGTCGTGCGCAAGGCTCTGGAGCGCGAGGTCGTGTCTTCGGCGAACACGGACCTGTCCGTCGTTTCGATGGCTGACCTGGTGTTCGTCGCCGCGCCGATCAACGCGCTGCGCGAGGTGTTCGCCCGCCTGGCGGCTGCGGCGGAGGGACGGCTGATCACGGACATGGCGAGCACGAAGGCGGACGTTGTCGAGTGGGCTGCCGCCGAGGGACTGGAGCTCGTGGGCGGGCATCCGATGTGCGGCAAGGAGCTGTCGGGCATCGACCACGCCGACGCCACGATCTTCCAGGGCGCCCCATGGGTGATCACGCGCGACGAGCCGCGGATCTCGGAGCTGGTGTCGGCGGTGGGAGCGCATCCGGTGGTCATGGACGCAGTCACCCACGACCGGCTGGTCGCGGGCGTGTCGCATGCCGCGTTCTTGCTGTCGGTCGGCTACGTGCTGGGGCTGGCGCGCCGGCCTGAGTGGCCGGAGGCCGCACGGCTGGCCGGGGGAGGGTTCCGTGACATGAGCAGGCTCGCCGAGGGTGATCCGGACATGTATGCGGGCGTGGTGCGGACGAACCGGCAGAACCTGCTGGAAGTGCTGGACTCGGTCAGCGCCGAGCTCGCGCGCCTTCGTCGGCACATCGAGGCCGACGATCCGAGGCTGATCGAGCTGTTCGAAGAGGCGCGCGCGGTGCGGGAACGCTGGGCCCGGGACCACCCATGACCGTCGATAGACGTCTTTTGCGCAAAACGGGTCAATCAGCCACCACCGATACACACCTTTTGCGCAACAGGGCATTCCTGGGCTCCTGATACCCGCGGGGACTCAGGTTTTCGGAGCTGCGTACAGCCGAGATGGCTTGAGCAGAGCCAGGACCAGCAGCACCTGACGCGTCTGTGGGTCGACCATCACCTGCACGACGTCGCCCTCGACCAGCACGTTGGCCGCGGATGATCGCACCAGCGTGCTTTCGACGGGCCCGTTCGCACCGTCCACGGCAAAGGTGGTGATCCTCGCCGACCGGTAGCCGATGGTGACGCGAGTGACCTGCGCGCTCGCCGCCACGCCCGATTGCAGCGCATTCATCGCGGCTCCGGTCTGCAGCGAGATGGCCGCGTAGACGACCGCCGCCCCCGCGAATCCCACCAGCGCGAAGGGAAGCGGCGCGTGAAGGACGAATCCGCCCACCGTGAGAATGACGGGGAACAAAAGGACCCCCAGCAGGACGACGTCTTGTCTGAGCATGTCCAGCACACCAACCTGGCGCGGCGGGTCGGGCTGTGCCACGAGCAGCCGCGCCGCATACGCGTTCAGCCGGTCCTCCGGCGCCCACTTCACGCGGCAAGTCTTGACCAGTGAACGGGGCGACGCAAGCGGCTGATCGAGTTCGCCATCATTCGTGAGTGATCGCCACGGTCCGGCGCGCGCGTGCCCTCGAAGGCTCGGTCCGCGTGCCCGGCGACAAGTCGATCTCGCACCGCGCCCTCATCCTGGGCTCGATCGGCGACGGAGAGAGCCACATCCGCGGCCTGTCGCCGGGCGCCGACGTGCAGTCGACCGCATCCTGCGTGCAAGCCCTTGGCGTGCAGATCGAAGACGGCATCGTCCACGGCCGGGGCATGCGCGGCCTCCGTGCCCCGTCCGGCCCGCTCAACTGCGGCAACTCGGGCACGACGATGCGGCTGCTCGCCGGCCTGCTGGCTCCTCAGGAGTTCGAGAGCACGTTCGTCGGCGACGAGTCGCTGTCCCGCCGGCCGATGGACCGCGTCGTCCAGCCTCTTCGTGAGATGGGCGCCAACGCCGGCGCGCCGCCCCTCCGCGTCGGCGGCAACCCGAGACTGCATGGCATCGAGTACGCGACGCCGGTGCCGAGCGCTCAGGTCAAGTCGGCCGTCCTCCTCGCCGGCCTTTACGCCGAAGGCGAGACCGCCGTGGTCGAGCCTGTCCGCACGCGAGACCACACCGAGCTGATGCTCGGTGCGATGGGCGCGAACGTCGCGGTCGAGGGGTTGCGCGTCGCCGTGCGCTGCGCCGAGCACCTCAAGCCCCTGCACATCCAGATCCCTGGCGACTTCAGCAGCGCCGCCTTCTGGATGGTTGCCGGCGGGCTCGTCGACAAGGCCGACGTCAGGCTGCTCGGCGTCGGCGTGAACCCGACCCGCGCCGCCCTGGCGGACCTGCTCACCTCGATCGGCTGGCGAATCGACCGCGCGAACCCGCGGTTCGAGGGTGGCGAGCCGGTGGCCGACGTGCGCATCAGGACGGCGGCCGGCCGCCGGCCGATAAACGTCGGCGGGAACATGGCGGCGCAGATGATCGACGAGCTGCCGGTGCTCGCCGTCGCCGCGACCCAGATCATGGGCACGAGCGTCATCGCCGGCGCGTCCGAGCTCCGGGTCAAGGAGTCGGACCGGCTCTACGCGATGGAAGATGGGCTGCGGGCGATGGGCGCCGACATCACCGTGACCGAGGACGGTTGGATCATCAACGGACCGCGCGACCTGGAAGGGGCGCGGGTGGACTCGGCCGGCGACCATCGGGTCGCGATGGCGCTCGCCATCGCGGGGCTCATCGCCGATGGCACGACCGAGATCGACGGCGCCGAATGCGTCGACATCTCCTATCCCGACTTCTTCGACGACATCGAGCAGCTCGCGTGAAGCTCCGATGCGACATCGACGTCGACATGGTCGGGATCGAGCTGTACGAGCTGGAGGTGACTGCGCCACGTGAGGATTTCGAGCTCGAGGTCAAGCGCGTGGCGCAGGCGGTGAAGTCCGGCGAGCTTGGTCCCGTCAATCGCGCGCGCGACCTCTATCGGAAGTTCGGCATCGACCCGACCAAGGTGCGCCCTTCGTCCGAGGCTTTGCTGCGCAGGATCAAGAAGGGCGAATCGCTGCCGCGGATAAACTCCCTGGTCGATGTCGCCAACGCGATGTCGGTGCAGCTCCAGGTCCCGGTCGGTCTCTATGACCTCGACAAGGTGATCGGCGACGAGCTCGTGATCCGGCTCGGGGTCGAAGGCGAGAGCTATGAGGGCATCGGCAAAGAACGGGTCAACGTCGGCGGCCGCATCTGCGTCGCCGACGCCCAGGGACCGATCGGCAATCCCAGCGCCGACTCGGCCCGCACGATGATCACGACGGAGACCCAGGCTGCGGCGTGGATCTACTTCCTGCCGGTGAGCGACGACGACATCGACCGCACCGCCGAGCTCATCGCCGTTTTCGGCCGCGGCCTCGTGCGCATGGCGGCGACGGCGTGAGCCCGGTCGCCACCGAGCAGGTCCTCGTCGTCCGCCGGGACGACATCTTTCCCGACGGTGCGTGGCACGGCTTCGTCTCCGAGAACCTCGACCGGCACCAGAAGGTGATCCGCGAAAAGCACGCCTTCAAGCCGCGCGCCCAGGTGGAGGACGACCCGACGTACCAGCAGATCATCCCGTACGTCGTCTTCCGGCACGGCGAACGCTACTTTCTGACGCATCGCCTGCGCGCGTCGTCGGAGCGGCGGCTGCGCAAGCAGTACTCGCTCGGTGTGGGCGGCCACATCAACCCCGGCGACCTCGGCGCCGGCGACCCGATCCTCGACGGCCTCAAGCGCGAGTGGGAGGAGGAGGTCGTCTATGACGGCAAGTTCGAGGCGCGCCTGCTCGGCTTCCTCAACGAGGATTCCTCGCCGGTGTCGAAGGTCCATCTTGGCGTGGTCTTCCTGGTCGACGGCGACTCGCCGAACATCCGGATCCGCGAGACCGACAAGCTCGCCGGAGAGCTGCTGACGCTGGCCGAGATGCGCATGTACTACCTCGCCATGGAGTCGTGGTCGCAGATCGTGTACGACAGGTTGGTGAGCGAAGAGTCGTGAGGTATGTCGAGGCCGGCGGGGCGCGCGTCTCCGTCATCGGCCTAGGCACCTGGCAGTTCGGGTCGACGGAGTGGGGATACGGGGGCGACTACAACAGCAGGACCGCTCGCGACATCCTGCGCCGCGCGCTGGACCTCGGCATCAACCTCATCGACACCGCGGAGATCTATGGTCCTTGGCGCTCGGAGCGGATCGTGGGCGAGGCCATCCGCGGCCGGCGAGACGACGTGTTCCTGGCCACCAAGCTGTTCCCGATCGGACTTCCTTTCATGACGCGCGCCCGCGTGCGCGGGAGCCTCAGGCGGCTTGGCGTCGACCACCTCGACCTCTACCAGCAGCACTGGCCGAGCGCACTGTTTCCGCCGCGGGCGACGATGTCACGCTTCAAGCACCTCATCGACGAAGGCCTGATCCGACATGCAGGCGTGAGCAACCACAGCCTCGCTCAATGGCAGGCGTGCGACGCGGCTCTGGGTGCCCCCGTGCTGTCGAACCAGGTCAGGTTCAGCCTCGTCAGCCGCGGTCCGCAGCGCGACCTCGTGCCGTGGGCGCAGAGGAACGGCCGCCTCGTCATCGCCTACAGCCCGCTCGGGCAGGGCCTGCTCTCGGGCAAATACCAATCCAGCCCGCCGAGCAACTTCCGGCGCTTCCGCCGGGACTTCAGCGCCGACGCCCGAGCGCGACGGGCGCCGCTGGTGGCGGCGCTGACCGAGATCGGGCGCGGTCACAACGCCACCGCCGCCCAGGTCGGGCTGGCGTGGCTCGCCCGCCAGCCGAACGTCGTCGCCATCCCGGGCGCGTCGAGCGTCCGGCAGCTCGAGGAGAACGCGGCCGCCGCCGACCTGACGATCGGTGACGACGAGGCCGCGGAACTCGATAGGCTCAGCTCGTGAGGCTCAACGCCGTCGAGCTGCGTCGCATCGGGCTGGACCTCGTCGCGCCGTTCGAGACCTCCTTCGGCGTCCAGACCGCCAAGGACGTGCTGCTGGTCAGGGTTCTCATGGACGGCGTCGAGGGGTGGGGGGAGTCCGTCGCGGGTGAGAAGCCCGACTACTCCTCGGAGTACGTCGACGCGGCGCAGGACGTCCTACTCCGCTACTTCATCCCGCAGCTGCTCGACCGCGACGTCGCCGCGGCCGACGTGGCCAGGGAGCTGCGCTGGGTTCATGGCCACCGCATGGCCAAGTCCGCCATCGAGATGGCCATCCTCGATGCAGAGCTGCGTGCGCGCGACGAGTCGTTCGGCCACTTCTTCGGGGCGGTGCGGGCCGAGGTCGACTGCGGCGTGTCCGTTGGCATCCACGCCACCGTTCCCGAGCTGTTGAAGACGGTCGGCGCGTACCTCGACCAGGGTTACCGCCGGATCAAGCTCAAGGTGAAGCCCGGCTGGGACGTCGAGCCCGTGCGCGCGGTGCGCGACAGGTTTGGCGACATTCCGCTCCAGGTCGACGCCAACACGGCCTACTCGCTCTCGCACGCGCAGCACCTGGCCGAGCTCGACCAGTTCGACCTCCTGCTCATCGAGCAGCCGTTGCCGGAGGATCAGGTGCTCGCGCACGCGGAGCTGGCGAAGACGGTGCGGACCCCGATCTGCCTGGACGAGTCGATCGAGTCGTACCAGAATGCCGCGGACGCGATAGAGCTCGGCGCCTGCAAGATCATCAACATCAAGCCGGGCCGGGTGGGCGGCTATCTCGAGGCGCGCCGCATCCACGATCTGTGCGCCGGCAAGCACGTGCCCGTGTGGATGGGCGGCATGCTCGAGACGGGCATCGGCCGCGCCGGCAACGTCGCCATGGCGGCGATGCAGAACTTCAGCCTGCCGGGCGACACCTCGGCGTCCGACCGCTACTTCAGGCGGGACATCACCGAGCCGTTCGTCCTGCACAACGGCCGTTTGAAGGTGCCGACCGGCCCAGGGTTGGGCGTGACCGTCGACCAGGAGTTCCTCGATTCGATCACGACGTGGAAGGAAACCGTCGCGGCGGCGTCTTCACGGGTCTAGTCGCCAGCAGGTCGGTCATCGGCGCGGCGTTCGCTGCCTGGGCGAGGCGCGGCAGGCCGAGCAGGTCCTCGATCGACGCCAGCAGCGAGTAGTGGTCGTATTCGACGCTGCTGCGGAGACTCACCTGGCGATCGCGGATGACCAGCGTCAGCACCGAGTTGGCGCTGTCCTCGCCCTCGTCGTAGGTGATGAAGAGGACGCCGTCGTTCTTCCAGGCCTCACTGTTCAGGATGACCGGCACCGTTTGCGACAGCCAGTCACTGACGACGCCGTTCGAGCAGTCGTGCCCGTCGTGGCACAGGTCGGGCGTGATCCAGACGAATTGCGGCGCGTCGCCGGCGCTCATGTCCGAGGCGAACTCGCTGAAGGGGACGACCTGGCTCGGGCAGTCGGCGCCGTAGTACGCGAACGGGTTGTGCTTCAGCGCATACCGGTTGACGTTGCGGTAGCAGCCGGCAGCCATGCCCTCCATGTAGGCGCGCCAGGAGAGGCCGGCGGCGTCGAGCTGCGCGCCGAGGCCGCCGGCGGGCAACGCGTGCCAGCCGTCGTCCGCCACACCCCACGTGCTGCCGGAGGTCAAGGCCAGGTAGTTCGGCAGGCTCGGGTGGGCGACTCCGTGATAGTTGGTGGCGAGACCGTAGCGAGAGGCGAGGTCGGCCAGGTAAGGGGTCGTGATCGCCTCCGCGTAGCTGCGGTTCTCGAGGACGATGACGAAGACGTGGGGCGGGTCTGCTTTCGGCGACGGCCTTGGTGAGGCGCTCGGCGAGGGTTCGGCCACGGTCGAGGGCGAAGCCGTGTCGAAGCTTGGACTGGGAGTTGACTGCAGCCCCGCCGTCGACCGCGTGCACGCGGCCATGACCACGAGCGTGGTCAGGATGGCTGACGCTCGGTGGCACATCGAGATCAGGCCCGATCGAGGCGGCCGCATCACGTCCCTCCGTCTCGACGGCGACGAGCTCCTGGAGCAGGGCATCGGAGTCGACCAGCCTACCGCGGACGGCTTTGTCGAAGCCGGTGCGTTCGGGTGGGACGAGATGGTCCCGAATCTGGAGCCGACCGCCACGCTGCCCGACCACGGCGAGGCCTGGCGGTTGCCGTGGCAAGTACTGCGACGGGCGCCGGTCGAGGTCTCGATGCGATGTCGCGGCAAGCTCGTGCCCTGGGAGCTGACTCGCAGCATCTACCTGCGCGACGGCTCCGTGATCGTGGTCTACACATACCGCAACGCCGGCAAGGCGCCGCACAACGCGTACTGGTGCGCGCACCCGCTCTTCCGCTACGAGCCCGGTATGTCCGTGTCGGTCGACATTCCGCGGCCCCAGGAAGGCCGGAGCGCCAAGGTGTTCCTGCCGCGCGGTTCCGTCGACCGAATCCGCCTCGGTCGGGTCGAGCTCGGCTGGGACGCATCGGTGACGCCGGACGTGGCGATCTGGGTCTGCAACGGCGACCTTGGCGGGTACCGGCAGATCGCGGTCGAGCCCGCCACCGCCTCGCCGATGCTCGAACCCGGCGCGTCGCTCAGATGGGGCTTGCGAATACGGCCTATCTAAACTGAGGCGACACATGGCCAAGGTCATCGGCTTGCGTTGCCGCGAATGCGGAGCGGAGTACGAGCTCCAGGCGACGCACGTGTGCGAGATGTGCTTCGGGCCGCTGGACGCCCTCTACGACGAGGCGCTCCTCAGAAAGACGGTCGATCGCGACCGCATCGAAGCCGGGCCGAAGTCGATGTGGCGATACCGCGACCTGCTGCCGGTCGAAGACTCGGTCGCGGTGGTGACGCTGGGCGAGGGCTTCACCCCGCTTGTCAAAGCGGAGCGGCTGGGTGCCGAGCTCGGGCTGCGCAACCTGTACCTGAAGAACGACAGCATGAACCCGACGAACTCCTTCAAGGACAGGGTCGTCTCCGTGGCGATCAGCTGGGCCCGCGCGCATGGGTTCGAGACCATCGCATGTGCATCGACGGGCAACCTGGCGAACGCCGTCGCGGCGTACGCCGCGCGCGCCGGGCTCGAATGCTTCGTCTTCATCCCGGTCGACCTCGAACCCGCCAAGGTCGCGGCGATCTCGGTGTTCGACCCCAACCTCGTCGCCGTGCGCGGCAACTATGACGACGTCAACCGGCTGTGCAGCCAGCTCGTCGAGTCGACGCCGTGGGCGTTCTGCAACATCAACATCCGGCCGTTCTACGCCGAAGGCTCGAAGACGCTGACCTTCGAGACGGCGGAGCAGCTCGGCTGGAAGCTGCCGGACGAGCTCATCATTCCGATCGCGTCGGGATGCCAGTTCGTCCGCCACCGCCAGGCGGTGCGAGAGCTGATGGAGTTCGGTCTGGTGAGGGGCGGGCGCGTGCCGGCATTCACCGGCGCCCAGGCACTGGGATGCGCTCCTGTGTACAACGCCTTCCGATCCGCCACGCCGGACCGCGTCGTCCCCGTGAAGCCGAACACCATCGCCCGGTCGATCGCGATCGGCAATCCGTCGGACGGCATCTACGTCAACCGGATAGCTCGCGAAACGGGCGGCGTCGTCGAAGCGGTGACCGAGGAGGAGATAGTCGACGCCATCCGGCTGCTGGCGCGTACGGAAGGCATCTTCACCGAGACCGCGGGCGGGGTGACGATCGGCGTGCTGGCCAAGCTCGCGCGCGCCGGCCGCTGGAGAGGCGATGAGACCGTCGTCGCGTACGTCACCGGTCACGGCCTGAAGACGGCCGACGTGCTGGCATCGGCGAATGGTCACACCCGCCGCGTGGAAATAGATCCGACGCTCAAGTCGTTTCGCGAGAAGGTGAGTATCTAGGCATGGCGCAGTTTCGAATTCCAGGTCCGCTGCGGAGGCTCTCCGATGGCCAGGTCACGGTCGACGTCGAGGCCTCCGACCTCGCGTCCGCGATCGACGCGCTCGACGCCCGCTACCCCGGTTTCCGGGAGCGCCTGCTCGACGAGAAGGGTGAGCTGCGGCAGTTCGTCAACGTGTACCTGAACGACGAGGACGTGCGCCTCGGCTCCGGCCTGCGCGAGAAGGTGGGGGCGAGGGACGAGATCTCGATCGTGCCCGCGGTGGCGGGGGGCCTTCTCGCCTAGCCTGTCAGCACGTGTGCCGAAAACGGCGCACTTTTTGGGCCTGAACCCACCCATTTCGGCACACTGTGCCGGCCCGGCTTAAGATCGCGCCGTTATGGCGCGGCGGCGGCTCAAGCTCATCTTCGGCCCCTCCCTGGTCAAGGAGCCCGTCATCTATCAGCTCGGCAGGAAGTTCGAGATCGTCACGAACATCCGGCGCGCGGACGTGACCAAGGACCAGGGCTGGGTCCTGCTCGAGGTCTCGGGTGAGGCTGACGAGCTCGATCGCGGCATCGAGTATCTGGAGTCGAAGGGAGTCAAGGTGGAGCCGGCGGAAGGGGACCTGGTCGAATAGCGGGCGGAGTTTCTCCATTAGCGGCCGGTACTGCCCGAATTCCGCAGGTTTCCGCCATTAAGAGCTGAATCCGCGCCGAATTCCACACGTTTCCGCCGTTTCGTGCGGAATGACGCAGGTACGCCGCCGATTCGACCCGCCTGCACGTCGCTCAGTGCTATGGCCTTAACTATCGGGCGTGGACTTCAACGTCGCCATTATCGGCGCAGGGCAGGCCGGTCTGGCCACCAGCTATCACCTCCAGCACGCAGGTGTCGACCACGTGGTGCTCGAGGCGGGCCGGGTCGCCGAGACGTGGCGCAGCCGGCGCTGGGATTCGTTCTGCCTCGTGACCCCGAACTGGAGCGTCCGGCTTCCGGGCGGGGCTTATGAGGGTCCCGAGCCCGATGGCTTCATGGACAAAAAGCAGCTCGTCGATCACTTCCAGCGCTGGGCCGGCGGGTTCGGTGCGCCTGTGAAAGAGCGCTGCACCGTCGCCGCGCTGGACGCCGACGGTGACGGCTTTCAGCTCACGACGTCGGAAGGCAGGACGCGCGCGCGGACGGTGGTGGTCGCCAGCGGCGGGTACCAGCGTGCGCACCGTCCGGCCAACGCCGACCAGCTTCCTGCCGGTGTCGATCAGCTTCTGGCCGAGGAGTACAGCTGCCCCGACGCGCTGGAGTCGGGGAACGTCCTCATCGTTGGCAGCGGCCAGACCGGCTGCCAGCTCGCAGAGGAGCTGCACGAGAGCGGACGCAAGGTCATCCTGGCCTGCGGCCGCGCCCCCTGGGCGCCGAGGCGGTGGGGTGGTGGCGACCTCGTGCGATGGACGATCGACTCGGGCTGGTGGGACCGAAGCGCGCCCACACCGCAGGCCCGGCTCATCGGCAACGTGCTGACCACGGGCCACGGCGGCGGCCATGACCTGCACCTCCGGACGCTTCACAGGATGGGTGTCGAGCTGCTGGGGCACTACGTGGGCGCCGAGGACGGCACGGTCCATTTCGCCGACGATCTCGACCAGACGCTCGAGGCGAGCGACAAGCTGGCCGCGACCTTCAAGAAGAAGGTCGACGACTACTGCGCGGGCATGGGCATCACCAACGACTGGGAGATTCCTCCACCGATGAAGTTCGGAGCGCGCACCTCCGTCGACCTCGAGCGCGAAGCCATCACCTCGATCATCTGGACCACCGGCTACCGGCCCGACTACGGCTGGGTACACCTTCCCGTGTTCGACGACATGGGGTTCCCGGTGCAGGTCGACGGCCGCAGCGACGTCCCCGGCCTGTACTTCATGGGCGTCCACTTCCAGCGCAAGGCGCAGTCCGCCGTTCTGTACGGTGTAGGCGAGGATGCGGAGATAGTGGCCACCGACATCGTGGAACGGCGGCGGTGAAGATCGCCGTCGCCATGTCGGGCGGCGTCGATTCGTCGGTGACCGCCGCGCTGCTGCAGGCGCAGGGTCACGACGTCGTCGGCGTCACGCTGCAGCAGTGGCCGCGTGACGACGGCGAGGAGACGGCGCGACACGGAGGCTGCTGCTCGCTGAATGCGGTCGACGACGCTCGCCGGGTCGCCGCGCTGCTCGACATTCCTTATTACTGCTGGAACCTCGAGCGCGAGTTCGGGGTGAGGGTGATCCAGCCGTTCCACAGGGACTATCTGGAAGGGCGCACACCGAACCCGTGCGTGCGCTGCAACGCCTTCGTGCGCTTCGACCTCATGCTCTCGCGGGTGCTCGACCTGGGCTTCGACCGCATGGCGACGGGCCACTACGCGCGGGTGGTGGACGGACCGGCCGGCCCGGAGCTGCACGCGGCCGTCGATGCCGCCAAAGACCAGTCGTACATGCTGTATCACCTCGACCGCGAGCGGCTCGCGCGGCTCGTCTTCCCCCTCGGCGGCATGACCAAGCGCGAGGTGCGCGAGCACGCGCGCGAGTTCGGGCTGCCGGTCGCCGACAAGGCGGAAAGCCAGGAGATCTGCTTTGTGCCGCGTGGCGAGACCGCGCGCTACCTCTCGTCGCGGCTGCCCGCGCGTACGGGGCCGGTGGTCGACGCCGCCGGGCGCGAGCTCGGCACTCACCGCGGCACGGCGCTTTACACGGTGGGGCAGCGCAGCGGGTTCGGCGACCTGAGCGAGCCGGGGCCGTGGTACGTGGTCAAGGTCGATGCGGCTGCGAACCGGCTCGTCGTCGGCCGGCGCGATGACCTCGCGGTGAGCGAGGTGACTTTGCGCGACGTGATGTTCATCGACGGCGACGCCTCGGAGCCCCTCGCCTGCGAGGCGCGGCTGCGCTATCACGCGCCGGCCATCAAGGCGCTGTTTGCGCGCGACCGGCTGTCACTCGCTGAGCCGTTCTTCGGCGCGGCGCCCGGCCAGGCCGCGGTCATGTACTCCGGCACCCGCGTGCTCGGCGGAGGAATAATCGAGGCCGCCTGAGCTCGTCGCGGCGGCGTTTCACTGGCTCGAGTACATCGGGCTGCTGGGCGGTCTCGGCTCTTTCGTGGTCCGGCGCGTTGGCCGGATGCGTCCGTACATCCCGTGGGCGAATCCGCCGATGCACGTGGCGTTCGGAGCCGCGACCGTCGGCGCCCTCGGCCTGCTGCTCGGCGACCCGACGCTGCCGGTCGCGGTCCGCTTCGTGGCCGAGGGCGCGGCTTGGCTGATGTGCGTGCGCGGCCGTGGTTTCGTCGCCGTGCCGGCGCTGCTGGCGGCGCTGGTTCTGCCGTTCAGCGGCCACGCGCAAGGCGCGGGCGCGATCTTCGCCGACGCGGTGCACGTGCTCTCGGCAGCCATGTGGGTGGGAGGCATCCTCGCGCTCGCGGCGCTGCGTCCGCCTGAGGGTTGGCGGTCGCCAGAGGCGGCGTTGCTTCTCGAGCGGTTCGGCCGCGTGGCGGTCGTCGCATTCGCCATCACCGCCCTGACAGGATTCCTCCGCGCGACCGAGCAGCTCGGCGATGTGAGCCAGTTGTGGTCGACGACGTACGGCGTCGTTTTGGCGCTGAAGCTGGTGGCGATCGGAACACTGATCGCCATCTCGTTGGCCTGGCGCCGGGGCTGGGTGCCGGCCCGCGGGGAAGCCGTCATCGCCGCCGCGGTCGTGCTTTTCACGGCGATCCTGGCCGCGATTCCGCCGCTAAGCTAAGCGACTCTTTGGGCCTCTTCGCGCTGCGCCGCTACGTCTCATACCTCCGTCCATACGTCTGGCTCGTGGTCGTCTTCGGCCTCTCGCAGCTGGGAAGCCTCGCCGCGGCCGCGTCGATCCCGAAAGTCATCCAGTACATCATCGACGGGCCGATCTCGCACCACGACCTGACCCACCTGCTCGAGATGGCCGGGCTCCTCGTCCTCGTCGGCGCGCTGGAGTTCACCTTCATATTGCTGCGGCGCTACTTCTCGGGCGTCGCGTCGCTGCACATGGAGACAGACCTGCGCGACGACTTCTACGCGCACCTGCAGAGCCTGCAGGTGAGCTTTCACGACAACTGGCAGTCCGGTCAGCTGCTGTCTCGCGCGATGGCGGACATCAGCACCGTGCGGAGGTTCGTCAGCTTTGGGCTGATCTGGTTCCTCCAGACCGTGGTCACGTTCGCGGTCGTCTTCGTGCTCATGATGCAGCTCGACTGGCAGCTTGCGCTCGTCGTCGTGCTGTGCATGCTTCCGATCGCGATCCTCAGCCGCAGCTTTCAGGACCGTTATCGCGTGATCGCGCGCCGGTTGCAGGACCTGAGCGGCGACCTCACGACGACGATCGAAGAGATGGCGACCGGCGTGCGCATCATCAAAGCCTTTGGACGCATGCCGCTGATGCAGAAGCGGTTCGAGGAGCAGGCGGAGACGATCCGCTCGGTGAGCCTGAGCGGAATCAAGGCGCGCGCGGAGCTGTGGACGCAGCTGAACTTCCTGCCCAACCTCTCCCTGGTCGCGGTGCTGCTCCTCGGCGGGGCCAACGTCGTCCAGGGACGGCTGACCATCGGCGGCCTGGTCGCCTTCATGAACTACATCTTCATGCTCACGTGGCCGATGGACGCCATCGGCTGGGTGCTCTCGATGAGCGAGGAGTGCAGGACCGCCTCGCAACGCTTGAACGAGGTGCTCGACTCGCGGCCGGAGATCGCCGACCGGCCGCACGCGCGCCCGCTGGAGCACGCGCGAGGACGGGTCGAGTTTCGCGGCGTCGGCTTCCGCTACCCGAAATCCGGCGACTGGATCCTGCGCGACTTCAACCTCGTCGTCGAACCCGGCGAGACGGTCGGTCTGGTGGGCCGGACCGGCAGCGGCAAGACGACGCTCGCCTACCTCGTGCCGCGCCTGTACGACGTGACCGAGGGCGCCGTCCTGCTCGACGGCGTCGATGTGCGCGACCTCCTCCTGCGCTCGCTGCGGTCGCACGTCGGGTTTGCGTTCGAAGATCCGATCCTGTTCTCGGCGTCGGTGCACGAGAACCTCGTGATGGGCCGGCCCGTGGTCTCGGACCAGGAGCTCAAGCGCGCGATCGACGTCGCCCAGGCCGGCTTCGTGTGGGATCTGCCGTGGGGCCTGGAGACGCGCGTCGGCGAGCAGGGCTACACGCTGTCCGGCGGCCAGCGGCAGCGGCTTGCGCTCGCGCGCGCCGTGCTGGGCGCGCCCGCGGTCCTGGTGCTGGACGACCCCTTGTCGTCTGTCGACGTGCACACGGAGGCGGTGATCGAGGAATCTCTCGCCGGCGTCCTGGAGGGCGCGACAGGCCTGCTGGTCGTCCACCGGCCCTCGACCCTGGCGCTCGCCGACCGCGTGGTGCTGATCGACCGTGGAACGGTCGCCGGTGAGGGGACGCACCACGAGCTGATGCGCTCGAACGACCTGTACCGCGCATTGCTCTCGCAGGAATACGAGGAGGCGCTCGCGTGAGCGTCGCTTCGTCCGCGGATCGGTGGCGTGGCGTCGCCGCGGAGGAGGTGGACGAGTTCAGCGCGAGCGTCGCCGGGCTCCTGCGTCGCCGCAGCCGGCGGCTGCTCGCGACCCTGGCGAAACCGTATCGCCGGCGCATGGCGCTGGCGGCCTTCCTCATCCTCGCGCGCTCGGCGGCGTACCTGTCGATCCCATATCTGGTCGGCCTGGGCATCGACCAGGGCGTGCGGCCGGGGGCGAGCGGAAATCTCAACGTCCTCTTCGCCGTCGTCGGCGTGCTCTTGCTCGCGCTGGTCGTCAACGCGCTCGCGAACTACGCCTTCCTGCGCGTGTCCGGCCGCATCGGCGCGAGCGTCCTGTTCGACCTCCGCCGCATGCTGTTCGCGCACGTCCAGGAGCTTTCACTCTCCTTCTACGAGCGCTACACGTCCGGCCGGATCATCTCGAGGCTCACCTCGGACATCGACGCGCTCAACGAGCTGCTCGCCACAGGTCTGACCTCCGTCATCACGGCGCTCGTCTCCGTGGTGGCGATCACCGTGATCCTGCTGCACCTCGACCTCCGCCTAGGCCTCGTGACGGTGATCGTCATGCCGCTGGTGCTGGCGCTGACGTACTGGTTCCGCACCAATTCGGCGCGCGCCTACCGAGCGGTCCGCCGTGCGGTGGTGCTCGTGATCGTGCACTACGTCGAGTCGCTCGGCGGCATCCGCGCCGTGCACGCGTTTCGGCGCGAGCCGCGAAACCAGGAGATCTTCGAGGACGTCAACGGCCGCTACCGCGACGCCAACATATGGTCCAACCGGCTCGTCTCGACCTATGGCCCCGCCATCAACCTGCTCGGGCGCGTGACGACTGCCGGCGTGCTGCTGTATGGCGGCTACCTGGTGACGGAGCGCCAGCTCACGCTGGGCGTGCTGACCGCCTTCGTCCTCTACCTGCGTCAGTTTTTCGATCCGATGCAGGATCTCTCGCAGTTCTACAACGTGTTCCAGGCCGCAGGCGCGGCGCTCGAGAAGCTCGCGGGCGTGCTGGAGGAGGCGCCGACGGTGCCGGAGCCTGTCGCGCCGGTGGCGCTGTCCGAAGCCGGCGGCGCGGTCGAGTTCGAGCATGTGACGTTCGCCTATCGGGACGGCAATCCGGTGCTGCACGAGATCGACCTGCGAGTGCCCGCCGGACAGGTGGTCGCGCTGGTGGGTGAGACCGGCGCCGGGAAGACCACCATCGCGCGCCTGATCTCACGTTTCTATGACCCGACAGAAGGCCGCGTCACACTCGACGGCGTCGACCTGCGCTCGCTGTCGGTTGCAGACCTGCGCCGGGCGGTGGTCATGGTCACGCAGGAGAGCTTTCTGTTCTCGGGCACGGTCGGGGACAACATCCGCTTCGGCCGCCCGTCTGCGTCGGCGGCGGAGATGGAGTCGGCCGCACGCGCCATCGGCGCGCACGACTTCATCGCCGCAATGCCGAACGGCTACGACACCGACGTGCGCCGGCGAGGCGTGCGACTTTCCTCAGGGCAGCGCCAGCTCGTCGCCTTCGCGCGTGCCTTCCTCGCCAACCCGCGCGTCCTGATCCTCGACGAGGCGACGTCTTCGCTCGACCTGCCGTCGGAGCGCCTGGTCCAGCGGGCGCTGCGCACGCTGCTGAGCGGCAGGACGGCGTTCATCATCGCCCACCGGTTGTCGACGGTCGAGATCGCCGACCGCGTGCTGGTCGTCGACGCGGGCAGGGTGGTGGAGGATGGACCGCCGGGGGAGCTTCGGCTCACGGCCGGCCGGTACGGCGCGCTCCATCGTGCGTGGGCGGAGTCTCTGGCCTAGTCGCCGGAATTGGCGGAAAAAGTTGCGGTAGGGGAGCTCAGCGGGCGGCCGCGGTGTCGAGGTAGAACCGCCGCCAGCTGACCGTCTCGAAGCCGAGCTGCTCGAGGATCGGTGCGGACATGTGGCCGCCCCACACCATCAAGCCCGGGAGGCCGGCGTCCCGGGCCATCGTCAGCCGCTTCGCCACCAGGGCGCGGTAGACGCCCCGACCGCGGAACTTCGACCGGACCGCGCCGCCGTTGATGATCGCGCCCGCCGGCGGGTACAGGCTCAGGCCGCCCGTCCCGGCGGGCTCGCCGTCGACCGTCGCGAGCAGCAGTCGCCGGTTGTCCGCCGCGAGCTGGTTCTTGCGGCGGCGGGCGTTGGCCGCCCGATCCACCGGCGCCCTCGACTGGAACGCCTCGCGATTGACCGCGTCCGCCGCATTGAAGGACTCGTCGTCCGCGAGCGCGTCCCGGATCTCGAGGCCCGGCACCGCAGGAGCCGCGACCTCGGCGTCGATCGGCAGGACCATCACCCTGACGTCGGAGTCGAACTCGATGCCGCGGGCGACCAGAAAGTCGGTGAAGTTCGGGGGCTCCGTCTCCGGGTCGATCGTCCACAGGACCGATACGGGATGGCGCTTGACCACGGCCCGGGCCTCGTCGATCACCTCGTCCGCGTCGACGGTCGTGCAGCGCACGTAGCTGATGCTGTTGGGGCCGGGGATCGGCAGGTCGGGCTGCAGCGTCACCTGGTAGCGCGGAGTGCGCACGACCTCGATGCCCGGTGCGGGCGGCTGGCGGTGATGGTTGGCGAACTCGATGAGGCCCTGCGATACTGCGGCCATGGTCGTATTTTCGCGGTCGCTGGGCCGGCGCAGCCTGGTCCGCCTCGCCGCGGCGGCGCTCGGGCTCGCCTGGCTGGCGGTCGTGGCGGCCTTTGCCTACGCGGCCGGCACGGTCAGGCCGACCGCTCCGGCGATCGTCGCCGCGGCGTCCGCGCTCCTAATTGCGGCTGCCGGCATTCTGTATGCTTGGCGCGAACCGGGTCGCTAGTTCAAAAAGCCGCCCCTAACCGAACAAAGCAAGCCGCCTTTTTCACCACCACGGAGTGTCCATGGACTCCCTCCACGCGATTGGTTTCTACGTGTCCTCCGGAATCTCGCTGGCCGGCGGGCTCGGGGTGGCGCTGCTCCCCCTTCGCGTCCACCGCGGAATCGCGATGGGGGTCGCGGGGCTGGGGCTGGCCGGCATCTACCTGACGCTTTCGGCCGGGTTTGCAGCCGCCGTGGCGCTCTTGTGCTACGCAGGGTGCGCTGCCTTGATCGCCGGTCCGCAGTACCGCTCGCTGCAGGTCGTTGGCGCACCGCTGTGGAGGCAGGTCGGCGCGCTCGGGGCGGCCGCTCTCCTGGCATTGCTCGCCTACTCGGCCTTTCGCGGCGATTTCGTCCACGCGAGCTTCTTCGGCGGGACGTGGGGCGCAGCCTCCGTGGGACGGCTTCTGCTGGCCCACGACGCGATCGCGACGGAGGCCGTGGCGGCGCTGATCCTCGTCGCGCTTGCCGGGGCGGCGACGGCATGGCGCCTCCGAGAGCGCGTCCGGTGACGGCCGGCATCGTCGGCGCGATGGTGGTGGGCGCGGCGCTGGCCGGCGTCGGCGCCTTCGCCGCCGCCTGGCGGCGGGACCTCACCGCGGCGCTGGCCGGGATTCCTTTGATGTTCGCCGGCGCGGGTGTGGCGTTCGCCGGCATCGCGCGATTCGGGACCGCCGGCGGGCCGCAGCTTTTCGGCCAGGGCTTCGCCGTCCTTCTCGCCGTCGCCGCGCTCGCGCTGGTCGCGCTCGGCATCGGGATCGCGGGCAGGGAGGCCACTCGCTGAGCCTCATCGCGTTCCTGTCGGCGTTCGTCGGGGCGGCGTCGGGACCAGCGTCCGGGTCGCGTGCGTCGGGTTTCACGTTCGACCCGGCCTCGACGCTGCCGTGGGCGGTGCCGTTCGTCCTCCTGGTGCCGCTCGTCTCGTTTCTGCTCGCCGTTTCGAGCATCCGGACGCGGCGGTCGGCGTCGGCCATGGCGATGTTCGGCACCGTCGTCACCGCGGCGCTCACGCTTCTGGTTGCCTGGGGCCTCACGCGCAAGCCGACCTTCAGCGTCACCTACCACTACTTCGACATGTCGGTCGCATTCAGCGGCCCGCTCAACTTCCAGTCGTTCGGCATCTCGCTCGCGATGCAGGCCGACCACCTCACCGTGGCCGCTTTGATCGCGGTCGAGCTTTGCGTCCTCGCCGCGCTCGGCTGGCACCGGTTCCTGGGGCGGTCGGAGCCTGGCGCGGCCCGCTTCCACGCGGTCGTCACGCTGCTCCTGTTCGGCGCCGCCGGCGTGCTGCTGAGCACAGACCTCGCCGAGCTGTTCGGCTTCTGGGCGATCGCGGGCGCGATGACCTATCTGCTCCTCGAGCACCGATGGGGCATCGACGTCGCGGCGACACGCGCCCGGGTCGCGCTTGCCCTGCCGTTCCTGACCGACCTCACGCTGCTGTGCGGCATCGCGTGGTTCTACTCGCGCTACGGCACGCAGAGCATCTCCACACTCATCTCCATCCTGCACACCAATCCGGGCTGGACCGTGCGCTCGATAGTCCTCGGCTGCGTTCTGCTCTTCATCGGCCTGACCGGTCGCCTCGCGCTGTGGCCGCTCTCGGCGTGGATCACGCAGACGTCGACGACCGCGCCGCCGGCGGCCGTGGCCCTCGTCCAGGCCGTGTGGTCGGTGCTCGCGATCGTCGTCTTGTTCCGGCTCATGCCGCTGTTCGGCGGGTCGAGCCAGCAACTGCTGCAGGTCCTGGCGGTGGTGTGCGCCGCTTCCGCGATTGCGGCGCCGCTGTGGGGTCTGCTCGGCAACGAACCGCGCCGCACCATCTCGCTGGTCGGAGCGGGCGCGTCGGCGATCTGCGCCGCGGTGGTGATCGACGTGTACCGAGGCAACCCGGCGGCCGCGATTGCCGGCGTCGCCGCGATGCTGGCCATAGCGCCTGCGCGCGCCGGGGCGATGCTTGCCCTGTCATCGATCGCGGCCGCCATGCGCACCGACGACCTCGCCGACATGGGCGACGCCCTCGGCCGCATGCGCGCGAGCTCCGTCGCGCTGCTTTTCTCGATCGTCGTCATCGCCCTGGCCGGGTGCACCGCGCTGGCATACGGCGTCAGCTCGCGGTCGAGGGTGGGCCTGGTTCTCGGCGAGGGGGTCCTGCTGATCGCCATCTGTGGGCTCCGAGTGTTCCTCGGCGCGTCGCTCGGGCCGCTGCGGCGGCGCCGCGCGTTCGAGCCGGACAGAGTACGCGAGGCGCCGAGTGAGTCGATCGGCTACCCGTACTGGCTGGCCCTCGGCGGCGCGGCGTTCCTGGTCGGCTCCCTGATCACGGGCTGGCTCACCTTCCTCGACGGCAAGCAGCACCCGGCGGCGGGGTTCGGCGCGCTCGCGATCTGGGCCGCCGTCGTGATCGCCGGTTTCCTGGCGACCACATACGTGTTCGTCCGCGGCAAGGACGGGGCCCTCGCAGCCTCGGCCGCCGCCGGAGTCCTGCTCGGGCGCGCCACCGGATTCGCTTACGCCGTCTTCGAACGGTTCTTCGTGGCCCCCATGGTCGACATCGCGGACCGCCTCGACGGGTGGATCCCCGAAGGTGACTCCGCGCTGGGCAGGTTCACCACGACCGCCGGACAGCTCGCGCTGGCCGCCGCCCGCGTGCCCGCGGTGGCACTTGTCGTCGTGTTCGCGGTCGTGCTGGCGGTGCTCTTCGCGCTGATCGGGCCCGGGGTGATCCGGTGACAGAGCTCGCCATCACCCTCGCCACGCCGACGCCGGCGCCGGTGCCGGGCGCCAACATCTTCTCCTCGCCCATCCTGCTGAGCCTGATCATCTGGGTGCCGGTGATCGTGGCCGCGGCGCTCGCGGTCATGCCCAACCCACGCGGCCGCTACGACGTGGCCATCAAACAGATCGCCTTCTTCACCAACCTCGGCCTGCTCGTCGTCCTTTTCATCGCCTACAACCAGTTCGAGAACTTCCTGCCCACCGCTCAGTACGAGGAGAAGCTGGCCTGGCTGCCGGGAATCGGGGTGACGTATCACCTCGGCGTCGACGGCCCGGGGATCACGACGCTCGTGATGTCGGGGCTCGTCGGCATCGCCGCGGTCCTCGCGTCGTGGGGCGTGCGCGAGCGAGTGCGCGCGTACTTCTGCCTGCTGCTGCTGTCCGAGTCGGCGGTCAGCGGCGCGATCGTCGCCCGCGACATGTTCGTGCTGGTGCTCTTCTGGGCCGCGGCGGCCGTGCCGCTCTCGCTGCTGATCCTCGGCTGGGGCGGACCACGCCGCACGGCGGCCGCCTGGCATCTCCTGGGCTACTGGGGGCTCGGCACCGCCGCGCTCGCGATCGGGACGTTCGCGCTGTACGCCGTCAACGGCGGCACGTCGTTCGACATGGACACGCTGCTCAAGGTGAGCGGGGTGCCTTCGCGAATCCAGATCGCGGTGGGCCTCGTGATGATCGTCGCCGCCGCGACGCGGCTGCCGCTGTTCCCTCTGCACGGCTGGATCCGTGACGTCGTCGGCGAGGCGCCCGCCGGCGTCGCCGTGATCGTCGCCGGGTCGGCCGCGCGTCTCGGCGCCCTCCTGCTCCTCCGCACCGTGATCGCCGCGTGGCCCGCCGCCGGTCACATCCTGTCCCCGCTGCTGGCCGCCCTCGCCGCGCTCACCGTCGGCTTTGCGGGCCTGTGGGCGCTCCGCACCACCGACATCCGTCACGCGGGCGCGTACCTCGCGATGGTGCCGGGAGGCATGACGGTGCTGGGTCTGGCCGCGGCTTCGCCGCTCGGCATCGCCGGCGCGGTGCTGAGCCTGTTCACCGGCGGGCTCTCGGCCGCGCTCATCGCGGGCGTGGCGGCGACGCTGGCCGAGCGCGCACAGTCGCGGAACCTGCTCGTCCTCAGCGGTCTCGCGCCGCGCATGCCGAACATCGCATGGCTGCTCACCCTTGCGGCCTTCGCGCTCCTGGGCGTCCCCATCCTCGCGTCCTACTCGGCGCAGGTCATGACGTTCTTCGGCGCCTTCAAGAACCAGCCGATCGGCGCCTTTGCGGTCGCCGCGGGCCTGGCCATCACCGCCATCGCGCTCGCGGTCCTGCTCCGTCGCGTGCTGTTCGGCGCGCCCAACCCCGAGGCTCCGGGCGTCTCGGACGCCTCGCTGGGTGAGACGTGGTACCTCGGCATCCTCGCCGGCGCGCTGCTGTGGGTCGGCCTGTTCCCCGGTGGCCCGAAGATTCCGGGCACCGACTTCCCCTTGTTCGACCCGGGACTCATGAACCAGATGGCGGCGGGCGTTTCCGACATGGCGGCGCCTTATGTCGCGTCGACGCCCGCGCCATGAGGAACCTGGTCCTGCTGCCCGAGGCCCTGATCGTCGCGACCGCCGTTCTCGTCGTCCTGGCCGGCCGTCTCGCGCTGCCCCGCAGCGCGCGCCTCTATCTCCCACAGGTGACGGTGCTGATCGTGCTCGTCGCCCTTGGGATCGAGCTGTGGGCGGGGGCGACGCTGAGCACGTACTTCGGCGGCGCGCTGATCCAGGACCGCTTTGCCCTCTTCGTCAAGGCGGCCTCGCTGCTCACCGCGGCGGTGGCGGTGGCGGCGACGGACTGGACGTCCGAGGACTCACTGCACCTCGGCCTGGCGATGCCGCTGCTCGCCGCCTTCGGCGCGATGGTCGCCGCGTCGGCGGGGGACATGCTCGGCCT
>DASSLL010000043.1:0-45704 GCA_035689485.1 Candidatus Dormiibacterota bacterium | reverse complement strand
TCGCCGACTACCGCTCGATCCTCAGCCAGGCGCAGGCGATCCCCAACAACCGCTACTTCACGCCCGCCTACCTCCTCGGCGCGGGCGCGGCGGGCTACGCCTTCTCGGCGGCCGTCATCGTCGCCGCCGCCATCGCCGGGTACCTGAATCGCCGGGCGAACGACGCCCGGATTTTCGCCCTGGGGCTGGTCGCGACCACGATCGGCGCCACGTACTGGCACCTGCAGGACTTCACCGTGCTCGTGCTCGCCGCCTGGCTCTTCTGGCGCGAGCGACCGCCGGCCTGGCAGCGGGCGTGGCTGCTGGCGGTCGTCGTCGGGGGCGAGTTCGCGTGGGGCCTGACACCGCTCCCGGTCCTGGTCGGCGTCGCGGTGTGGTTCGCGTGCCTCGTCCCGCCGCCGAGGATGCAGCGGGTCCCGGCCTGACGTGACCGCGGCGGACGTGCGCGTGCCCCGCGCGCGCTGGATCGTCGCCGGGGCGGCGGTCGCCTTTGCGGCGGTGATCCTGTGGGCCACGCGCGGCTACACCTTCTACTTCGACGAGTGGACCTTCATCTACTCGATGCCGACGTGGACCGTCGCCACCTACTTCACGCCGCACAACGAGCACCCCGCGATCCTCTTCCGGCTCCTGTACTCGGCGCTCGTGCACACCGTCGGGCTGCGCGCGTACTGGCCGTACATGGCGGTGCTCATGGCGGCGCACGCCGCCAACGCCCTGCTCCTGTTGGAGCTCGTTCGCCGGCGCGCCGGCGAGCTCGTCGGCATATCCGCCGCGTTCCTGCTCATCGTCCTCGGGGCCGGCTGGGAGGACCTCCTGTGGGCCTTCCAGATTGCGTGGCTCCTGTCCATCGCCTTCGGCCTCGGAGCGCTTTTGGCACTCGAGTCGCGGAGGACGATCACGACGGCGGCTCTGCTGGCCGTATCGCTCGCTTTTTCCGGGATCGGGCTGCTCTTCGCCGTGGCCGCGACCGTCCAGCTGTTGCTGACACGCGATCGCCGGATGGAGGTCTTCCGCCTGCTGCCGGTCGGCATCGCCCTCCTCATCTGGCTGGCCGCCTTCGGCCGCCTGTCGACCCACCCCAACCCGGCGCCGACCGCCGCCAACGTCGTCCTCGACCCGCTGTACGTCCTGTGGGGCCTCGGCGAGGCGGTGGCGGGCGTCATCGGCCGCGGCGGCTGGTGGGGGCCGCCGCTCCTGCTCGCCGGCACGCTCGCGGTCGGCTGGCGCTGGACTCGCAGACGCCCCGACCCGTTCGCCATGGGACTGGCCGCCGGGCTCGTGGCGTTTTACGTCGTGCTCGGCCTGACCCGAGCCCAGCTCGGGGTCGACCAGGGCGGATCGTCGCGCTACGTGTACGTCGGGGCCGTGCCGTGCCTGATCCTGCTCGGTGACGCCGCCCGCGACCTGCCGTGGCGCGGCACCTGGCGGCCGGCGCTGACGGCGTGCCTCTTCCTCGCCTGCTTCAGCAGTGCGGTGCTGCTGTACAGCTTCGCCATCGCCCGGCCGTTCGTGATGGAACGGCAGGTCGCCGACTACTACGCCCTCCAAGCCATGCGCACCGACCCATGCCTGAACCCCGACGGCGCCGTCGATCCGCTGGTCATGCCGTCGGTCGTCCAGCCCGGGCCGTACTACCGCGCGACCGACGCGTTCGGCGATCCCAGGCAGGGCCATCCGCTGCGCGACCAGGCGTCCTACCAGGCCGCGCTGGCGAACCTGAGGAAGCCGGGCTGTTAAAGGTTCCTAAGATTGAATACGGTGCCGAGCTTTGATTTCGACGTGGCCATCCTCGGCGGCGGCATGGGCGGCTACCCCGCCGCGATCCGGGCTTCCCAGCTCGGGCTGAAGGTCGCCCTCGTCGAGGCCGACAAGCTGGGCGGCACGTGCCTCCACGTCGGCTGCATCCCGACCAAGGCGCTCCTCGAATCCTCCGAGCTCTACCACCGCGTGGCCGCGCGGGGCGCCGAGTTCGGCCTCAAGGCGGAGGTCGTCGGCTTCGACTACCCCGCCATCGCCCAGCGGCGCGATGCGGTGGTCAACACGCTCTACAAGGGCGTCCAGTACCTGATGAAGAAGAACAAGATCGAGGTGGTCGCCGGCAAGGGCCGCCTGCGCGACCGGAACACCATCGACGTCAACGGCAGGCAGGTCAAGGCGGCCAACCTGATCGTGGCCACCGGCTCCGCGCCGAAGACGCTTCCGGGCATCGAGATCGACGGCAAGTTCGTCATCACGTCCGACCACGCGGTCAAGGCGACAGGGGTCCCGGAGTCGATCGTGATCATCGGCGCGGGCGCGGTCGGGGTCGAGTTCGCGACGCTGTTCAACCAGCTCGGGGTGAAGGTGACGCTCCTCGAAGCGCTGGACCGGCTGGTGCCGCTCGAGGACGAGGATGTGTCCAGAGAGCTGCTCGCCGCGTTCAAGAAGGCCGGCATCGACGTCCGCCTCGGAGTCAAGGTGAGCGGCGCCAGGAAGGCGCGCGACGGGGTGAGCGTCGAGACCGACCAGGGCGAGGTCTGGGGCAAGCAGCTGCTGGTCGCGGTCGGCCGCGGAGCGATCTCGAAAGAGCTCGGCCTGGAACAGCTGGGCGTGCAGCTGCATCCCAACGGCTTTGTTGCGGTCGACGAGTGGATGCGCACGTCGGTGGACTCGGTCCACGCCATCGGCGACGTGGTGGGCGGCTTTCTGCTCGCCCACGCCGCCTCGCACGAGGGCATCGTCGCGGCGGAGGACATCGCGGGCCAGCGCCTTGCGCCGATGGAGCAAGACCTCGTCACACGGTGCACCTACTCCCACCCGCAGGTCGCGTCGGTCGGTCTGACCGAGAAGCAGGCGCGGGACAAGGGACACGAGGTGAAAGTCGGGAAGTTTCCGTTCTCCGCCATCGGGCGCGCGCAGATCCACGGCGAGACGGCGGGCTTCGTCAAGGTCGTGAGCGACGCCAAGACGGGACAGATGCTCGGCACGCACATCATCGGCAAGGACGCGACGGAGCTCATCGCCGAGGCGGCGCTCACTCAGCTCTTCCAGGGCGACGCCTGGGAGCTCGGCCGCAACATCCATCCCCACCCAACGCTCAGCGAGGCCGTCATGGAGGCGGCGCTGGCCGTGGACGGCCACGCCATCCACTTCTAAGCCCGCGATGGCGCAGATCACCAAGACCAAGGACCCTTCTTTCTCGCCCGACTGGCGCTTCCAGGACGCGATCGCGTGGCGCGACACCGACCTGGACGAGAAGACGCTCAAGGAGTGGTTCCACTACATGCTGCTGGGCCGGCAGATCGACTACCGGTTCCAGGTGCTGAACCGCCAGGGCCGGGCGCCGTTCATCATCTCGTGCGCCGGTCACGAGGCCGCGCAGATCGGCGTGTCCTGGCCGCTGAAGCCGAAGTACGACTGGCTGGCCCCTTACTACCGCGACGTGGTGCTGTGCATGCGCATGGGCATGACCCCGCTCGACCTGATGCTCAGCGTGCTCGCCAAGGCGGGCGACCCGGCGTCCGGCGGCAAGCAGACGCCCGGCCACTTCTCCGACTCGCGGCTGAACATCACCTCCGGCGGTTCGCCGGTCGCGACGCAGATGGTGCGCGGCGCGGGCATCGCGTATGCGCTGAAGATGGACGGCACCGACAAGGTGCTCATGACCTGTTACGGCGAGGGCGCGGGCGCGGAAGGCGACGCGCACGAGGCGTTCAACTTCGCCGCCGTCTACAGGCTGCCCGAGATCTTCGTCTGCGAGAACAACGGTTTCGCCATCTCGACGCCCTTCAAGAAGGAGTACGCGATCGAGCACGTCGCGCAGAGGGCGGCCGGCTACGGGTTCCCGGGGGTGACCGTGGACGGCCGAGACCCCGTCACGTGCTACCACGTCTCGAAGGAGGCGGTGGCCCGCGCCAGGTCAGGCCATGGTCCGACGCTGATCGAATGCCTGGTCGACCGCCTCGGCGCCCACTCTTCCGAGGACGACCAGCGCCGCTACCGGTCGCAGGAAGAGATCGACACGCTGGCGCAGAACGACTGCCTCGAGAGGTTCAAGAAGCAGCTCGTCGAGGAGGGCGTCGTCACCGCCAAAGAGGTCACGCAGTACGAGGAGCAGGTCAAAGAGCAGGTCACGGAGGCAACGAAGCAGGGCATGGAGTCGGACGACCCCAAGCCCGAGGACGCGCTGACCAACGTCTACGCCGTCGCCGCGCCGGGCGAGATCGAACCCGCCGCCGAGATCGAGACCGAAGAGATGAACATGGTCGCCGCCTTGCGCTCCTGCCTCACCGAGGAGATGGAGCGTGATGGGCGCGTGATGGTCCTCGGCGAGGACGTGGGCAAGAAGGGCGGCGTCTTCCTGGTCACCGACGGCCTGCGCGCGAAGTACGGCGAGGAGCGCGTCATTGATACGCCGCTGGCCGAATCGTCGATCGTCGGCGTCGCTCTGGGGCTCGCCGTGGCGGGCAAGCGCCCGGTCGCCGAGATCCAGTTCACGGACTTCGCGCACATGGCTTTCAACTCGATCACGAACGAGGCGGCGAAGTACCGCTACCGAAGCGACGGCGACTGGTCGGTGCCGATGGTCGTGCGCGCCCCGATGGGCGGCCATGCGCACGGCGCGCTCTATCACTCGCAGTCGATCGAGGCGCGGTTCGCGACCCCGGGCCTGAAGATCGTCATCCCCGCCTCGCCTTATGAGGCGAAGGGGCTTCTCCTCGCCGCCATCCGCGACCCGGACCCTGTGCTCTTCTTCGAGCACAAGCGCCTGTACCGGATGTTCAAGGAGCAGGTGCCGAAAGGCGAATACCTCATCCCGCTGCAGAAGGCGCGGACCTACCGCGAAGGCACCGACGTCTCGGTGTTCTGCTACGGGCTGATGGTGCACTACGCGGCGGAAGCGGCCAAACACCTCGAGGCCGACGGCGTGTCGGTCGAGATCGTCGACCTGCGCACGGTCTACCCCCTGGACCGTGAGGCGATCATCGCCTCGGCGCGCAAGACCGGCAAGTGCCTGGTCCTCTACGAGGACAACTTCAGCGTCTCCATCGGGTCGGAGGTGGCGGCGCTCATCGCCGACGAGGCGTGGAAGTGGCTGGACGCGCCGGTGAAGAGGTTCGGCGGTCTCGACGTGCCCTCGATGCCGTACGCCATGCCGATGGAGGAATACTTCATGCCCACCCCGGACAAGATCACGAAGGTCTTGAGGGACCTGGCGGCCTTCTGATGGCGGGCAAAACCACACGCGTCGTGATGCCGCAGCTGGGCGAGTCGGTGCACGAAGGCACCATCTCGAAGTGGCTGGTCAAGCCGGGCGACAAGGTGGTCGAGTTCGAGCCGATGCTCGAGGTCGACACCGACAAGGTCAACGCCGAGGTGCCGGCTCCTGTGAGTGGGATCCTGCGCGAGATCCTGGCCAAAGAAGGGCAGACGGTGCAGGCGGGCGCGGAGATCGCGGTCGTGGAGACGGGGGACGGCGCGGTATCGGCCACGCCCGAGGCGCCCGCGCCCGCACCGAAGACTGAAGCCCCGAAAGTGCAGGAGTCACCAGCCCCACCCGGCGGCAAAGCCGCCGACCTCCCCGCCAAGCGGGGTGGTGAAGCTCCAGAAGCTCATCGTTATTCCCCCGGCGTGCTCATGGCCGCGGACGAGCTGAAGGTCGACCTGTCCAAGGTGACGGGCACGGGTCTTGGCGGCCGTGTGACGCGCAAGGACGTGCAGGAGTTCGCGACCCGGAGCAAGGCCTCGCCCACGGCGCCGGCGCCACCGCCCACGCCGGCCGCCGCACCCGCTGAAGGCGATCAGGTGGTGCAGTTGAGCCGCGTCCGCCGGCTCATCGGCGAGAACATGGCCCGCTCCAAGCAGACCATTCCCCACGCCTGGCAGACCCAGGAGGTCGACATGTCGGGCGTGGTCGCGAACCGCAACGCCAACAAGAGCGCCTTCCAGAAGCAGGAGGGCTTCAACCTGACCTACCTGCCGTACGTGATGATGGCCGCCGTCTCGGCGCTGCGCGAGCATCCAGAGGTCAACTCGACCTTCAACGAGACGGAGCTCCTGGTCCACCGCGACGTCAACCTCGGCGTGTCGGTCGGCCTCGAGGACACGCTGCTCGTCCCGGTGGTGCGCAGGGCCGACAGCCTCTCGCTTGCGGGCCTGGCGCGGGCCGTCAACGACCTCGCCAACCGCGCCCGGAACAAGCAGCTCAAGGCGGACGAGCTGGCCGGCGCGACGTTCACGGTCAACAACTCGGGCACGTTCGGCACCCTGTTCAGCTACTCGGTCATCAACCCCGGCCAGGCCGGCATCCTGACCATGGAAGCGATCGTCGACCGGCCTGTCGCGGTGCAGGGGATGATCGGGATCAAGCCGATGATGTACCTCTGCTTCTCGTTCGACCACCGGGTGCTCGACGGGCTGCAGGCCGCGCGGTTCCTGACCTCCTGCCGGAAGTGGCTGGAGGCCGTCGGCACCGACACGCCCGTCTACTGATAACCCGGCTCGAACCCGCCGCCCGCTGGCCGAGAATGGGCGCGCCCATGAAGAGACCGCCGCTCTGGCTCGCCGCGGCCACGGTGGCGTGCGCCTGGGGGGCGCTGTACTCCGTGGTCCTGTGGATCTTCCTCTTCGCCCGGAGACCGATCCACGAGGACGTGCGCATGACGTATGTGGCCGCGGAGGCCGGGCTGCGGTACGGCTGGTCGACGATCTACGACGAGGGCACGCTGCGCGCCCTTTCAGCGGGTTTCCCGGCCCCCGACAACGTGATCAACCCCGTGCTCACCTACGTCAACCCTCCGCTCCTTGCGTGGCTGTTCACGCCGCTCACCGTCTTTTCCGAGCCGGTCGCCTACATCGCATGGACGCTGGTCTCGCTGGCCGCGCTGGTGGCCGCGTGGTGGGTCGCGGCGCCGTATGGAGGCGTCGCCAGGCTGGCGCTCCTCTTCCTCGCCATCGCGCTGTGGCCGGTGATGCTGGTCTTCTACTTCGGCCAGCCCAACATGCTCGTCCTGGCCCTGCTCGCGGCCACTTGGTGGCTGATCAGGCGCGAGCGGCCGTGGGTCGCGGGCGTGGCGCTGGCCGCGGCCACGTTCCTGAAGCCACAGGACGTGGCGCTGGTGCCGGTCGTGCTGCTCGTCAGCGGCCGGTGGCGGCCCGTGGCCTCCTGGATCGCGGCGTGCGCGGCGCTCGGCGTGCTGACGGCGCTGAACCTCCAGGGCGCCGGCCTGAGCAGCTGGTGGGATGCGCTGCAGCGCGGCCAGGGCGAGGCCACGCACCTCGAGTACACGTTGGCCCACTTCTTCGGCTTCAGCCCACTGACCTACGCGCTGTGGGCGGTGCAGGGCGCGGCGGCGATTGGGATCGCGTGGTGGCGGCGGTCCGAACTGGAAGTGGTGTTCGCGGCCGGCATCATCGGCACGACCGCGCTGGCCTTCCACTTCCACGAGCTCGACTACAGCCTTCTCGTCCTCCCCGCGTGGCTGTTCCTGCGCACCTCGCCGCCGGTCTGGCAGCGCGGGTTCCTTCTCATCGGCATCGCGACGATGCAGGTCCTGACGTACGGCCCGCAGACCACGGAGCCGGTTTGGGACGTGGCCACGCATGCGCCGCAGCTGCTTTTCGACGCTGCGTGGCTGGCGATCCTGGCCTCCGGCCTGGTCGTGCGCCGACCCATCCACCGGCCGCTCGAGGCGCGGGCTCCATCGACCCTCTAAGCCGGGCGTAACTCTGCTTTCCGGTCGCTATCCTTACGCCGCCTTGGACCGGAGGATGAGCAGGCGGGCGAGCGATCGTCGCAAGCCGATCGCGACGGAAACTCGACCCGCGATCTCCGTCGTGATTCCCGCGTACAACAGTGAGCCGCTGGTGCCGGAGCTCGTGCGCAGATTGCACGATGTCCTTGGCTCGGTCTCCCGCGACTACGAGGTCATCCTGGTCGACGACGGCAGCAGGGACGCCACGTGGAACGTGATCCAGAGGCTTGCCGGCGCGAACGAGAAGGTCCGAGGCGTGCGCATGATGCGCAACTACGGGCAGCACAACGCTCTGCTTTGCGGCATCCGTCTGGCGGAGCACGACCTGATCGTCACGATGGACGACGACCTTCAGCACCCGCCGGAGGAGATCCCCCGGCTCATCGAAGCGCTCACGGCCGAGACCGACGTGGTCTATGGCTCACCCACGGTCGAACAGCACGGCCTGTGGCGAGACATCGCGAGCCAGACCACCAAACTCGCGCTGCAGGCGTCGATGGGGGCGCCCATCGCCCGCAAGGCCGGCGCTTTCCGCCTTTTCCGAACGCACTTGCGGAATGCCTTCGCGCGTTATGACGGACCGTACGTCAGCATCGACGTCCTGCTGACGTGGGCGACTGTCCGCTTCGCCGCCGTCGACGTCCGCCACGATGAGCGCCGCGCTGGGCGCTCGAACTACACCCTCCGGATGCTCATCAGGCACTCGTTCAACATGATCACGGGCTTCAGCGTGTGGCCGCTTCAGCTGGCGAGCATGATCGGCTTTTTCTTCACAGTCTTCGGCACACTGGCCTTGATCGTCGTGGTGGTTCGTTACTTCCTGAACGGCGGCGTGGTGCCCGGATTCTCGTTCCTGGCGTCGGTCATCTCGATCTTCGCGGGGGCGCAGCTCTTCGCGCTCGGGATCATGGGCGAGTACCTGGCGCGCATGCATTTGCGCGTCATGCAGAGGCCTGTCTACGCCGTCCGCGAGCTGGCTCAGCTCGGTTATGAGGCGGGCTCAGCGGCCGAACCACCGATGAAAGGTGTGGTAGGCACGGTACGGCCGTAGACCGGCGCTCGACCACGCGGCTTCCGCCGCCCAGTTGCCGAGATGAGTCGACGTGATGAAGCGCGTCGCTCCGGCGGTCTGAAGCTTGTACGCGCCGGCCAGCGTCAGCCTCGTGTACAGCTTCTGTCCACGGGCTTCGGGCAGGACCGCGCCCAGCACCAGTTCGCCGATCTCCGCTGATGGCCGTCGAAAGCAGCTGAAGCCCACTCGGTGATCGGGCTCTCCTACCACCAGCACAAACGAATCGTGGCTCCTTTCCAGGCACGCGTTCCTCGCCCACGACGCGTAGACCTCGCGGCACGCCTCTCGGTCCAACCGCGAATCGGCGTGATAGTGACCCGAGTACTGGCGAAAGCACTCGCGCGCGATCGCCTCGACCTGATCGACGTCGGAGTCTGCGGGAGCAGCAAACACGTCCGCCGGCTCGATCACCGGCGAGTGCCGGAGGTCACGCTCGTAGTAGACGAGGGTGTCCATCAGCTCAAAGCCCGCGGCGCCCAGCCGGTGGACGACCTCGAGGTCCTCGATCGGCGCCCGCGCGATCAGCAGCTCCACATCGTGTGCCTGGCAATACGCCATGGCCTCGGCCACCTCCGCGGCTCCCAGGTCGTCGACGCGAGCCGTGACGACGCCGAACCTGTGGGTGTCGAGCGGCGACATGCGGATGCCCCTGGCCTCTACGGGCATGCGACCGCCCCTAAGCGCTCCTGGCGACGGCCAGAAGCGACGTGCCCGACGGGACGCGGCGGTACCGCCGCAGGAATCCGAGCTCGTAGCGGAGAAGCAGCTCGAACATGGTGCCCGTGACGGGACGCACCCGCAGGTCGGCAGCAGCGACCTCCCAGGCGGCCTCAGCCGTGTGCGGATCGGCATGGCGCAGAACGGCGGCGCGCCGGCCGAGCGACATGAACGGACGCAAGACGCTCATGTAAGGGGTGAGGTACTCGACCGAGAAGCCCGCCTCGACGAGCTTGGAGCGGAGCTCGTCTTCAACGTAGCGACGCTTGTGGTGTGACGCCAGGTCGAAATAGCTCCACAACTTCGGGTCGGCCGGCACCGTGAGGAACAGGGTCCCGCCCGCGCGAAGAACCCGGCCGAGCGCACGCAGAGCCGCCACGTCGTCGTCGATGTGCTCGAGAACGTCGAACACCCCGACGACGTCGAACCCGACCGAGAACGGCGGGTGCCACAGGTCGCCGCCCACCAACTTCAGGAATCCGGCACGGCGGCGCGCGTATCGGAGGCCCTCGAGGTGGACGTCCATGCCCACGACGTTTCCTCCAATGGCGGCCGCATGGAGCGCGCGCAAGACGTTGCCCGTACCACAGCCCACCTCGAGGACGCGGTATCCGGGCGCGAGGTGCTCGCGGATCGAGTCGAAGACGGTGACGATGGCCCGATTTCGAGCCCGGAACCAGAAGTGACGGTCTTCGACGGCGAACAGATCGGCGTATACCCGCGGGTCATAGTCCACATCTGCGTCGGCCGGCGCCCTGCTCACGAAAGCCGTGCCTGGCGGATCGCATTGACGACCCGCGCCTGCTGCGCCTCCTCGAGACTGTTGTAGAACGGCAGCCGCACCAGTCGGTCGCTGATGTCCTCGGTCACAGGGCACTGCCCCTCCGCGCCGCCGAATCGCCGCCCCATCGCCGACAGATGAAGCGGCACGTAGTGAAAGACCGAGAGGATGCCCTCACTCCGCAGGTGGGCGATGAGCCGCTGGCGGGCCTCGAGCGAAGGCATGAGCAGGTAGAACATGTGGTAGGACTGCTCGCACTCCGCCGGCACTGTCGGAAGCGTCGCGCCGACGTCGACCGCCCAGCGTTCCAGGGCGTCCCGGTACTCGTTCCAGATCCTGCGTCTCTTCGCCTGGATGGCCTCGCGGGCTTCGAGCTGCGCCAGCAGGATCGCGCTGAGGACGTCGGACGGTAGATAGCTGGACCCGATGTCGGTCCACGTGTACTTGTCGACCAGACCGCGGAAGAACCGCGCCCTGTTGGTGCCCTTTTCGCGAATGATCTCCGCGCGCTCGACCAGGTCCGGATCGTTCACCAGCAGCGCCCCACCTTCGCCGCAGGTGAAGTTCTTGGTCTCGTGAAAGCTCTGCGTCGCGAGCCGGCCGAATGTCCCGAGAAGGCGGCCGCGATAGCGCCCGAAAAGGCCGTGCGCGTTGTCCTCGATCACCGTCACCGAGTGCCGTTCGGCGATTGCCTCGATGGCGTCCATCTCGCATCCGACTCCCGCGTAATGGACGACGACCGCGCCTCGGGTGCGCTCCGTGATGAGGCGCTCGAAAAGGCGCTCGTCGAAGTTCAGCGTGTCCGGCCGCACGTCGACGAACACCGGGCGCGCGCCGCGAAGGACGAACGCGTTGGCCACGGAGACGAAGGTGAAGGAAGGGATGATGACCTCGTCGCCCGGTTTCAGGTCGAGCAGGATGGCGGCCATCTCGAGAGCGTGCGTGCAGGACGTGGTGAGAAGCGCCCTGGGCACGCCCAGCTCGGATTCGAGAAGCTGGTGGCAGCGCTTGGTGAACGGGCCGTCGCCGGAGATGTGCCCGTAGGCGATCGCCTCCTGGATGTACTCCAGCTCGCGCCCTTCGAACGTCGGCCGGTTGAAGGGAATGTCCCACTGCGCGGTGTCTCGCTGCGTCGGCCCTGTTACCGATTGCATGTCAGCCCGACCTCGCGGCCACGGTCGTGGTCGTGGCCGCCGCGACCGAGGCCGGCATGTGTCTCGGTCGTCCGAGCGCGAGCAGGTAGCGATGGAAGACCGAGTACGTGACCCGGCGTTCGAGCTCGAACTGGGTCTCGAGGACCGCCGTCATGCGCGCCTCGGTACGGGGATGGCTGCCCTGGTCGATGCGCCACATGAGCCTGCCGGGGAGCCACGAGCCGGCGAGGATCGCATCCATGAACAGAAGGCGGCCGTTGGGCTTCAGCACCCTCCGCGACTCTTCGACCATGGCCATGAAGTCCTCGTCGACAAGGTGGTGCGAGACGGCGCGGAGGACCACGACGTCGATGGAAGACGTGGCGATGGGCATCCTCGTAACGTCGCCCTGGATCGCGCTCGCGCCACGCGCGCTCGCTACGCGCACGCGCGCGAGGTCGATGTCCATGCAGCAGTAATCCCGTCCGCTGTCGAAGATCCGGGCGAGGATGCCGGTGCCTCCACCGGCGTCGAGGATGCGAGTTCCCGGCGCGACCGGCCCGATGAGCGCGCGCATCTTCGCGTCCGAGATCCGACTTCCGGCGGCGATTTGCACGACCTCGTAGAGCGCTGCGTTCGCGAGCAACCGGTGGATGGGGCCGTCCAAGGTGAAAAGGAAGGTTATCCGGGCGACCCGCGGATGAGTAGCTCGTAGTCGCCGAATGTTCCGCTTGCGGTAAACGCCGAACCTATGAACCGGACCAGGGGGCGGTCGGGAATGGGACGGCCCTGGGCCCAGAAGTCGATGAGGACCTGGTTTTTGACCGCGCACAGGCGTGGACGGCCCTGCAGCTGCTGGACCAGCTCTTCCTGCCTCCCGGCGTCGACCGTCGCCCACCAGATCTCCTGCCGGAGGTCTGGGGGTGGTGTTTCGCCCGACCAGAGGTAAAGGCTGTTCATGCCGGGCATGGTGATCAAGCCCGAGCAGTCCTGGCCGATCGCTGCGACGAGCGCCCGCAGGTCGCCGGCCTGCCGGGCGGGAAGACGTACGTTTTCCGCTCCAGGCAACACCAGGGCGGTGTCGGCCTCGAAGCCCGCCACCGCCGTGAGCGCGAAGAGTAGGAAGACGGCGACGTTGAAGCTCACCGCCAAACGCGGCACCCAGCTCACCAGGCGGATTGGAGCCCGACGCCTGACGCCGGCCAGGCGCAGCTGCCTGACTCCGTCGCTGAGGATCATGGCGCCGACCGGGACCATCGCCAGCGACGCCAGCGAGAGCTGGGTGCCGGCCGCCGGATAGGTCTGCAGGCATTCCAGCAGCGCCAGCGAAGGCACGAGAAGCCGGGCGTAAGGATCGATCGGGTTGCCGGCGTCGCCGGGCGGAGCCTGGGTCGCCACCCATGCCAGGGGCAGGGCGAGCAGGAAGATCGTGTCCGGGGGAAGGAGAAGCACCAGCCACGTGAAAAAGCCGACGGCGACTCGAGCCAGAGCTTCAGGGGTGCCGTGCAGCCTCAACCTTCCCGACAGGACCGTCAGCGCGCCGAGAAGGAGGAGCAGCGCCCAGAGGTCGTAGCCCGCGGTGATCGTGAGCGGCAGGCTGATCAGTTGCGGGAGCCGGAGCGCGACCACAACCAGCTCGTTCCACATACCCGGCACGGTGCTGCCGCCGGCCAGTGCGATGCCGACGGTCGCGACCGCGACCGCCGCGCCGCCGCCGGCCATCCAGCCGGTGGACGCGGGCGGCTGGGGTCCAGGTGGCGCGACGAGACAGGCGCCGCCGATCGCGAGTGCGGAAAGGGTGGCCAGGACCGCAAACTCGATCACCCAGTCGTGGCTCAAGAGCGACTGCATCAACGCGAACGGCACACAGACCATGACGGCGGCAGCGATCGGCCGCACGAAACGCCGCCACGGATTGGGCAGGCCGCCGGACCAGGCGAAAACGACCGCGATGGCGGCGAACCCGCCGATGTTGACCTTGATCAGACAGACGGCCGCGACGATTGCTCCGATCAAGAACGCCGTGAAGCGTGGGCGCGCCGAGCGGAAGGCGGCCGTCGCGACGAGCGACGTCAACAGGAGGCTGGTCAGCCCGAACGGCTCCATGGGCTCATTCGCCAGCGCTGCGAGCACGCCGAACGTGGCGAGCTGCGTTCCGACGCCAAGCCAGGCGTTCCGGGTGAGCCTGTATGCGCCGAGCCCTCCGGCGGCGCTGGCGAGAATCCAGACGGCCGCGGTCACGATCCGGCCGGTGTCGTGGGTCGGCTGCTGCCCGATCAGCTTGAAGAGGCCGGCCATCGCTTCGTAAAAGAAGGGCCCGTAGATGGGCAGCGTCGGGTTCAGAAGCGGCTCTCCCGACAGGTAAGACCGCAGCGTCATCAGAAAGTAACCCTCGTCGTCGTACGCATGAAAGCCTGTGAACATCGACGCGTAGGCGACCGGGATCAGCACAGCCGTGACGGCGCAGAAAACGAGCGCGAGAACGACGGCACGCCTGCTCTGCAGGCGTGCGGCCGGGCGATCGACGGTCAGCTCACCAACGCTCATCGGGGAGCTACGCGATTTGATCAGCCTCGTTGTCGATGCCGAGGATGCTGAGGAAGAAGCTCGCGAAGACCGTCTGCACGCCGAGCGTGAGCAGGACCGCGGCCGGGATCACCTCACGCATCGTCAGGCCGGGGTCGAGGGCGCCGAACCCCTTCTCGCCCCAGCTCAGCACGGCGAGGACCATGCCGGCGACGCCCGCCAGCAACGTGACGGCGCCGATGACCAGGCCGGTCTCGAGCTTGACGTTGCGGAACCAGGTCGAGTACGTCGGGTTGGGCGGATGGAAGCCCTGCTGCATCGCGAAGACTTTGGTGAAGACCGCGAACACGACGAGCTGGTAGCCGATGAGACAGGCGAAGCCGGCGAGCAGCAGCGTGTGGATGTCGAACGACACCGAGCCGATGCGCTTCGGCCCCGTCTCGAGGATGCCGCCGGCCACCACACCTGCGGCGAAGAGCGTCAGGCCCGGGTAGAGGAACAGCCACCGCGGGCTGAACAGGAGCATGAAGCGCAGGTGGCGCCACCCGTCGCGCCAGGTCCGCAGGTGCGGCGGCCGCGAGCGGCCGTCGGGGCTGAGAGTCACGGGGACCTCGGCGATCTTCATTCGGCGCATGGACGCCTTGATCACCATCTCGCTCGCGAACTCCATGCCCGTCGCGCGCAGCCGCAGCCTGGTGTACGCATCCTTGCGAAACGCGCGCAGGCCGCAGTGCATGTCGCCGACCGGGGTCTGGAAGAAGACGCGGCTGATGAACGTCAGTGCGGGGTTGCCGACCCAGCGGTGTGACCACACCATCGCGCCCGCCTCGATGCCGCCGGCGAAGCGGTTGCCCATGACAAGGTCGCAGCCCTGGCGGAGCTTTTCGATGAGCGGACCGATGGCGCGAAAGTCGTAGCTGTCGTCGGCGTCACCCATGACGACGAGCTCGCCGTGGGCGGCGTCGATGCCACCGATCAACGCGCTGCCGTAGCCCCTGCGCTGGACGTCGACCACGCGCACGCCGAGCTCACGGGCCACCGCCTGCGAGCCGTCGGTGCTGCCGTTGTCGGCGACGATGATCTCGGCCGACAGGTGGTTCTTGGCGATCGCCTCCTGCGCCTTGCGGATGCAGGTGGCGAGGGTTTCGACCTCGTTCAGGCACGGCATGACGATCGAGACTTCTACCGCGGTCGCCCGCGTGGCCGGTTGGTGGGGGCGGGATCGCTGCGCGACGCTCATCAGGTCTGGTGCAGCGTAACGCGAGGGTCGGCAGATCTTTGCCGGAAAGCGGCCCGGACCTCCGAGCTCCGCCGCAGATTCGCGGTCCGGGGTGGCCGGAGCCAAGGAAAGGGTGTCGCGACGAGGAGCGCACTTGCGGTGCGCGACGAGGTAGCGACGGGCCCCTTGACGCCGGCTTCAGCGCCGTAGGCGCCCGGCCACACAGGTCGCGAAGATGCGTGGAGCTTCGGGGGCCGGGTCGCTGAAAAGAAGTGACCCCGACGGATCGCCTCTCGGGAGCCGGTACACGGCCTTGCGGCCCTGTTCCTGCCCCCTTGAACGTTTCCCTCGGGGCCGTGCAGAAATGTATCCGCGCCCGGGAAAGCGCGCAAGGCCCGAAAGTCAGTTCGCCGCCAACCGACCAGAAGTAGCCTCAGACCACCGCCTGGTAGAGGACGCTCTTGCCTCCGTCGATGACCAGGTCCTGACCGGTGATGAGGTCGTTCTGGAGCAGCGCGATCACCGCCTGGGCGACGTCGTCAGGCGTCGCGATCCTGCGCAGCGGCGTCTTCTTCGCAAAGGTCTCCTCCTGAGCCGCCGCCGCCTCCTCGCCGAAGCTCTTGCTGAACCACCGTGTCGACACGAGCCCCGGCGACACGGAGTTGACTCGGACCTCGGGCGCCAGCGCGAGGGCCAGCGCGCGCGTGAGCTGAAGGATTCCCGCCTTCGACACCGCGTAGACGATCGACGAACCCGACGCGCGATGCGCCGCGATCGACCCGATGTTGACGATGGCGCCGCCGGTCTTCTTCAGCTCCGGCGCCGCGGCACGGCAGCAGAAGAACGTCCCCTTCAGATTCACCCCGAGGATGTCGTTCCACACCTCGTCGGTGAGCGCGTCCAGGTCCGGGTGCGGGATGAAGTGCGTGGTGCCCGCGTTGTTGACGAGAACGTCGAGCCGGCCGTAGCGCTCCACCGCGGCGGCGACCATGGCTTTGACCTGCGCCTCGTCGGCGACGCTGGCCTGGTGGAGCAGGGCTTCGGCACCGTGCTTCTCCACGTCTTTCGCCGTTGACCGCGCGTCGTCGGCCGACCGCGAGTAGTTGATGACGACCGCCTTCGCGCCACCCCTCGCCAGCCGCACCGATGTCGCCCGACCGATGCCCGTGCCGCCGCCGGTGACGATCGCGACTCGGCCCGCGAGCTCCATGCGAGACTAGAGCCTAATGCCGCTGACGCTGGCCGAGGCGCACAGGGCGATCGCAGGCGCGCACGCCCGGGCCGCCCAGCTCGACATTCGCATCACCGTCGCCGTCGTCGACGAAGGCGGCCTCCTCATCGCGCTCGCACGCATGGACGGGGCGCCGCCCCTGTCCCCGCAGGTCGCGGAGGCCAAGGCCGTGGGCGCGGCGATGCTGTATCGCGACGGCGCGTCGCTGGCGGAGCTGGCCAAGGACAGGCCCGGCTTTTTCTCCGTCGCCGACCGCCTGACCCGCGTGCCGATCGTGCCCGGCCTCGGTTCGGTGCTCGTGCGCCGGGACGGCCGTGTGCTCGGCGCCGTCGGCGTCAGCGGCGGCCGGCCCGAGCAAGACCTCGAGTGCGCGGAGGCTGGCCTCAGCTCAAGCTGACGGCGCGGAGCGGCTCGTAGACCGATCCCGCCCGCCCGAGGTGGCTGCGAAACAGGACCAGCGTCTCGACGCGCCACGCCGGCAGCTGCGGCGGCTGCGGGAGCTCCGCGAGGACAGCGCCGTCGCGTGCCCTGGCCCGCGCGAGAGTGAGGTGCGCGCTGAAGCGCCGCGGCTCGGGCTCCAGTCCCGCGGCCACGCACGCGGCCTCGACAGTCGCGGCGAGCGCCGCCATCGCCTCCGTGCCCGACGCCAGGCCCATCCACACGACCCGCGCCAGCCGGCCGCGCTTGAAGGTGCCGGTGCCGTCCAGCCGGACGTCGAACCCGGCCTGCGGATCGTCCCCGAGGCGGTCGGCGATGCCTTCGGCCACGGCCTGCTCCAGGTGGCCCAGGAATCGAATCGTGAGATGGAGGTTCGCCGCCGGCGTCCAGCGGAACTGCGGCGCCGCCGCCGCGCACGCGGAGATGTAAGCGTCGAGCGCCGTCCGGTGCGCCTCGGGCAGGGGCAGCCCGAAGAACGCGCGGACCCTCACGGAACCGTCTCTTACGAGATTTTCTTGGCCCAGTGCGACGGCGCCCAGGCGCCCGGCAGGCTCGGCCGCCAGCCGAACTGCGAGCTGACGGAGTCGATCCCGGCCGCCAGGTTGGGCATCTCCACCATGTGGACCTCGTCGGCCGTGATCGGCGGATCTTTCATGATCGCCTCCATGGCGGTCCCGGCGAGCGCCACCAGCGACGCCGGGATTCTGATCTTCGCCTTCTTGATGCCGCGCGCCTGCAGAAACCAGTCGTAGATCTTCTCGTACGTCACGACCTCCGGCCCGCCGAGCTCGATGATCTTGCCCAGCAGCTCCGGCTTCGCCACCGCCTCGACGATGCAGCGCGCGGCGTCCTCGCGGAGGATCGGCTGGATCTGGGCCTGTCCGCTTCCGGGGATGACCGCAAACGGCCCGCGAAGGCTCTTTTCGAAGTCCTTCACGATGCCGCCGTCCTCGCCGATGATCAGCGAGAAGCGAAGGATCGTCCCCGTGACGCCGGTCTTGGCCAGCTCCTGCTCGCCCATCCACCGCGACGTCAGGTATTTGAAGTGCGGGTCGAGCTTGGCGCCGATGGAGCTGACGAACACCACCGAGCGCGCCCGCGCCGCCATCGCCGCCTGCCCGAGGATGCGCGGCCCGTCGACGTTGACCGCCAGGTAGGACTGCGGCCGGTTTCGCCTGACCGCGACCAGGCTGATGATGTGATCGACGCCCTGGGCGGCCTGGGCGACGGTGTTGACGTCGAGGGCGTCGCCGACGACGACCTGCGCGCCCCGTACCTTGAAGGCGGCCGCCTTCAGCGGGTCGCGCACCAGGACGCGCATCTGGTGCCCGGCGTCGAGGATCTTGTGGGCCACTCCGCGGCCCACGAAACCGGTCGAGCCGAGCAGCAGGATCCGAGCCACGGGGCGAAATCCTAAATGAGGAGTGCCCCGACCTCGAGGGTGCTAGCGGATTCGCGGAGTCCGGCGGCCGGAGCCAAGGAGGCAACGAGCACGCGAGGGAGCGCACCGTCCGTGCGCGGCCGAGCGCGCACAGGAGCCGACGCCGGCTTCAGCGCACACAGCGCCCGGCCGCCGGAGACGCGCAGACGCAGCGCCCTTCGAGGGCCGGGGTACTCGCATACTGAAACCTGTGGTCGGGCCGGTCACGAGTGGTGGGTTTCTCCTGGGGCTCTTCGCCATCCTGCTCGGAATCGGCGCGGTCGCCGCGGCCATGCGCCGCCGGCGCGCGAGGGCCCTCTACCCCGAGACTTATGCCGCCAGCGGCGGCATCGCGTACACCATCGTCCAGGTGGGCTGCGGCGGCGCGCTGCTGCTCGGCGGCGTCGGGCTGGTCGCGCTGGCGGTGATCTTCCGCCGCTAGATCACGTTTTTCTCGCGGACGAGCGAACCTCTGGCGAACCGCGTGAACGCGAACGGGCTGATGTCCACGTCCGAGCGACCGTCAAGCAGAAGCTGCGCCAGCGACAGCGCCGCCGCCGGCGCCTGCATGAACCCGTGCCCGCTGAACCCGGCGGCGCACCAGAAGCCCTCCACCTCCGGCACCGGACCCAGGATCGCCTGATGGTCCGGGGTGGTCTCGTACAGCCCCGCCCACGCCGTCTTGATTCCCGCCCCGGCTAGCGCCGGCGCCCTCCGTTCGACGTGCGCGAACATCCTCTCGAGAAAGCCCCAGTCGACGTCGGTGTGGAAGCCTGGCGGTTCCGCTTTGTCGCTCATGCCGAAGAGCGCCCCGTCGCCTTCGGGGTGGAAATAGAACGAGCTGGCGAAGTCGACCGTCATCGGGGTCGTCCGCGAGATGCCCGCCAGGTTCTCCGTCACCGCGACATGGCGCCTGTATGGCAGCACCGGGATCTCCAGCCCGGCCATCCGCCCGATCGACGGCGACCAGGCCCCGGCGCAGTTGAAGACCAGCCGGGTCGCGACGTCGCCGGCGGACGTGCGCACGCCCTGGACGCGGCCACCCGCGACGTCGATGCCCGTGACCTCGACTCCTTCTTTGAACCGCGCCCCGTGGCGCCTGGCCGCCCCGACGTACCCGGACGTCACGTCAGCGGGGCTGGCGATGCCGTCCGTCGGGCAGAACGTGCATCCGAGAACGTCGTCGGTGTTGAGCGCAGGCACCATGCGCGCCGCCTCGGCGGCATCCACCCACCGGGCCTCCTCGAGGCCGGCGCGGTGCCACAGCTCCATGTTGCGGCGGAAGTCCTCGACCTGTTGGGGCAGCGTCAGGACGAACAGGTAGCCGATCTGGCGAAAGTCGGCCGGGTGACCGGTCTCCTCCTCGAAGGTCTCGAACATGCGCACCGAAAGGCGCTGCAGCCGGACGTTGGCCTCCATCGAGAACTGCTGGCGTACGCCGCCCGCGCACTTGCCGGTCGACTGCGAGCCCAGCGTCTCGCGCTCGACGACCAGGACGTCCACACCGCGCTTCGCGAGCTGGTAGGCAAGCGCGCACCCCATGATGCCGCCGCCGGCGACGACTACGTCAGCGGTTTCCACCGACCCGGCCCCACGTCTCGAAGATCACCTTCAGCGCCGCGAGCGAGGTGATGTCTTCGTTGTCGACGGGCGGCGAGACCTCGACGATGTCGAGGCCGATCAACCGGCTCCCGGCGGTGGCGGACCGGAGCAGGTCGAGCGCCTGGCGCGTCGTCAGCCCTCCGGCCGACGGGATCTCGGTGCCGGGCGCGAACGCCGGGTCGAGGACGTCGATGTCGAACGAGACGTGGACCTTCTTCCCGCTCAGGCGCTCGCCGATCTTTCGCGCCGCTCCTTGCGGGTCACGCGCCAGCTCGGCCGTGGTGACGAGCAGGACGTCGTTGGCGGCGATGTATTCCAGCTCTTCGGGGTCGAAGTCTCGCCCGCCGGCGATCACCACGCGGGACGGCTCGATGCCCGACGCCTCCAGGGCCCGGCGCAGCGCGCACCCGCACGTCCAGTGTCCGCCGCGGGAGAAATCGCACAGGTCGGGATGGGCGTCGACCCACAGCACGTAGAAGCCCGGATGGCGCCTCATCTGCGCGGAAAGGGTCGAGATGGCCGTGCAGTGGTCACCGCCGAGCACCGTCAGGAACGCCTCCGGGGGCACATCGGCGAGCCGCTCGGCGACCGTCATCCAGCCGGCCTCGATGTCGTCGCCAGGGTCGAGGTCGCCGATGTCCTCGACCCGAAGAGCGTTCATCAGGTGGCCGTCCTCCGTGACGGGTGGCATGACCGCCGAGAGCTCGCGGATCGTCCTCGGCGCCGTGGACGCGCCCTTGCGGTACACCGCGGAGCCGTCATAGGCGATGCCGGCGACGACGATGTCGGCGGCTCCGTTGGGCCTTTCGCCGGCCAGGCCCGCCCACGGACGCAGTCCGCTCAGGTTCATCACCCTCTGCGCTCCGGCACGTTCAGGATGCTAAGCGACCCCGCCACGAACCAGACCGCGAAAACGCCGAATACGACCGGAAACCCGCCCGGCAGCCCCAGCAGGTGCGGGCCCGCGTTGAAGCCGTCGAGGAGGGGGCCGCCGATGAAGACCGCGATGATCCCTGCGCCGGCGGTGGCGATGTTCGAGAAGCCCATGTAGAGGCCGCCCTGGTGCGGCGGAATGATGTCCTGGATGAAAGCCCAGTCGACGGAGAAGAACACCCCGAGGCCGAGCCCGATGGCAAGCCCGGTCAAGGTTGCCTGCGCGGCGAGCTCAGGGACGTGCAGCGCGCCGGCGAGGGGCGACACGATGGCGCCCGGCACCCACTGGTAGTGGCTGAAGACCAGGACCAGCGACCCGGCCGCGCCCAGGAGCCCTGCGCCGAAGATCAGCGGGCGCCGCCCGGTGCGGTTGGAGAGGCGTGAGGCCGGCCACGTGACAAGCGCCGCCACCGCGATGGCGATGCCGAGCAGCGTCGATGCCGCGATGGCGGTCGCCTTGCGGTCGTTGTGGAAGAACACGTTGTCGAAATAGAAGAAGGCGAAGTTCTGCAGCCCGCCAAAGCCCATGAAGATGAGCAGCCGCGACACCATTAGCCACAGGAAGTCGCGGTTTCGAAAAGGCACGCCGAAAGTCTTGGTCAGCAGCTCGCGCACGTTTTGAAACTGGCCCTCCACCGGCACCGCGCGGTCGGGCACGAGAAGGAGCGTCGCCAGCATCGTGGTCACGAGCACGACGATGATCGACGCGACCGATACGACTCGGCCGAAATGGGCGAGCAGCAAGCCCGCGCCCACGGTGCCGCTGGCGATGCCGACGAGATTGGCGACCCCGTAGAAACCCGACGCCTCGGCACGCTGCGGCTCGGGCACGACGTCTGGCAGCAGCCCCTGGTAGGGCGCCTGGGCGGTGTTCGACGCCAGCTGCAGGAGGAAGTAGCAGACGACGAGCCACCAGTAATTGCCGGCGAGCGCGATGCCGGCCAGGAACAGGATGTCCCCCGCCGTGCCGGCGGCGATGAAAGGCCGTCGCCGGCCCCACCGCGTGACGGTCCGGTCGGACACGCCGCCGACGATGGGCTGCCAGAGAATCGCGACCGCCGTGCCGAGTGATTTCAGGAAGCTGGCGGCGAGACCTTCGTGGGCCCGGCCGACGAGTTGGATGATCAGGTCGGGCAGGATCAGCGCCGTGAGGCTGTTCCACAGGTAGCCGATCGCCACCCAGTAGAGCGACAGGACGACGAAATCGAGGTGGTTGAGGCGGCGTCGCGGCGGCGTCGCGACCGCGACGGCCATCAGTCCGGCTGGTAAGGAGGCAGGGACCTCTTGACCGGGCGGTCCTGGCGGTAGCCGAGCGCGTACTCACCCTGAAGGATGGTGTGCACCTCGCGCGTCCCCTCGTAGATGATCGGCGCGCGCGCGTTGCGGAGGAAGCGCTCGACGGGATACTCGGCCGAGTAGCCGTAAGCGCCGTGCACCTCGACCGCGTCGTGCGCGGCGTTGAAGGCGGCGTCGGTCGCGTACTGCTTGGCCATCGACACCTGGCGCGTGTGCCGCGCGCCGGTGTTCTTCATCCACGCAACCTTGAAGTACAACAGCCGGCAGATCTCGTAGTCGCGCGACATCCGTGCGATCATCTGCTGCACCAGCTGATAGCGTCCGATCTCCTGGCCGAACGTCTTGCGGTCCTTGGCGTATCTGACCGAGGCGTCGAGGCACGCGCGCACCGTGCCCGTCGCGCCCGCGGCCACCGTGTAGCGGCCGTTGTCGAGACAGCTCATGGCGATCTTGAAGCCGTCCCCCTCGTCGCCGATCCGATCGGACTCCGCGACCTCGACGTCGCTCATGAAGATCGAGCCCACGTCGCCGGCGCGGATGCCCATCCGGTCCTGGATGGGCTCGGTACGCAGGCCTTTGCCCGCGGCCGCTCGGTCGAGCATGAAGGCCGACACCCCCTTGCTTCCGGCCTTCACGTCGGTCTTCGCGAAGACGAGCATGTAGTCGGCCGTGTCCGCGTCGGAGACCCAGACCTTCTGTCCGTTCAGAACGTAACGGTCACCGTGGCGGCGCGCGGTCGACTGCATGGAAGCCACGTCCGATCCGGCGTTGGGTTCGGTGAGGCCGTAGCACGCGAGCTTCTGGCCCGACGCCATGGGCACGAGCCAGCGCTGCTTCTGCTCCTCGTCGGCCCAGGTGTACAGGCCCATACCCACCAGACCGACGTGGACCGACAGCACGGTTCGGTAGACCGTGTCGACGTACTCGAGCTCCTCGCACACCAGGCCGAGCGAGAGGTAGTCGAGCCCGAAGCCTCCGTAGTGCTGGGGGAAGCACACGCCGGGCAGGCCGAGCGAGGCGAGCTTGGCGAAGATCTCCGGGTCGTGCTTGCCCGCCCGATCGTCGGCGCCGATGCGCGGGGCGAATTCCCGGGCGCAGAATTCGCGGACGCTCGCGACCAGCTGCTCCTGGTCTGGAGTCAGCGACAGGTCCAGCATTACGCCGACTAAGTTACTTCGTCGGCGAAGGCGTCGGACAGATGACCGGCGTGGCGCTGGTCTTGGGCGTGGCCGTGGGCGTGGTCTTGGGCGTCGCCGTGGCCTTGGGTGTGGGCGTGGGACACGGATTGGGCGTCGTCCCGCCGGGGAGCGGCTTCAGGTCGGCGGGCCCGACGTGGCCGATGAGAGGAAGGTGCTGGCCGAAGCCGAGGATGAAGGGGACGGTCCTCGAGCCGTGGAGCTGCGGCTGCAGGAAGTCCGTGTAGATCTGCTGCAGCTGGTGGATGCCCTGCACCTGGTCGAGGCGGGCGTTGTTCTTCTGCGCCGCGGCCTTCAGGGCGTTGAGGTCCGACTTCGACACCATCGCCGCGGTGATCGGGTTGGAGAGGATCTCGTTCTCCAGCGCGTTGACCTGCGCGAGGTTGAGGCTCGCCTGGTTGAGCGCCGGCTCGAACGCGTTGTCGAGCGTCACCAGCGCGGAGATCGCGAGGTAGATGATGACCAGCGACACGCCCAGGTGGACGACGACGCCAAGCAGGCCGTCGATGCCCCGGATCGACTCCATGCGGTGGAACGCCCCGCCGATCGCGCCGCCCACGGCCCCGAGCACGATGGCCACGATCAGCGCGACGAACACGCTGATCACGGCCGTGATGTGGAACCTGGCGAGCAGGGTCGTGTACTCGTCGTGGAAGCGGAAGATCACGAGCAGGGTGCCGAAGAAGAAGATCTCGGCCAGCAGCGGCTGGATGACGCCGCGCTGGAAGCCGGTGATGAGCGCTACCACCACGATGACGACGACCAGGATGTCGATGAACACGGGCCGCGACATTCTAGAGGAGCGGCCCGCGGACTCCTCCCACGTTCGGACTCCGGTCAAGTCGGGCGTATTCAGTTAGACTCGCATCGACTTTTGGCCCGAACGATCGCCGTAGCGATGCAGAAGGGCGGGGTAGGCAAGACCACCACCGCCGTCAACCTGGGCGCTGCTCTCGCCGAGATCGGCCAGCGCGTCCTGTTGATCGACCTCGACGCCCAGGGTCATCTCACGCTCTACATGAAGCCTCCCGGTGAGCTGGACAAGACCGTCTACCACCTTCTGGTCGACCCCGACACGACGGTGATGGACGTGGTGCAGGAGGCGCCCCAGATGGGCGTCCACTACATCCCCGCCGACATCGAGCTCGCGGGCGCGGAGAACCAGCTGATCAACGAGATCGGCCGCGAGAGCATCCTGCGCGACAAGCTCGAGCCAGCGCGAGGTCGCTACGACTTCATCATCATCGACTGTCCGCCCTCGCTCGACCTGATCGTCATCAACGCGCTCGTCGCCGCCGACGAGGTCCTGGTGCCGCTGCAGGCGGAGTTCCTCGCCCTGAAGGGCATGCAGGAGTTGCTCGTGACCATGGAGCGCGTGAAGCGCAGGCTCAACCCGCGCCTCGAGCTCATCGGCATCCTCCCCACGCTGTACAAGCACCGCGCGCTGCACTCGCAGGAGGTGCTCGCCGCGGTGAAGGAGAAGTACGGCGACAAGGTGTACGACTTCTGGATCACGGACTCGATCCGCTTCGCCGAGACTCCGCTCGCGGGGCAGTCGATCCTTTCATATGCACGCGACTCGGAGGGCGCGAAGTCATATCGGGCGTTGGCGGCGGCGGTGCTGGAGAATCATCGCGTCCAGGAACAAAAGCAAACGGGGTAATGGGTCATGCCTAACTTCAAGCGCGTGTCGCTCGTCGGTTCGGAAGAGCTGTTTCGGCCGACGCGACCTCAAGTCGTCGCCGACACCGACGACGTGATCAAGGACACCGTCGACCGGCCGGGCGGCGGGAAGGTGAAGGAGATTGTGCTGAAGACGATGAACTTCACCGAGGAAGAGATCGAGCTCTTGCTCGAGGCCGTGCAGGTGGCGAAGTACCCGGACCGGCCGCGGCCGAAGCCCGCGCTGGACAAGTTCGACGCGCTGGACGCGCTCCGGCTGAAGATTCAGGCGGTCGCCGAAAGCTAGTCCCGGATCTGGTCGATGGTCGCAACTATCGACCAGGCTGGGCGACCATCGTGGACGTTAGTCGCGACTACCACCGACTTCAGAAGCGCTTTTTGGAGCGCCGCCGCAGGTAGCCGTACGTCCAGTACAGGCAGATCAGCAGCAGCAGAACCGCGAACCCGACCACCGCCGCACGCTCCATTCCTGTAAATAGTGAAGGGAGTGGCCAAGCTCAGCATCGTCAAGGTCAAGCTCGACCGCGAGGTCAACTGCTACATCGTCTCGGACGCGACGACCAAGGAGGCCGCGGTCATCGACCCTGGACTGCCGGCCGAGAAGATCGTCGAGCAGGCGAAAGGCCTGACCATCAAGTACATCCTCGCCACCCACGGCCACCCCGGCCACGTGGCCGGGAAGGACGACGTCAAGGCGGCCGCGGGCGGCGAGACCGGCATCCACACCGCCGACGCCAAGCAGTTCCTCCGCTCGGCCGACAAATACCTCTTCGACGGCGACGAGCTGGACATCGGCGAGCTAAAGATCCAGGTCGTGCACACTCCCGGCCACACGCCGGGGAGCGTTTGCTTCGTGATCGCCAACCATGCGTTCGTCGGCGACACGATCCTCGCCGGCGGCGTCGGCCGCCAGATGCCCGAGACGGACCTGCGCCGGCAGATGCTGAGCATCGGCACCAAGCTCCTGCGCCTTCCGCCGTCGACCGCGCTGTATCCCGGGCACGGGCCGGCGACGAGCCTGGAGCGGGAGCTGGCTCAGAACCCGATCTTCAGGAACGTGGGGGTCCGGGTCTAGGCGGGAGACACGAGGCTGACCAGGATCCTCGTGATCACGCCTGCGTCCTGGTTCACCTCGAGCGTGCCCCTGACCTGGTTGTCGCTCTTACGCGTGAACGTCCCGACGATCGCGTTGGTGCGGCCCTGGCCCGGCGTGTACGCCCAGTCGCCCTGCGCGAGCTGCTTCGTGTAGAAGGCCTGCACCTTCTGCTCGGGGTCGGTGCTCTGCCACTCCATGCCCCATGCCGTCTGGCCGGTCGACGCGAACGGCGCCGCCGCGGTCAGCCGGGCACGCGGGTAGATCGGGAAGTCGGACGGGAAGCCCGCCGGCATGGCCACCTCGGCGTCGACCCCGCCTGAAGCCGGCGCCAGGGGCGACCCGGTCGAGGTCGTGCGGCTGGACGTGGCCGCGGTCGACGTGGCTCCGTGCAGGCTGCACGCGCTCGCGCCGAGCCAGATCACCGCCAGGACAGTCACCGCCCGGCGCACGTCAGGTCGGGACAAGGGCCGGCCTCACCATGCGGCCTCGAGGGGGCCCTCCGTGGGCGACCGATTCGCCGCGCAGGTAGACGTCCTCGATGGCAAAGTCGAACTCCATCCCTTCCATAACGCCGTGCCGCTGTCTTGAACGCATGCCTTCGGGCCGGACCTGCGTACTGGCGTCGGGGTTGACGATCACGAGGTCCGCGTCGTAGCCGGGCGCGATCGCCCCTTTGCTCTCCTGCAGACCGGCGAACTCCGCCGGCGCGGAGCTGACCCACCGCACCGCCTGCCACACGTCGCCCAGCCCCTTGGCCAGCTGGAGGCAGCTCAGGTACAGCGTCTGCACGCCCGGGCTCCCCGCGGGAGCCTCGCCGAACGGCCGCGACTTCTCCTCGTCGGTGTGCGGCGCGTGGTCGGTGCTGACGACGCTGATCGCGCCGCGGCGCAAGCCGTCGACGAGCGCGTCGCGGTCGGCGGCCGTCCGAATCGGAGGCAGCATCTTCATGACCTGGCCGACGCGGTCGAAGTCCTGTTCGGTCAGGAGCAGGAACTGCGGGCACGTCTCGAGCGTGAGCGGCAGGCCGAGCCGCATCGCGTCCTCCGCCGCCCGCAGGCCGAGGGCGCTCGAAAGATGCGCGATGTGCAGGTGCACGCCCGACCCCTTCACCGCCGCCGCCGCCGCGGACACCGCCACCGCCTCCGCCTCGGGCGGACGGGACTCCAGCAGATCGGCGTACGTGAGGAGGGGACGGCGGAACGCGGCCAGCACGGTCGGGTCCTCGGCGTGGATGGCCAGCGGCAGTCCGAGGCGGGCCACCTCTGGCGCCAGCCGCGCCAGGGTGCCGTAGTCGGCGGGCGCCTCGAGGTCGGGGTCGCCGGTGTCCGGCGAGTACAGGACCTGCTTGCGGCTCAGGCTGAAGGAGTAGGCGAGGTACGCCTTGAAGCCGACGGCGCCGGCCGCGGCCATCTCCTCGAGCGCCCCGGGGGTCGTCGTCGATCGGATGAGCGCCCACAGGCCGAAGTCGACGTGCGCCTTGCTGTGGGCGAGCGCCGCCTTCGCCTCCAGGACTCCGGCGCTGTCGACCGCCGGCACGGTGTTCGGCATGTCGAGCACGACCGTGATGCCGCCCGCAGCCGCGGCGGCGGTCAGGCTGGCGAAATCCTCCTTCTCCGGGAAGCCTGGGTCACGGCTGTGCACGTGCACGTCCACGCCCCCGGGCAAGACGTACATGCCTTTCGCGTCGACGACCTTCGCCTCTGGCGCCGCGACCGACTCTTCGACCGCATTGATGACGCCGTCGGTGACGTGCACGTCGACGCGCCTTGGACCTTCCGGCGTGAGAACCGTGCCCCCGCGGACGAGGAGCTCAGTCAAGCTCGAGGTCGCTTATGCGGAAGAGTGGCGAGTAGGGGATCCGCGCCGCGCCGATGTTCTCCTCACCACCTTCGCCGCGGTCCAGCACCACGACGAGGTGGATGACCTCGAGTCCCGCGTCGCGCAGCACCTGCACCGAGCGCAGAGAATCTCCGCCGGTGGTCACGACGTCTTCGACCACGGTGACCCGCTCACCCGCGACGAAGCGGCCCTCGATCTGCTTGCCCGTCCCGTAACCCTTCGGCTCCTTGCGCACGAGGAGCAGCGGCAGGTCGGTCTCCATCGACACCGCGCCGCCGAGCAGCACCGCTCCCAGCTCCGGCGCGGCCAGACGCTGCGTCTCCTTGGGCACGAGCTCCGCAAGCTGCCGGCCGAGCCGTTTGAGCAGCGCCGGCTCGGTCTCGAACAGAAACTTGTCGAAGTATCGGTTCGACGTCTTGCCCGAACGGAGCACAAACTCGCCCTTCAGGTAGGACGCGCGCACGAGCTCGCGCGCAAGCGCCTCCCGCCCCCCGATCACTCGGTCAATCTAGCCGATTGCCGAGATTGTCCGGACAACCATGGGTTCCACCGAGAGAAACCTTGCGATTGTCCGGACAATCGCAGCTCCTGGTCAGTCGAGAGGATAGAAGCACGCCGCCTCGTGCTCCTGCCCGTACGACTCGAGCGGCGGCACCGCCTCGGCGCAGTGCTCGCGTGCGCGGGGGCAGCGTGTCCGGAAGCGACATCCCGAGGGCGGGTTCACCGGCGAGGCGACGTCGCCCTTCAGCAGCACCCGCTCGCGCCGCAGCTCGACCACGGGGTCGGGGATCGGGATGGCGGACAGCAGCGATCCGGTGTACGGATGCCTCGGCCGGCGATAGAGCTCGCCACCCGGGGCCAGCTCCATGATCTTGCCGAGGTACATCACCGCGACGCGGGTGGAGATGTGCTTCACGACCGACAGGTCGTGGGCGATGAAGAGATAGGTCAGGTTGAACTTCGACTGCAGCTTCTCGAGCAAGTTGATGATCTGCGCCTGGATCGAGACGTCGAGGGCGGAGATCGGCTCGTCGCAGACGATGAAGCTCGGCTCGACTGCCAGCGCGCGCGCGATGCCGATCCTCTGCCGCTGGCCGCCGGAGAACTCGTGGGGGTAGCGGTCCGCGTAACGCGGGTTCATGCCCACGACCTGCAGCAGCTCGCGGATCCGGTCCTGACGCTGCTTGCCTTTGGCGAGGCCGTGCACGTCCATCGGCTCGCCGACGATGTCGCCCACCGTCTGCCGCGGGTCGAGCGACGCGTACGGGTCCTGGAAGATCATCGCCATGTCGCGGCGGAGGCTGCGCAGGTGCTCGCCGCGGATGTGGGTGATGTCCTCGCCCTTGAAGACGATCTTCCCCGCCGTCGGCTCGAGCAGGCGGATGACCGTCCGGCCCAGCGTCGACTTGCCGCAGCCGGACTCCCCCACCAGGCCCAGCGTCTCGCCGGTCCTGATCTCCAGGTCGACGCCGTCGACCGCGTGGACGTGACCGACGGTCCGCTGCAGGATGCCCGACGAGACGGGGAACCACATCTTGACGTCGGAGACCTCGACCAGCGGGTCGCTCGCCGTCCACGCCCGCTTCAGCGGCTTGACCGCGGCGGCTTCAGGCACCCTTGAGCTCCTGGCCCGACTGCGTCACCCAGCAGGCCGCCTTCTGCGTCTCGCCGACCTGCAGCAGCGCCGGCTCGTCGCGCATGCACCTGTCGACCTTGAACGCGCACCGCGGGTGGAAAGAGCAGCCCGGCGGCAGGTCGACGAGGTGCGGCGGCAGCCCCTCGATCGGCTTGAGCGGCTCGTGGCGGTCGGCGTCGAGGCGCGGGATCGAGCGCAGCAGCGACCACGTGTAGGGGTGCTTGGGGTGCGCGAAGACGTCTTTGGTCGGCCCGGACTCGACGATCTTGCCCGCGTACATGACCAGCACACGCTCGCACATGCCGGCGACCACCCCGAGGTTGTGAGTGATGAGGATCGTCGCCGTCCCGAAGTCGTTGTTGACGCGCCTCAGGAGATCCAGGATCTGGGCCTGGATGGTGACGTCGAGCGCCGTCGTCGGCTCGTCGGCGATGAGCACCGGCGGAGTCGTCGTCAGGCCCATGGCGATCATCGCGCGCTGCCGCATGCCGCCCGAGAACTGGTGCGGATAGTCCCTCGCCCTGGTCGCCGCCGAGGGGATGCCGACGCGCCCGAGCATGCCCACCGCGGACGCCAGCGACTTCTTCGCGTCCCAGCCCTGGTGGATGCGGATCGGCTCCGACACCTGCCAGCCGACCCGAAACACCGGGTTGAGCGAGGTCATCGGGTCCTGGAAGATCATCGCGATCTCCTTGCCGCGGACCTCGCGCATCTCGTACTCGGTCATCTTGGTCAGTTCCTGGCCCTTGAACAGGACTTTGCCGCCGACGATCTTCCCCGGGCGCTGCAGCCGCATGATGCTCATCGCCGTCACGGACTTGCCGCAGCCGGACTCGCCGACGATGCCGAGCGTCTCCCCGGGCATGAGCTCGAACGAAACTCCGTCGACAGCCTTGACGATTCCTTCCTTGGTCTGGAAGACGGTGCGGAGGTCCTGGACTTCGAGCAGCGGTGCCGTCATCGCCTAGTGCGACTTGAGTCTGGGGTCGAAGGCGTCTCTGACCGCGTTGCCGAAGATGTTTGACGCGAGCACGGTCGCGAAGATGGCGATGCCTGGCCAGATGACCAGCCAGAACGAGTGATAGAAGTAGCTCTCGGCGTTCGTCAGCATGTTGCCCCAGCTCGGCGTCGGCGGCTGGATGCCGAGGCCGAGGAAGTCGAGCGCGGCCTCGACCAGGATGATCTGGCCGACGCCAAGGCTGGCCGAGACGATGAGCACCGGCAGCACGTTGGGCAGCAGATGGCGCAGCATCAGCCGGAAGTCCCGGGCCCCGATCGACCTGGTGGCGAGGATGAAGTCCCGCTCCTTCACCGAGAGCACCTCACCGCGCACAAGGCGCGCGACGCCACCCCACCCGACCGAGGCGATGATCGCCGCGAGGGTGATCGCGTTCGGTCGGAAAAGGATCGACATGAGGATGAAGAGAAAGATCGCGGGGATGGCGAGCACGGTGTCGACGATGCGCATGAGGATGTCGTCGACCCACTTGCCGTAGTAACCGGCGAGCATGCCGATGGAGCTGCCGACCGTGAGCGACATCGCGACGGTGAGGAACGCGACCCCCAGCGTGACGCGACCGCCCCAGATGATCCGCGTCAGCGTGTCGCGGCCAAGCTCGTCCGTGCCGAGGTAGTTCGGGGCGCCCGGTGGCTTGAAGGTGATGTCCAGGTTGATGGACTGAGGCTGAAAGTGGGTCAGGACGGCGGAGAACAGCGGCGCCGCGATGGCGATGGCGGCGAAGACGACGATCAGCGCCCCGGCGGCCAGCCCGATGCGGTTGGCGCTCAGCCGCTCCCACGACTCGTTCCAGTAGCTCTGCGCCGGACGGGTGGCCGCGCCTTCTGCCGCCGCGGTCGGCATGTCGAGCTCGGCGACGCGGCTCTGCCCGATCATGCGTAGCGAATCCGCGGGTCGAAGACGCCGTACAGAAGGTCGGCGATGAGGTTGCCCGCGATCACCAGCAGCGTGGCGAAGAAGGTCACGCCCATCACGGTCGTGTAGTCGTACTGCAGGGCGCGCTCGAAGGCGAGCTTGCCGATGCCGGGCCAACCGAACACGACCTCCACGACCAGGCCGCCGCTGACCAGGCCGGGGAGCTCGAGGCCGACCAGCGTGATCAGCGGGATGAGCGCGTTGCGCAGGCCGTGCAGGTACACGACGCGGCGCTCGCCCATGCCCTTGGCGCGCGCGGTGCGGATGTAGTCCTGCGACATCACCTCGAGCATGCTCGAGCGGATGAAGCGCGACCAGGTGGAGATGTAGAAGAACGAGAGCACCGTCGCCGGCAGGATCAGGTGCACCACGCGGTCACCGATGTCGCCGCCGTTGACGGCGGAGAAGGCGCCGCTCGATGGCAGCCATGGGAGCCCGTGCTGCTCGAGCGTGACCGAGAACAGAAGGATGAGCATCAGGCCCATCCAGAACTGCGGCACCGCAAAGCCCGCGACCGACACCACCGTCATCGAGTGGTCGGTCTTGGTGCCGTGGCGAAGCGCGCCGATGATGCCGAACGGAATCGCGAAGAGGACGCCGATGACGATCGCGGTGCCGGTCAGCTCGAGCGTGTTCGGCAGGCGGTCGGCGATGTGGCTCCAGACCGTGCTGCCGTCGATCATGGAGTGGCCGAAGTCTCCGTGGAGCACGCCCCAGATCCACTTGCCGTACCACACGTAGCCTGGATCGTTGAGGCCGAGCTGCTCCTTCAGACGCTCTATGTCCTCCGGCCGCAGAGCCGGGTTCAGGTCGATGCCGGGGACGAAGGACCCGCGCGTCGAGCTCATGAGACCGAGCGTGATCGCGGTCACGCCCAGCACGACGACGAGCGAGGCCAGGAGCCGTCGGGCGACGTACTTGGCGAGCATCAGCCCTTCCTACTTAATCCCGCCGGCTCCTGTTGTACCTCCGCTTCATTCAGTTACTTGCCGTCCGTAACCCAGACCTTGTAGTTCCACGGCCGGGCGCCGTACTGGTTGAAGGTGCCGAAGTCGGTGCCCTGGACGCGGGCGTTGGTGGCCCAGATGCCGGTGTTGAACACCAGGACGGGGGCCGGCACCTGGTCGGACATGATGTCCTGGAACTGGCCGTACAGCTGCTTGCGCTTGTTCTTGTCGAGCGTGACGAGAGCGTCGTCGAGGATCTTGTCCACCTGGTCGTTCTTGAAGTCGAAGCCGTTGAACCCGCCGGGTGCTGTGTTCCGCGAGTGGAAAAGGGGCGCCTCGTCCGGGTCGTTCGACCAGTTGAACCCGACCAGGAACATGTCAAAGGTCCGGATGTCCACGATCTGGCTGACCAGCTGCGGGAACTGGATCAGCGACGGGGTGGCGCTGACGCCGATGTCGGCCCACGCCTGCTGCATGTACGTGAGCATCGACTCACGCTGCTTGTTGCCCGCGTTGGTGATCATCGTGAACTTGAGCTTGAGGCCACCCTTGGCGCGGATGCCATCGCTGCCCTTCGTCCAGCCGGCGCCGTCGAGCATCGACTCGGCCTTCGCCTTGTCGAACTTGTACTGGACGGTCGGCTTGGCCTTGTACGCCCATGACGTCGGAGGCTCGCAGGAGGTGGCCGGAACGCCGTGCTTGAAGAAGATGGCGTTGACGACCTGGTCCAGGTTGAGCGCGTAGATGAGCGCCTGCCGCACCGTCTTGTCGCCGAACAGCTGCCCGCCGGGCTTGCTCGGGTCGAGCTGGTACGCGTAGAACGTGAAGCTCGGCACCGGGAACTCGATCCGGTTGACGCTCGAGACGCCCGTCAGGGCGTCGAACTGGCCGGGGTCGACCGGGCCGATGTCGATCTCGCCCGTCTTGAGCTGGTTGGTCACCGCCACCGAGTCGGGCAGCACCTTGTAGATCCACTGGTCGAGATACGGCGCGCCCGCCCAGTAGCCGTCGTTCCGCGCCATGGTCACCTGCTGGCCCTTGTCCCACTTCACGAACTTGAAGGCGCCGTTGCTGACCGTGGGCGCGTTGTTGAAGTCCGCCGTGTTGAGCTGCTTGCCCGTCATCTGGCCGAGGACGTGCTTGGGAAGGATGCCGTACAGGCCGTGGCTGGCGAGGAACGGCGCATACACCTGCGTCGTCTTGATGACCACCGTCTGCGGGTCCGGGGTGTCGATGCTGGCGATGTACTTCGAGAGGTCACCGCGCCTGGGGGAGGCGAAGTCCTTGTACTGCGGGTCGAACGCGATCGCGTATGTGAACTTGACGTCGTCGGACGTCAGGTCCTGGCCGTCCGACCATTTGAGGCCGGACCGCAGCTTGAACGTGTACGTCATGCCGTCCGAGGAGATCTTCGGCACGTCCTGCGCGAGGGCGCCGATGAGGTCGCCGTTCTTCTTCTCGTTGAGCAGGCCGTCGAACATCAAGCCGATCACCTGGTTCGACGCCGTGTCGCTGCTGAGCATCGAGTTGAAGGTCCGGACGTCGGAGAAGCTGCCCTCGACGACATGCCCGCCCTTCTTCGGCGTCTGGCTGGTGGTGTTGCTGCCGCCGCCGCCACAGGCCTCGAGCAGCTCGAGCGCGCCGGCCGCGAACGCGACGTACGCGGCGGCTCCTCCGGCACGCTTCAGGAAGTCCCGGCGGGACCAGTCCTCCAGGAACTCCTCGAACCGTTCAAAACCTGGATCGTCGGAACCCTCGTCTCGGCTCATCTGTTACCTCCCCTATGGGTCGCCCTGCGTCCCTTAATGGGCCATCCGGGCCTTTCGAATTCCCGAGGATGATTATGAAGAGTCCGGTCCATTGGTCAAAAGAGAAGTTGAATTGCCCTCGAATGTCGCCTTAGGCATCGCCCGCGTCGTCCTCCATCTTCCCGACTCCGGGTCGCTCAAGTCCAAGCGCCAGATAGTCAGCGGGCTATTGCGCCGGCTTCGTCAGGAGCTGAAGGTGTCGGCGGCGGAGGTCGGTGAGCTGGATCGCTGGCAGCTCGCCGAGCTCGCGGTCGCCACCGTCAGCGGCGACCGGCGCCAGGCGGACCGCGTGCTCGCGTCGGCGCTCTCGTTCATCGAAGCCCACTGCGACGGAGCGCTCGTGTCCGACGTCTCGACCGAGCTGATCCAACTGTGAAGACGGTGGACACGCTGGTGGACGAGTTTCAGGAAACGCTGCCGTTTCCGCTCGACGGCTTTCAGCGCGAGGCGATCGAAAAGCTCGACCGTGGGCGGGGCGGGGTGCTGGTCAGCGCGCCGACCTCCAGCGGCAAGACCATCGTCGCGGAGTACTCCATATTCCGCGCGCTGAAAGAAGGCGGCAAGGTGGTGTACACCACGCCGCTCAAGGCGCTGAGCAACCAGAAGTACCACGACTTCGTGCGCGCTTACGGCGAGGCGACCGTCGGCCTGGTGACCGGCGAGAACACCATGAACGACGACGCCCCGGTGGTGGTGATGACCACCGAGATCCTGCGCAACCTCATCTATGAGGACCCTGCGCGGCTGGACCTGGTGCGCTACGTCGTCCTCGACGAAGTCCACTACATCGACGACTTTCCCCGCGGGTCGGTGTGGGAGGAGATCGTCATCCAGGCGCCGCCGGCGATCAAGCTCGTCGGCCTGTCGGCCACGATCGGCAACTACAAAGAGATCGCCGACTGGATGGCGGAAAACCGGGGCGGCATGGAGACGGTCTTCCACGACGTCCGCCCGGTCGAGCTGAAGATGTGGCTCGCCGTCAACAACAGGCTGTCACCGCTCTTCAACGATGAAGGCGGCATCGACCAGCGAACGTGGCGCATGGCGGCGCAGGAGGAGGAGGCGTCGTATCGCGTCCACGGTTACCGCGCCCTGCCCTCGAACGACCTGCTGCACGTCATCGAGGAGCTGCGCCGGCAGGAGATGCTGCCCGCGATCTACTTCATCTTCTCCCGGCGTGGCTGCCGCGAGGCGCTGCAGCGCTGCGCGTACCACGAGCTGGACCTCACCACGTCCGCCGAGAAGGAGGCGATCGACCGGGTCGCGGCGGAGCGGCTGCACGGCCTCAAAGACCAGGACGAGGAGGCGCTGTTCCGGCGCATGGTCGACGCGCGGCTGCTGCGGCGTGGGCTGGCCGAGCACCACGCCGGCTTGCTTCCGTACCACAAGGAGATGGTCGAAGAGCTCTTTCAGCGCGGCCTGATCAAGGTCGTGTTCGCGACCGAAACTCTCTCGCTCGGCATCAACATGCCGGCGCGAGGGGTCGTCGTCTCCTCCTTCACGAAGTTCGACGGCGTCAACTTCTCGACGCTGACGACGGGTGAGCTCACGCAGCTGATGGGCCGTGCCGGCCGGCGCGGGATCGACGTCATCGGCCACGGCGCGATCCTCAAAGAGGCGGACGTCGAGGTCGGCACGATCTACGAGGTCGCAATGGGACCGACGCTGGTCGTCGAATCGAAGTTCCTGCCCAGCTACAACATGGCCCTCAACCTCCTGCGCGTCTACACGCCGGAGGAGGCGGAGGCGCTGATGCAGCGGTCCTTCGGCCAGTTCCAGAAGCGCCTGGCCGCGGTCGAGACCGACGAGCGACTCGCCAACGTGCGCGAGCAGCTCGCGGACGTGAGGCGCATGTGGGACGACCCCACCGTCTCCATCGACGACGTCGCGCAGTACCACAAGCTGGAAGACCGCCGGCGCTCGATCCGGGTCGAGCTGCGCCGGCTGCGCCGCGAGGCCGGGGCTCAGCGGCGCGGTGGGCGGGGCCGCGGGCGCGGCCCCTCACACGCCTCGCGCATCGCTCAGCGCCTCGAGGTCGAGGCCAAGGGCCTGCTCGAGCGACAGCGCAAGCTGAAGGTCGTGCGCTCCCCGCGGTTCGGCGAGCTGCTGCAGAAGTACGGGGAGGTTCGCCGGCTGCAGCAGGAGCTCGACCGCGGCCAGACCGAGGTCACGGGGCAGATGGACGAGTACCCGCGCAAGCTGCGGCGCCTCCAGCGCATCCTCGAGGAGTCGGGCTTCCTGCGAAAGGACAAGCCGACGGACAAGGGCCTCTTCGCGGCCCGCGTGTACGGCGAGAACACCATCCTCGTCGCCGAGGCCTTCTCCCTCGGCTGGTTCGAGGGCCTCACGCCGGAAGAGCTGTGCGCGGTCGTGGTCATGCTCGCCGCGGAAGACCGCGAGCGGCGGGGTGATCGCGGCCAGGCGCGGACCGCCCGACGCTATCCCACGCCGGCGATCGCGCAGACGGCGCGCCTCATCCGCTCGCTGTACTTCCGGTTCGCCGACATGGAGCGAGACCTCGACGAGCCCAACCTGCGCCCGCCTTCGCACGACTACATCGACTTCGCCTTCCGGTGGTCGTCGGGCGAAGCGCTCGACAAGATCCCGCTCCCCGCCAACGTCGACATCGGCGACGCGATCAAGGCGATGAAGGCGCTCTACTCGCTGCTCCGCCAGCTGGAGTTCGCGCTCCGCCAGGCCAAGTCGCCGCTCCTGGACATCGTGTCGCGCTCGGTCGCGCTCATGGAGCGCGACGTCATCAAGAGGACGTACTAGGGGCTGGGCTCCGCGCGGCGATCTCTTCGACCAGGCGCCTCGTCACCGGCACTTCGACCCCGGCCGCCGCCGCTCGCCGGAGCAGCGCTCCGCCGAGGGCGTCAAGCTCCAGCTGCCGGCCCGCCGCCTGGTCGCGCTGCATCGAGGTCTCCATCGCCTCGGGCACCGCATCGACGAATCCCAGGATCTTCGCCGGGTCGATCGCGACACCTTCCCCCTGGGCCACGCTGGCGAACTCGCGCACCAGCGCCTCGAGGTCGTCGCGTCGCCGCGTCCGGACCACGCCCGCGTTCGCCGCCGCGTGGGTCGTCAGCAGCGCCAGCGGCGCGAGGATGGCGTACTTGTCCCACAGCATCGCGGTCTCGTCATCGCGCACACGGACGTCGAGCCCGGTGGCTCGGAGACGATCCGCCACGGCGGCGGCGCGCGCCCCGACGTCGATGGCGGCGAACGGACTCGTGTGCCGAATCAGTCCAGGGGCGATCCTCGCCGTCTCGATCCGAATGGTCGCGGCGACCACCGCATCCTTCTGATAGGAGCGCCGAAGGAATGCGACGTGATCCAGCCCGTTGAGCAGCGGGATCAGCAGGCCGTCTCCGAGGGCTGCGGGCGGCACCCTCTGCACCGCATCCCCCAGCTGGGTCGCCTTGACCGTCACGAACACCGCGTCTACCGGCACGCTGAGCTCCGTCGCGACGCGAACCGGCGCAGTGAAATCGCCGAAGCGGCGGCTTTCCACCCTGATGCCCCCGTTGGCGATGGCGCTGGCGGTGCTCTCGCCCGCGAGCACGACCACCTCGTCCCCGGACCGCGCCAGCAGCGCGGCCAGCAAGCCGCCGACGCCGCCCGGTCCGAGCACCGCGAAGCGCATCTGGTCCGGCATCGGGTGCCACTTTAGACTGGGGCTAGTGGCTCGGAAGCGGCGCATCCTCGTCACCGGCGTCGCACGGTGGTGGGGCGCGCTCGTCGTGCAGCGGCTGGTCGAGGATCCCGACGTCGCCGAGGTCATCGGCATCGACATCCGCGAGCCGCGCCACGACCTCGGGCGCGCCGACTACCTGAAGCTCGACATCCGCCATTCCCTCATCGGCAAGCTGGTGCGGGCCGTCGGCGTCGACACCGTCGTGCACACGCTCACGCGCATCGACTCGTTCGACATGGACCCCGCTCGCGCCCACGAGATGAACGTGATCGGCACGCTCAACCTGCTCGCCGGGTGCGCCGGCGAGGGCAGTCCCGTGCGGCGCTTCATCCTGAAGTCGTCAGGGCATGTGTACGGCTCGCGGTTCGACCTGCCGACCGGCCTGCGCGAGGACCATCGTCTGGACACCAACTCGCGCCACCAGTTCGTGCGCGACATCGTCGAGGTCGAGTCGTACGTCAGCGATTTCGCCGTCCGCAACCCGAGCATCACCATCCTCACCCTGCGGTTCGCCAACAGCCTCAACGCGCACGAGCCGCAACCGCTGGCGCGCTACCTCGACCTGGAGGTCGTGCCGACGGTGATCGGTTATGACCCGCCGCTGCAGCTCATCCACTGCGACGACGCCATCGACGCCATGGTGAGCGCCACCAAGCGCGGCCCGGGTGGCGCATACAACATCGCGCCGGCCGGCAACGAGCCGCTGTCGACGCTGCTCGACGCGGCGGGCAAGCTGCACGCCCCGCTGCTGCCTCCGTTGGGCCTCGGGCTTGCCGCGCTGGCGATCCGCACCGCGGGCGTCGCGTTTCTCTCGCCGCAGTTGCTCGATCTCCTGCGCTGGGGCCGCACGCTGGCGGTGAACAAGGCCGCGCGTGAGCTCGGTTTTCGTGCCTCCCGTGACACGCGCGCCGCGTTCGAGGACTTCATCCAGCAGCGCCGTGTCCTGCGCTACGAGCCGGATCGGCACGCATATCAGTACGAGAAGGAGCTGGAGGACTTCATCCACAGCCGCCAGCCGGCGTCGGCGAACGGCGAGGGCGACGGGATCGCCGAGGTCGGCGCCGCTAAACCTCGCCCCCGCCCCCGTCGATCACGAGCACTTCCCCATTCACGTAGCTAGCGGCGTCTGAGACCAGGAAGAGGACGCCCGAAGCGATCTCGTCCGGGATGCCGATGCGGCCCATCGGGTTGGCCGCGAGCACGCGGTCGAGGATCTCCTGGTTGCCCCAGAGGGCTTCGGCGAACCGCGTCTTGACCAGCCCCGGCGCGACGGCGTTGACGCGCACCTTGCCGCCGATCTCCTTGGCGAGCTGGCGGGTCAGCATGATCACGCCCGCCTTGGTGACGTTGTAGACGCCGAGCCCTATGCCGGGCCGGATGCCGCCGATGCTCGAGATGTTGACGATCGCCCCGCCGTGCTTCTCCATCGAGGCCTCGTAGACGAGCTTGGTCAGGATGAAGTAGCCCCGCAGGTTGACCTCGAAGGTCTTGTCCCAGGCGCTCAGCTCGGCGCCGAGGACCGGGCCGAAGTACGGGTTGGTGCCCGCGTTGTTGACCAGGATGTCGATCCGCGAGAACTGGCGCATGACCTCGTCGACGAGCTTCTGCAGCTCTTCCGGCCGGCCCGCGTGGGCGGCGATGGCGGTGGCCTTTTGCGGGAAACGGGCATTGATGCGCTCGGCCTCGGCGTCGAGGTCGGCCTGCTTGCGGCTGCTCAGCACGACGTCGGCGCCGTGCTCGGCCAGGATCTCCGCGATGGCGCTGCCGATGCCGCGGCTCGCCCCCGTCACGAGCGCCACTCGCCCGGACAGGTCGAAGCGGGAGTCGGCGGGCACGGCTGATACGATAACCGCCGCTTAATTCATTCGTGATCTAGGGGTTAGATGGCGATCACCGGCAAAGCTGCCGAGGACATCCTCGAGCGCATCTTCCAGCCGAGCACCAAGCCGAGCGCGCGCGACCAGGCCGAGGAGACGCTGCGCCACCCCAAACGGCTGGTGTACGTCGCCATGTCGAACAAGAGCTTTTACTGGCGCGCCCACATTCAGAAGTTCGTGCTCGACTCCGGGCTGGTGCCGGTCAGCCCTTTCATGCTCTTCGACTATTACCTGATGCACACGGTCGACAAGGACGTGGTCCGGGAGGCGATGAACAACCTGTTGTCGCGCTCGGACGAGGTGTGGGTGTTCGGCCGGCTGTCCCTGGGCGTGAAGGTCCAGGTCGGCATCGCCAAGAGGCTGAACAAGGCGGTGCGGTACTTCGACATCTCCGACCTGCCGGTCGCGGTGATGCCGATCAGCGAGGAGACGGCCCAGGAGGAGCTCCGGGACTAGCCGGCCTCCGCAATCGGTGGGGAGGTGTCGCCCGCGGGGCGACGGAGGGACTGGTGCTAGAGGCCGGCCTTGAACTGCTCGGTGTGCCCCCGGACGTGGCGGCCCATGTTGGCGAGGAACTGGCCGGCGGTCATCTCCCGCTCGGCGATCCCGTGGCGGGCGGGCTGGTCGAGCTCCTCGTCGCTCAGCGAAAGCAAGTAGCGCCGCGCCCTCTCGGTGGTGCGGGCGAGTGCGGCGAGCGCCTCCTTCTTGGTGGCCTGGCCGGTGCGGTCGGCGACGCGTCCGTTCATGCGGTTGTGGAACTCGGCGTCGTCGAGGATGTCACGGCCGGAAACGAAGTACGCGATCCATGCCGTGCCCACGTCGTTGCCCATGGCGCAGTGCATCGCGACCGCCGCACGGGTCCACCCGTTCGGCACCACGGCGTGCCATTCCGAATCCGGGCAGCGCTCGATTTCGACGCGTAGATCTTCGACGGCCGCCTCGAGCGCCTTCGCCGCTTCCTCCTGCCGGCTCATGCCGAACCAAGAATGGGCCCTGCGGGCGCCACCAGACAAGCGAGAGGAATAGCCCCCCGGCTAACTACCCCACCCGGCGAATCCACGCCTCCGGGTTGCCCAGCTCGTGGAGCCGCGGCATCGACTCCGCACCATCCCACACGCGGTTCAGCACCGCCAGCCCGTGCTTGCGGTAGACCGCCTGGCAGAACGCCTCGCCGCGCCTGTACTGCTGCAGCTTCAGGTCCAGGCCGGTGAGCTTCCAGATGAGCATCTCGAGCGCGCTCTTGCCAGAGCTCCGCTGCCGGTAGGCCTCCTCGAGCTGCGCGAAGCCCGGCAGCAGCTTCGCCCCCAGCTGGTTCATCACCAGGTTGCTGTAGCCTTCGACCACCGACATCGTCCCCTGCACCTGTCGCATCACGCGCCACTGCGCCGGCAGGACGCCGGCAAATGCGGCAAAGCGAGTGAAGGGCGGCCCCTTCTTCGTGACCGACTCGATGAGCAACCGCATCGACTCTTCCATGTAGGGGCGCAGCCACGGATGCGCGGCGAACTGCCACGCGTGCGTCATCTCGTGGAGGATCAGCCAGCGGCGCAGGTCTTCCGCCGGCAGGTGGGCGCTGCGCTGCCACTCGGCCACGTTCGTCTCGACCAGGTAAAGGCCCTCGCCGCCGATCGGCTCGGCGCCGAGCAGCTGCGGGTCGTACTGGCCGAGGACGCGCTGGCCGATGAAGGCGAGCATGTAAGCAACGTAGCGGTTGACTCCCATGCGGCCGACGTCGACCAACAGCGAGTTCGGCACGCGCCCGGTCTCGAGCACCGGGTCGACGACGCGGCGGAGGATGTCGAGGTTGAGCTCGAGCCACCCCTGGCGGTCCAGCGCGTCGAAGCTCGGCATCGACCGTCCTTTGGGCAGCGGTCCCACGAAGTCCAGGAGCGGCCTCTCGAGCTTGGTCGCGAGCGTGCGGTATGCCCGGGTCGCCGAGGTGAGCGCGGAGACGTCGACCGTCGGGCCCTCCAGGCGTGCCCGAGCGATCGCGTGCACGTCGTCCCAGTCGAGAAGCAGGGTGGTCCCGCCGCGCGGGCGCACGGCCTCGGCCACCGCGGCGGTCATCAAACCGGCCAGGAGCCCATAGACGGCCGGCCGCGCAACGCGCCTCATCGAGACTCCAGCCTACGATGGCCGGGCATGGTGCCGGCCGAGTTCCAGACCTTCTTTCTCGCGAGCTCCGGCGCGAGCGCGGCGCTGATCGGCCTGCTGTTCGTCGGCGTGTCGATCGCGCCCGAGCGGGTGTTCGGGACGCAGGCCGATCCGAGGCGCCAGGCCCAGGCGGTGAGCGCGTTCTCGGCCCTGGCCAACGTCTTCTTCATCTCGATGGCGACCTTGATCCCGGGCATCCTCCTCGGTCCCGTGATCGTGATCGTCGGCGGGGTATCGTCTGTGCAGCTGCTGGGACTTCTGGTCAGGGTGGGGGCGCCGACCGGAAATCTCATCGAAACGGTCCGCGGCGTGGTGCTGTTCCTGGTGAGCGCCGCCGTCTACGCGACCGAGATTTTTCTGGGCACCGTCGTGTGGACGCACCCGGGGAACCCATCGGCACTCTCCGGGCTGCTGGAGATCATCCTCGCCGCCTACGCCATCGGGCTCGGCCGCGCCTGGCAGCTCCTGGGCGCGCCACGAATCGGTCTCTTGTCTTACGCGCTCGACCAGCTCGAGCGGCGCCTATCGAGGACGAGACGCTAGTAGATGTACGGCCAGTGCCGGTTCCGCTTGAAGACGACCTTGCAGCCGTCGCAGCGGAACACGATCTGCACGTGCCGCCGCCCGATCGCCTGCGCATCGCGGCCGCAGACGGGGCAGGAGGCGGTCTCCTCCATGTACATCGCCGGGATCGGGTCGACCTTGATCTCTAAACGCCGTCTTTTCTTTGACATTTGCCTCTTTGTTGCCTTTCCCTCAAACCAGGTTTGTGCTCAGACGTCTAGTTCCGTCACGTCCAGGTTCTTCAGGTCTTCCGGGGGGTCCACACCCGCGTTCCGCAGTCGTTTGAGCAGCGCGAGGATGTAGCGAACGCCAGCGAGGTTGACGTGATGCTCTCGGGTCAGGGTCTGGATGGCCTGGAGCTTCATCACATCTCGGCGCGAATAGCGCCTGCGATTCGTAACGGTGCGCTTGGGCGAAATCATGCTCAAGTGCTCGTACATCATCAGAGTGCGCGGATGCACCTCCAGGATCTCGGAAGCCACGCTCAGCGTGAAGATGGGCTTGTCGAGATCGATAGGCTCGTGGTTGTTCGCGGCCGTGACCGCGAAGACATCGCGTGACTTGACCTTCATTGCTTTCTGGGGCGGGCGGGCTGTGTGGTTTAAGCGATTGGGAGCCTAACTTTGGGTGACAGGGGCGTTTGCAGGTTGGCTGCAATTCTGCGAGTCGATAATTCGACAGGCAAAGAAGTTTTGTTAAGGAGCGCAGTCATATCGCCTAACATCACGCCGCCAGGCCGGAATTTGTTGCCTCAATACACTTAGCCGCGTGCACGCGATCCTGAGCCTGCTTCTGGTCAGTGTGTCGGTCGGCCTCAGCAACTTCGCCGGGGCCATCGGCATCGGCCTGAGCGGGATCAACGTCAGGACCCGCATCCGCGTCGGGCTGGCGTTCGGCTTCTTCGAAGCGCTGATGCCGGCGCTGGGCCTGATCGTCGGCCACTCCGTACAGGGTTTCTTCGGCAGCTACGGCAAATACGTCGCCGGCGCGATCCTGCTCCTCACCGGCGCGTACACGATCGTCCAGGCACGCTTCGTCAACGTCGAGCGCAAGACGAGGATGCCGCGCAGCGTGCGCACGGAGAGCCTGCTCATCACCGCGCTGGCGCTAAGCCTCGACAACCTCGCGATCGGTTTTGCGCTCGCCGTCTACCCGGTCGACGTCTGGCTGGCGGCCCTGACCTTCGGCACGGTGAGCATCATCATGTCGCTCATCGGCCTGGAGATCGGACACGCGGTGGGCAAGCGGGCCGAGTCCTGGAGCGAGGAGATCGGCGGAGGCGTGCTCATCCTCGTCGGCATCGCCATCGCGGTCGGGGTTCTAGGCTAAGCGCGGATGGAGAGACCCGACCTCGAGCAGGTGCTCCTGTCGGCCGAAGGCCACGTCGCGACGGTCACGTTGAACCGCCCCGACCAGCGCAACCCGCTTTCGGCCACCATGCTGCGCGACCTCGCCGCCGCCTTCCGATGGTGCAAGGACGAGGCGAACGTCCGCGTCGTCGTCCTCACCGGCGCCGGGCGCGTGTTTTGCGCCGGCGCCGACCTCTCCAGCTTCGACGGCCATCCCACCGGCCTGGAGAAGTACCGCAGCCGCGACCTGTACGTCGACCTCTTCCTTTTGATGTCAGAGCTGGGCAAGCCGATCGTCGGGCGTATCAACGGGCACGCCCTGGCCGGCGGCCTGGGCCTGGCGTGCTCGTGCGACATCCTGGTCGCCGTCGACGGGGCGTCGTTCGGCACGCCGGAGATCAACGTCGGCATCTGGCCGATGATGATCCAGGCCATCCTGTCGCGCAGCATCCCGCGCAAGGTGCTGCTCGAGATGGAGATGCTCGGCGACCGCTGGACTGCGACGCAGCTCCAATCGCTCGGGGTCGTCAACCGCGTGGTGCCCGCGGAGCAGCTTGACTCCACCGTCAAGGAGATCGCGGGCGCGCTGGCCAAGAAGTCGCCGGTCGCGATGCGGCTCGGCCGCGACTCGTTCTATCGCCAGCAGGACATGGACTTCCGCGCCGCCCTGCACTACCTGCACGGCCAGTTCCTTCTCGTCTCGCAGACCGAGGATTCGCGCGAAGGGATCAAGGCGTTCTTCGAGAAGCGCGAGCCGGATTTCAAAGGCCAGTGAGCTCTCGCTCCAGGGAGCTGCGGGACAAGGCGCTTAAGGGCGGCACGCGATACCTGCCCAAGCTGCGCGAGCAGCGCAAGCTCACCGCGCGGGAGCGCCTGGACCTGCTCCTCGACGCGGGCTCCTTCGTCGAGGACGGCCTGTTCGCCAACGCGCTCGCGGACGAGCTGCCCGCCGACGGGGTCGTCACAGGCCTCGGGACCGTCGAAGGCCGCCAGGTGGCGGTCATGGCCAACGATCCGACCGTGAAGGCCGGGAGCTGGGGTGCGCGCACGGTCGAGAAGATCGTCCGCATCCAGGAGACGGCGGCGCGGATCCGCGTCCCGCTCTTCTACCTCGTCGACTCGGCCGGCGCGAGGATCACCGACCAGATCGACATGTTCCCCGGCCGGCGTCACGCCGGCCGGATCTTCTTCAACGAGGTGCAGCTCTCAGGCGCCGTGCCACAGGTCTGCATGCTCTTCGGGCCGTCGGCCGCGGGCGGCGCGTACATCCCCGCGTTCTGCGACGTCGTCGTCATGGTCGAGGGCAACGCATCGATGTACCTGGGCTCGCCGCGCATGGTCCAGGTCGTGGTCGGCGAAGACGTCACGCTCGAGGAGCTGGGCGGTGCACGGATGCACGCCACCGAGAGCGGCCTCGGCGACGCGCTGGTGGCGACCGACCAGGATGCGATCGACTTCGCCAAGGCGTACTTCCGGTATATGCCGCAGCGCGCGGGCGAGAAGCCCTCGACCTGCGGCGGCCGCGCGCCGCGGCCAGGCGCCAGGCCCATCGGCGAGCTGATCCCGGCCGAGCCAAATCGTGGATACGACATGCGCAAAGTGCTCGACGCGCTCGTCGACGAGGACAGCTGGCTCGAGATCAAAAAGCTGTTCGCCAAAGAGCTGCTGGTCGGCTTCGCGCGCCTCGACGGGATGCCCGTCGGCGTCGTGGCCAACCAGCCGATGCAGAAAGGCGGCGTGCTGTTCAACGATTCGGCCGACAAGGCGGCGCGATTCATCTGGCTGTGCGACGCGTTCGAGATCCCGCTGCTGTTCCTCGCC
>DASSLL010000042.1:0-34101 GCA_035689485.1 Candidatus Dormiibacterota bacterium | reverse complement strand
GCTGACGGTCACGCCTCTCTGCGTCCAGAACAATCCGCCGGGATAAGGGTGGATGCCTGGGTCGAAGTCGTGCACCTGGGTCGCGAAGTCTGTGAAGTCGTACCGACCTCTATAGAGGTCCAATCAAACGAAGCCGAACTGCCCCTTATGCACCTGTCCGTCCTGGCCGACGTAAACCCCGCTCATGAAGCGCACATCGGTGTCGAACAGGAGCGTTTCGGTCGAACCGTCTGGATTCGTGGCGGTGCCGGTTCCCTGGACGTCGGCTACTCCGACGAAGCCGTTGAAGTCGGTGATCGATGCCGGATCGATGCCCGGCCCGAAAAAGGTCACCGAAAACGTGACGCCGTTGATCGTGATCTGGTTGCTAGTCGGCTTGGGGTCGGAGGAACCGGAGGCGAGGACTGTGCTCGGCAAGAGACCTGCCCCAAGCGCCGTCCCGGCGACACCGGCCATCGAGCCCATGAAGGCGCGTCGCGACAGCAGATGATGAGCATGAGCGTGATGCGACACCAGCTGTGATGCGGGCGGCGGAATGGGCCACTGCGCCGAGTTGAAGAGCTTGCGATCCATAGGCATCACCCCTTGTCGGAGAATGCCGTGCCGGCGGCTGAGCCGCCAGTGTATGCCCGCCCGTGGGCGCTGTCAAAAGTCCGGCGGCGCTAGAGCAGGTGCCAGTTGTGCAGCGGCGTCAACGGTGCGCCCGGAGGCAGGGCCTTCGCCGCCACCCAGCCCATGCTCCGCCACACGTACACGACCAACGCGACCACGCCAATCGCGAACACGGCAAACGAAATGGCGATCACCAGCGGCGAGAGCTTTTGCGCCAGGTCTGCGAAGAAGGCGCCTCCTGTGACCGCCTCACCGAGCGCCGCCCAGAACGTCAGACCGCTCGCAAGGTAGAACCCTCCGAGAGTCCCGGTGCCGGATCCATCCACCTGCAAGGCCGAGTAGGCGATTGGGGCGAACACAGTCAAGGCTCCGAACAGCACGCTCAACACCACCGCAGTGACCGCGAGGTCGGGGAGGGAGACCACGCTGAGGGCGCCGATCACCGCGCCCAGGACGGCTCCCACGGCGGCAAGATTGGAAGCCCAGCTCTGGTTGAAATCCCATCCAGTGCTTCCGAGGCGCGAATTGAGCTTCTGGCCCAGAGTGCCGGCACGCACCAGACAAAGCACGACTGCCGTCGCGAGCGTGAGCAGAAGGATGAGGGCCATCAGGACGGACCGGAGTCTATGCCCGTCAAGTCAGCCTGTAAAGCGGGGCTTACCGCGTCACGTCTGGTGCGTCGAAAGGGAGCAGGAGCCGGCGGAGCAGCGCCGCCAGCTGCCGGCGATCCTTTGCTGAAAGCGGATCCAGAAGCTCGCGTTCGCGGTCGAGCAGGGCGGTGAGGGCCGCGTCCACGGCCTTGCGGCCGGCGGGCGCGAGGCGGACCCGGACGACGCGCCCGTCCGCGGGGTCAGGCTGACGCGTCACCAAACCCGCCGTCTCCAGCTCGTCAAGGCGGTGCGTCATCGTCCCCGAGCTGACGAGCGTCTCCTCCAGCAGCTCGCCCGGGGTCAGCTCGTGAGGCGGGTCCGCGCGCCGCAGCGCGGCCAGGACGTCGAACTGCCACTCCGGCAGCTCCTGGCGGGCGAACGCCTGCTTGCGCGCCAGCGCCAGGTGCCGGGCAAGCCGGACCACACGGCTCAGGACCTCCAGCGGTGCGACGTCGAGGTCGGGCCTGGCGCGACGCCAGGCGATAACCAGCCGGTCGACCTGGTCGGGCATCGGGAATATCTTGACATCAAGTGGTATTATCTTGATATCGAGATATCGCCGATGACAAAGGTTGAGCAGCTGGCGGAATGGGTGGCGGCGGCGGATTTCTCGCGGCTGAGCGAGGCCGCACGCGAGACGCTGAAGCTTCGGATCCTCGACGCGCTGGGCTGCGCCGCCGGCGCCATCGGGAGCGACGTGCTCGCGATGGTCCGGGCGGAGATCGACGAGATGGGGGGCCGCCCGCTGGCGACCCTGATTGGAGGCGGCAAGACCGCGCCAGACCGTGCCGCCCTCCACAACAGCGCCGCCGTGCGCTACCTGGACTTCAACGACAGCTTCCTCGCGCCGGGCGAGACGTGCCATCCGAGCGACAACGTCGGCGCCGTGCTCGCGGCGAGCGAGTTCGCGGGCGGTGACGGCAGAGACCTGATGGTCGCCCTCGCGGTCGCCTACCAGGTGCAGTGCCGGCTGTCCGAGGTGGCGCCCGTCCGCGCCCGCGGGTTCGACCACGTCACCCAGATGGCCTATGGAGCAACCGCCGGAGCGGCACGCGCGCTGCACCTCAGCGCGGCGCAGACGGCCAACGCGATCGCCATCGCCGGCACCGCCTTCAACGCGCTGCGCGTCACCCGGACCGGCCGCCTGTCCAACTGGAAGGGCCTGGCCGCGCCGAACACCGCGTTCGCGGCGGTGCACGCCGCGTTCCTGGCGCGGGCCGGCGTCACAGGTCCGGAGGAGGTCTTCGAAGGCAACAAAGGTTTCGAGGACGCGATCAGCGGTCCGTTCGACATCGACTGGGCGAATGAGGACCTCGAGATCGTCCGGCGGACGAGCGTCAAGCGTTTCAACGCCGAGTTCCATTCCCAGTCCGCCCTCGAGGCGGTCGTCGACCTGCGTGACAGGGACCTCGACCCGCGCCGCGTGGCGCGCGTCGACGTCGACGTCTTCCAGGTCGCGTTCGACATCATCGGCGGTGGGGAGGAGGGCGACAAGAAGCTGGTCACCACGAAGGAGGAGGCGGACCACTCGCTGCCGTACATGGTCGCGGTCGCCATGCTCGACGGCGAGGTGCTGCCGCGTCAGTACGAGGTCGAGCGCATCAATCGACCCGACGTGCAGGCCCTGCTGCGGCGTGTGCACGTCCATCCTGATCCCGAGCTGACGGCCCGCTTCCCGGACGAACACGCATGCCGCCTGCGCGTCACGCTCGACGACGGGTCGGTGCTGGTGCGCGAAAAGTCGGACTTCGCCGGGTTCGTGACCCGCCCGACCGGCTGGGCCGAAGCGGAGCGGAAGTTCCGCGACCTGGGTGGTCCGCCCTCGGTGGCGGCCGTGGTGCGCAACCTGGAAGACGTGAAGGTAAGCGAGCTCTGTGCAGCGCTCGCTCTAGCAAGGGGAGGTGGCTCCTGTGATTGAGACCAAACCGTTCGATTTCATCGGGCACAACCAGCGCGACGGCAAGCCGCGGTCGCGCGGGATCACCGAGATCCGCGGGCCGTACTACTCGGTCGTCGGCAAGCGTTACCTGGAGGACCTCTTCGAGGGCTTCGGCGAGTACGTCGACAGCCTCAAGTTCGCGGCCGGCTCCTTCAGCCTGATGCCCGAGAAGGCGCTGACCGGCGTGATCGAGCTCTGCCACGCGCACGACGTCAAGGTCTCCACCGGCGGCTGGATCGAGCACGTGCTGCGTGGCGGCCCGGGCGCGGTCGAACGCTATCTCGAGCAGTGCAAGCGCGTGGGCTTCGACATCGTCGAGCTCTCGACCGGCTTCATCTCGATGCCGGGCGACGACGTCGTCCGCCTGACCGAGGCGGTGAAGCGGCACGGGCTGCTGGCCAAGCCGGAGGTCGGCATCCAGTTCGGCGCCGGCGGCGCCAGCAGCATCGAGGCGCTCGAGGCGGAGGGCACCAACGACCCGGGACGCGCGATCGAGGTTGCGCGCAGGTGCCTGGACGCCGGTGCTTACATGGTCATGATCGAGTCCGAGGGCATCACCGAGCAGGTCCGCACGTGGCGCACCGACGTGGTCGGCAAGATCATCTCCGCCCTCGGCACCGAAAAGGTCATGTTCGAGGCGGCCGACCCCGCGGTCTTCGCGTGGTACGTCAAGACCTACGGCGCCGACGTCAACCTTTTCGTCGACCACAGCCAGATCGTCCAGCTCGAGTGCCTGCGGCGCGGCATCTGGGGCACGACGGACACGTGGGGAAGGGTCCTGACCTACCGGCCCGAGTAGAGTCAGGCCATGCTGCGCAACCTGGTCGGCGGCCATTGGGTCGCGGTTGACGCAGAGACGCTGCCGGTCTTCAACCCCGCCACCGGCGAGGTCATAGACCAGGTCCCACTGTCGGCGTCGCGCGAGGTTGACGATGCCGTGCGCGCGGCCGGCGACGCTTACAGCCGATGGTCGCAGACGCCGGTCATGGACCGCGCGCGGCTCATGTTCGCGTACAAGGCGAAGCTCGAGGCGCACTTCGAAGAGCTGGCCGCCGTCGTCACGCGGCACCACGGCAAAACGCTGGACGAGGCGCGCGGCGAGGTGCGCCGCGGCATCGACGTGGTCGACTTCGCCTGCGGAGCGCCGACGTTGCTGCAGGGTAGGACTCTGCGCGCAGTCTCTGGCGGCGTCGACCAGGATCTGTACCGGTTCCCGGTCGGCGTCTGCGCCGGGATTCCGCCGTTCAACTTCCCGGTGATGATCCCGCTGTGGATGTTCCCGCTGGCCGTGGTCGCGGGCAACACCTTCGTGCTCAAGCCTTCCGAGCGCACGCCGATGGGTGCCACCCGCCTGGCCGAGCTCTTCCTCGAGGCGGGATTCCCGGAAGGCGTACTCAACATCGTCCACGGCGCTAAGGACGCCGTCGATGCGCTGCTCGCGCATCCGGGCGTGCGCGCCATCTCATTCGTCGGTTCAGCGCCCGTGGCGCGCCGCGTCTACGCCGACGCCGCCGCCCACGGCAAGCGGGTGCAGGCGCTGGGCGGCGCCAAGAACCACATGGTCGTCATGCCCGACGCCGAAATCGCGGACGTGATCCCGCACGTGCTGAACGCGAGCTTCGGCAACGCCGGTGAGCGCTGTCTCGCCGGCAGCGTGACCGTGGCCGTCGGGCGCGATCCCGACGAGCTGATCGACGCCCTGGTCAGCGGTGCGAAGAAGCTCGTCGTCGGCCCGGGCGACGAGAAGGGTGTCGACGTCGGTCCGCTGATCCGCGAAGAGCACCGCCGCAAGGTCGCCGCCTACATCGACAAAGGCGCCGACGAAGGAGCCGAGGTGATCGTCGACGGCCGGGGCGAGATGCGACGGCCGGGCTTCTTCCTCGGTCCGACGATCCTCGACCGCGTCCAGCCGAGAATGACCGTCGGCCGCGAAGAGATCTTCGGGCCGGTCATGTCGGTGTCTCGGGCGGCGACGCTCGACGAGGCGATCGGCATCGCCAACTCGATGTCGCTGGGCAACATGGCCGTCCTCTTCACCAAGAGCGGCCACGCCGCGCGTGAGTTTCGCGAGCGGGTCGAGGCCGGCATGGTCGGAGTCAACGTGCCGATCGCCCAGCCGTTCGCCTTCTTCCCGTTCTCCGGCTGGAAAGATTCGTTCTTCGGCGACCTTCACGTCCACGGCACGGACGGGATCGAGTTCTACACGCGCAAGAAGATGTTCATCACGCGCTGGTAGGCGCGGGTAGAGCGTCCTTCTCCGGGTCGCGCACGCCGGGCACGAGGAGCGCGCCCACGCCGACCAGGGCCCCGAGGACGCCGGCGCCGAGCAGCGTTTCCCTGACCCCGGCCAGCGCCGCGACCGGTCCGGTCAGCGCGTTCGAGACGGGTGTGAGGCTGAAAGAGACCATCGCGTCCAGGCTGGTGATCCGACCCAGCATCTCGTTCGGCACGAGCGTGCCCATCAACGTGAACCAGATGAGGTTGCCGAGGGTCAGGCCGCCGACGATGAAGATGCTGAGCACCATGAGCTGCCAGGGCGCTCGCGCAAAGCCGATCGGCGTCATCGCCAGGCACGCGATGGCCCACGCGAGGAAGATCCACGTCACCTTGCGCCGCGGCGTGCCTCGCACCGCCACGTACGCGGCAGCGGCCACGCCGCCGATCCCGCCGACGGCAAAGATGAGGCCGAGGTCGCTGGCGGTGCCGTGCAGGGAGTACTTCACGACGTAGGGCGTGAGCACGGTTAGCGGCCCCGAAAGCGCGACGTTGGCGATGGCCGCGGACAGCAGGCCGGCCCAGATCCACGGCGTCCGGCGGACGAACCCGATCGCTTCCCGTGCCTCGCGAAGGACGGACGCCTTCCGCTGCGGACCCTCCGCCGCGACGCGCTGGATCGCGCCTCCCGACATCAAGGCCAGGGTGACCACCGCAACCGCGAACGTCGCGCTGTCGATGAGAAACGCGGCGCCGGTCCCGGCGGCGGCGATGATCAGGCCGCCGGCGGCCGGGCCGATGACGGCCAGGGTGATCGGCTCGAGAAGCTGATTCATGGCGGTCGCCTGCGGCAGCAGCTCGAGCGGCACCAGCGTTGGAATCAACGCCCTCGACGCGGGCATGAAGACGGCCTGGCTCGCGCCGTAGACGAACACCAGGACCACGATCATCCAGAGCTGCTCGAGGTGAAGCGCGACGAGCAGGCCCAGCACGCCGATGGCCAAGGCGCTGGTGACGCTCGCCGCGATCATCAGGGCGCGGCGGTTGAGGCGGTCGCTGATCACCCCGCCGACGAGCACGAACAGGACCTGCGGCAGCGCGAACGCTGCCCCGACGATGCCGTATGCGGCGGGCGAGCTCGACAGCCGGTACACCTCCCACGGGATGGCCACGAAGTAGATGCCGTCACCGAAGAGCGAGACGGTGCTGCCCGACCACAGGAGCGAGTAGTCGCGGATGCGAAACAACCGGGCCAGTCGGGCCGATGCGGCACCATGCACGGCCACCAATACTCGCACCCGGTCCCGCAGGCTTCAGGGCAAAGCACCTCAGCGGCGCGTTCTCTCTGAGTGCTGCTCCACGCCGCGCTCTTCTATGCGGCGCTGTCCGCGCTCGCCACCGTCGCCTCCTTCTGGCCCGGCCTGATCAGGGCACGGGTCTGGTTCAGCCTGCCGGTGGGGGTGATCCTGCTTCTGCTGGTCACGTGGAACGCCAGCATCCTGAGCGGCAGCCGCGACTTCGAGGTCGGCCTGGCTGCCGTCGCTGCGATCGCGGTCCTCGCCGCGCGCGTCGCGTTTCGGAGATGGAGCTGGATCGGCGGCATGGTTTTCGCCGCTGCCACCCTGGCGTCGATTGCATATCTTCTCTACGCGGCGTCCATCACGTACGCGGTGGGGCGCGACCCTGTCTACCTGGTCGCGTCATCGCTCCTTCTTCTGCTCGAGGTGGGGGCGCTCTCGTTGTCCCTGTCGTACCTCTTCGAGATCGTCGACACCCTGAGCCGCACCTCGGACCGGCCGCACGCGGCAGACCGCTCCCACAGACCGCGGGTCGCCGTGCAGGTCCCGGCGTACAACGAGCCGCTCGAGGTGATCACCGAAACGCTGAACGCCCTGGCGAAACTCGACTATCCGGACCTGGTCGTCCAGGTCGTGGACAACAACACGCCCGACCGCGAGAACTGGACCGCCCTGCAGGCGCTCTGCGAGAAGCTGGGTCCGAGGTTCCAGTTCATCCACCTCGAGAACTGGCCCGGCTTCAAGGCGGGCGCCCTCAACGAAGCGACGCGCCGGCTGCCCCACGAGGTGGAGATCATCGGCGTCGTCGACTCCGATTACGTCGTCAGGCCTGATTGGCTCGACGCCATGGTCGGCCATTTCGCCGACCCGAACGTGGCCTTCGTCCAGTCGCCGCAGAACTATCGCGACTGGCACGACGACCAGTACCTGCGCGGGCTCTATTACAGCTACCAGTACTTCTTCGAGATCACGATGCCGTCGAGAGCGCATCGCAACGCGATCATCTTCGCGGGCACCATGGGCCTGATCCGCCGCAGCGCGCTCGAAGAGATCGGCGGGTGGAACGCCGACGTCGTGACCGAGGACGCGGAGGCAAGCCTGCGCATGCTCGCGCGAGGGCACGCCGGCGTCTACGTGCCCAGGGCTTACGGCCACGGGTTGATGCCGCTGAGCTTCGACGGCCTGAAGAAGCAGCGCTTCCGGTGGGCGTTGGGCGGGGTGCAGATCCTGCGCCTCCACTGGCGCCGCCTCCTTCTGCCGGGGCATGGCGAGCGGCTCACGATCGGGCAGCGGGTTCAGTACCTCCTCGGCAACGTGCAGTGGTTCGGTGACGTGCTCATGTTCTGCTTCACGCTGCTGCTGCTGATCACCGCGCTCTCGACCGCGATGCACCACCAGCTGCCGATCCGCCGCCTGACCGGCGTCGCACTCGGCCTCCCGATCGCCTTCCTGGCCACCGGCATCCTGCGCGCTGTGTGGGCGATGAAGCTCAAGACCAGCTGCACCTGGCGTGATGCGATCGCCGGACTGCAGGTGTGGTTTGCGCTGAGCTGGGTGGTGACGCTGGCCTGCCTGCGCGGCTTGATCCGGTTTCATACGGCGTTCCTGCGCACGCCGAAGAGCAAGGAAGGCGAGGCGTCAGTACTCACCGCATTTCGCTCCGCGCAGATCGAGACGCTGCTGGCGGCGTCCGGGGTGGGGGCCGCGGTCGTGATGGTCGTCCGGGCGCCGTCCATCACCACCGCGCTGATCGGGATGCTGCTCGTGTTCCAGGCGCTGGTCTACGCCAACGCGCCGTGGGCGGGCGCCTCGGCGGAAGGCATCCATCTGACGCCGCTGCGCCGCGCGTATCGCGCCTCGGCGCAGAGCACCGGTGCCCGGCCGGGATTCGACCGGAACTCGCTCGCCGTCCCCGTCGCGGTCGGCCTGACGGCTCTCGTGGTCATGCTCCTGGTCTCCCTCGCCGCGCCGCCGGCGCCGCCGGAACCTGACGTCCAGTCGCCGGCCGAAGCAGCGGCGCCGGCCGTCAGCAACCCGACGTCACCCAGCCCATCGGCGAGCCCGTCGCCTTCGCCTTCGCCAAAGTCGTCGCCATCTCCGGTAACGTCGGCATCCCCGACGGGCTCGCCATCGCCCCAGCACTGACGGATCGCCGGATTTCCCAGGAAACGCTAAGGATCCGTCGAGTCGCCTCCCAGCGAGGAAGGCGAGCATCGACGTCGGAGGTAAATCCAGAGAGATGTCAGAACAGCAACCAGACGACCAGGGCTCGGGCCTGACCCCGCCCCCCGAACCCCCGGGCGCGCCGACGGCGTGGATGCCGCCGCCGCCCACCATGCCGCCGCCGGCCACCTCGGTCTGGCACCGGATCGCCGCCTACGTCGTCCTGGTCGCAGTGGTCGCGGCCGCGGCGGGAATCGGCGTCGGCTACAGCATCGCCCGCGCGGTCAACCCGCAACAGGCGGCGCAGGCGTCACCCATCACCCTGGTCCCGGGCAGCAGCGCGTCACCGGCCACCAACGGCAACGGCAACAACAACAACAGCAACGGCTCGACGTCGGTGGCGTCCAAGGTCGAGCCCGCCATCGTCCGGATCCACACCACGGTGGGCTCGAGCGCAGCCGCCGGGACGGGCATGATCATCAGCTCGAACGGCGAGATCCTGACCAACAACCACGTCGTCAGCAGCTCGACCAGCATCAGCGTCCAGGTCCAGGGCCGCTCGCAGACGTACACCGCGCACGTCGTCGGAGTCGCCGTGTCGCAGGACGTCGCGGTCATCCAGATCGACCAGAACGTGTCCGGGCTGCCGACCGTGAAGTTCGCCGACAGCTCCGGCGTGCAGGTCGGCGACCCGGTCGTCGCCATCGGCAATGCGCTCGACAACGGCACCCAGGCCAACTCGGGCCAGGTCACGGCGGTCGACCAGACCATCACCGCCAGCGAAGGCGGCGGATCTTCGGAGACCCTCTCCGGCATGATCGAGAGCGACGCGATCATCTACGAGGGCGACTCGGGTGGGGCGCTCGTCAACAGCTCGGGCCAGGTGATCGGCATGATCACGGCAGGCCAGGCGCAGGGCTTCCGCTCTTCGGCGTCGAGCGTCGGTTACGCCATCCAGTCCAACACCGCGGTCGGCATCGCTGACCGGATCCGCAACCACGAGCAGGCGTCGGACCTGACTTACGGCCAGGTCGGCTACCTGGGCGTGCAGGTCCAGACGCTGGACGCGGCCGCGGCGCAGCAGCTCAACCTCAACGTCACGTCGGGCGCCCTGGTCGTCCAGGTGCAGCCTGGGTCACCCGCGGCCTCCGGCGGGCTCACGCGCAACTCCGTGATCACCAGCCTGGGCGGGACGACCATCACGTCGGCCGACGACCTAGGCACCGCCATCCGGTCGCACCAGCCGGGCGATCGCGTCTCCTTCACCTGGGTCAACAGCGGCGGCACTCACACGGCCACGGTTGCACTCGGCGGAGTGAATCCATAGGTCATAGGTCGATCGGTTGAGCGAGGCCCGCGGTCGGTTAAGACTGCGGGCCTCGACTCGCGGCCTGTATCCTTGTTCGGTCGTGCGAATAGTCGTCAAAGATCCCGAGGAGTTCGAGCAGGCGCTGCGCGAGTTCCGCCGCAAGGTGCAGGAACAGGGACTCGTGCGCGAGATGCGACGGCGCTCGCACTACGTCCCGCCGGCCGAGGCGCGGAAGATCAAGAGCCTTCGCGCCCGCCGCCGCCGCACGCGCTAGGGGCGACATTTCCGGCCCCGGTATAATCTCCGGGTTCGGTGACAATGGCGGAGGGGAAACACCCGTTCCCTTTCCGAACACGGAAGTTAAGCCCTCCAGCGCCGATGGTACTGCCGGGGTAACCCGGCGGGAGAGTAGGTCGTTGCCGAGCACTTTTATTTGAGCCTCGTCGCCTTCCGGCGGCGGGGCTCGAACATTTTTCTAAGGGACGGCCGGCTCCGGTTCGGCCACGCTTTCCGCCCTCAGCCTCGGCAGCAAGACGTAGCAGCGCACGCTGAGCAGGATCAGCAGACCGACCAGGGCGACCAGCACGTCGAGGACGACCTGGCCTACGCGAGCGTGGAAGAGGAATATGAGCACCCCTTCCGCCACGACCGCGAGCGCCAGGATCGGGACGAAGGCCCGGTCGTGCACCGCCATGAAGAACTGCACGAGCAGGTTGTCCAGCGAGAGCGCCAGCCCGATGACGCCGACCGGGAACACGAGGGGGATCGCGTCGTTGAACGACGGCCCGAAGAGGACTCCGACCACGATGCCCGGGACGGCCGCGAACACCAGCAGCGCGCCCGCGCCCAGGGCGGCGAGAATCCCGGCCGACGACAGCAGGATGCGGCCGGGGTGCTGCTCTTTGGCGACAGCCTCCACGACGCGCGGGAACAGGACCTGGCTCACGCTCAGCGTCAGGAAGTAGAGGATCGTCCCGATCTTGTTGAGCCCGCCGTAGATGCCGCCGTCGTGGTGGCTCAGGTAGTGCTCGGCGAGGATGACGTCCTGGTTGTAGAGGATCTGCACGCCGATGATGCCGGCCGCGGCGGTGAGAGAGAAGCCCGCCATCACGCGCAGACGGACCCGCTGCCCGACGCCGCGGAAGTGGTCCCGCAGCGACCACAGGCCGAGAAAGAAGACGACCGCCAGGCCGGCGAAGACGGCGGTCATCGCTCCCGACACGGCGTACCCCGCGCGGAGCAGCAGGAACACCACGGTCGTTCGCACCACCAGCTCGAGCGACAGGTTGAGCGACAGCGACGTGAACCGCTGCAGGCCCTGGAGGATGCCGCGGGGGATGGCGACCTGCCAGATGAGCGCGATGGAGAAGCCGAGGATGAGGATCGGGATCGTCGAGCCGACGTGCTCGAAGAGCGCGATCGGCCGCGCGAACAGGGTCGTCAGCAGGATCAGGACGAGGCACGGGATGGCGATGAGCCGCACCGTGCGGGCCAGCAGAGAGCGCACGCCCGGGTCGCCGCGCGCGTTGAGCATCGCGGTGTAGCGCGCCAGGACCGCGATCAGGATGAGGGCGGGACCGGTGCCCACGGCGTAGACGGCGATGAGCGTCGCGACCTCGCCGTAGGTGTCGGGCCCGAGCACACGGCCTGCGATGGCGTGGTAGACGAACCCGCCGACGCCGGCCACCAACCCGCCGATGAAGAGGACGAGGTTCTGCCGGATCAACCGGTTGCGCATGAGCTGAGCCAGGCGCTGGCCGAGGCCCAGGCGCGCGCCGGTGTTCACTTCCCCCAGATTCTATCCGGCGCTATCCGGGGATAATTCTCAGCCGATGCCGGAACCAACGAAGCCTCTCGTCACCGCGCTGATCGTCAATCGCAACTCGAAAGACGACCTGCTGCAGTCGTTGAAGACGCTGTTCTCGAGCGCGGACGTCCCGGTCGAGGCGGTCGTCGTCGACAACGACTCGTCCGACGGATCGGCGGCCGCGGTGACGGACGAATTCCCGAACGCGACGGTGCTCGTGCAGTCGAAAGACCTCGGCTACGGCCGTGCGGCGAACATCGGGCTCGAGCGCTGCCAGGGACGCTTCGTCCTGCTGTTGAGCCCGTCCGTACGGCTCGAGCGCGACTCCGTCGGCCGTCTTGCCGATTTCCTCCTCACGCGCCCGGACGCGGGAGCGGTCGGTCCGAGGCTCCTCCTGGGAAACGGCAAGCTGGATCCCGACGCGCGGCGCTCGTTCCCCATCCCGAGCACGCTCTTCTACCAGACGGTCGGCCTGAGCAAGCTCTTCCCGAAGAGCCCCCGGTTCGGCCGGCACAACATGGGCCACATGCCCGACTCCGATGTCCACGAGATGGACGCCGGCACCGCGGCTTGCCTCATGCTGCGCCGCTCGGCCCTCGACCGCGTCGGCTTCTTCGACCCCCGCTACTTCATGTTCGGCGAGGATCTGGACCTCTGCTACCGCCTCAAGCTCGGAGGCTGGAAGATCTTCTACCTGCCGTCGGCGGTCGCCCATCATGATGTGAAGCCGCCGTCGCCCGAGCAACGGCGCCAGATCTCCTACGAGAGGCACCGGGCCATGTGGACCTATCACTTCAAGCACCACTCCGAGGACCAGTCCGCCTTCGCCAACGGCCTGGTGTGGGCGCAGATCTGGGGTCGTTACGTCGCCGACCGCATCCGCGGCACGCTCGGCGGCAGCCCGCGCGAGGCGACGTAGGCATGTACCACCAGATCGAGCGCAACAAGCGCAACAGCATCATCGTCATCGGCGGATTCCTGCTCGTGTGGCTTGCGGTCGGGGCGATCGTGGGCCTGATCGCCTACGGCGGCAGCGGCGCGATCGCCGGCGCGATCGTCCTCGGCATCCTCGGCGTTTGCGCCGCGCTTTACGCGTACTACTTCGGTTCGGCCACGGTCCTGGCCGCCATGGGCGCGCAACCCGCGGACCCGCGGCAGTACCAGCAGCTCTACAACATCGTCCAGGCGCTGGCGATCGGCGACGGGCTCCCGCTGCCCAAGGTCTACGTGATGAACGATCCGAGCCCGAACGCGTTCGCCACCGGTCGTGACCCCAACCACGCCTCGGTGACCGTCACCACCGGCCTGCTGCAGATGATGGACCGCGAGGAGCTAGAGGGCGTGCTCGCGCACGAGATGAGCCACATCAAGAACTTCGACGTCCGGCTCCTGCTGGTCGTGACGACGATGATCGGCCTCGCCGCGCTCATCGCGAGCATGTTCTGGAACAGCATCGGCAGGATGCGCATCCGCGGCGAAGGCGGTCTGATCGTCCTGGCCATCGGACTGCTGTTCACGCTGGTCGCGTTCCTGGTCGGGCCCTTGATGCAGCTGGCGCTGTCGCGGCAGCGTGAGTCGCTGGCCGACGTCAGCGGCGTCGAGCTGACCCGCAACCCGGCCGGGCTGATCTCGGCGCTGCAGAAGATCGCGGGCAACAACACGCCGCCCGAGCGATTCAACCACGCCGTGGCGGCGATGATGATCGACAACCCCGAGGAGCATCACGGGTCGTTCTTCAGCCGCCTGTTCGACACGCACCCGCCAATCCAGGAGCGGATCGCGGCGCTGCAGAAGATCGCGAGCGTCCAGCAGACGTAGCAGCACGACGACAACTCGGCGTTAGTCGCGACTATCGACCACGGGGACCGGCCGAAAGGGGCGTTAGTCGCGACTATCGGCCGGTTTTGAGCCCTATGCTGCGGTGCCGCAAGTGGTTCTCCTCGCCAAGCTCCTCCACGTCCGCCGCACCGAGCTCGGCCGGACGCTGCAGGTCGCGGGATTCGCCATCGTCCTCGGCTGGGCGATGTACACCGCCTTCAGCGCCGCCCAGTCGATCTTCCTCAACAAGGCCGGTCCGCACGCCTACCCGCTCTTCTTCATCGTCCTCGCCCTGACCGTCTCACCGGCCGTCGCGCTGCATGGCGCACTGACCAGCCGGTTCGGCGTCGCCAACGCCTTTCGCGTCACGCTCGGCGCCAACGCCGTCGCGGCGATCGGCGTGTACGCCGCCTACTCGGTCCGTGAAGACGCGACGGTCGCCTTCGCCGCGTACGTCGTCTACTCCGTCGCCTTCGAGGTCGTGATGCTCGGCTTCTGGGGCTTCATCAGCCAGCACTTCAACGTGCTCGAGGGCAAGCGGGTCTTCCCGGTCATCGCAGCCGGATCGAGCATCGGCTACATCCTTGCGGGTGTGACGACGACGCTGGTCGCCGTCTTCGCCACGGAGCCCCTGATCTTCATCTGGGCGTTTGGATCCGCCACCTCGCTGGTGATGTCGATCGGCCTCGAGCGGACGCTGTTCCGCCCGGCCTTCGTCGACGACGCCGACCAGATGCAGGTCGAGTACGAGGTCGAGCGCCGGCGGCACGGCCTAGTCGCCAGGCTGCAGCGCGCCGCCGTGCACGTGACCGGCAGCCGCCTGGTGCTCGCGGTCGTCCTGCTCGCGCTGGTCGTCCAGGTCGCGAGCCGGGTCGGCGACTACCTGGTGGCCGTCGTATTCGTCGCGGCCACTCACAACAACCTGCAGGCGCTGACCATACTCATCGGCAACGCCTGGCTCGCGACCTACGTGGTGCAGCTCGGCATCAGCCTTTTCGTGGCCCCGCTCGTGCTCGAGAGGCTCGGCGTGAAGAACGCGATCATGGCGCTGCCGATCTTCACGCTCGTCGGCTTCACCGCCGTCGCGGTCAACCCGTTCCTTGTCAGCGCGCTGTTCCTTTTCATCGTCCGCAACGGCCTGCAGACGGGGCTCGACGACCCGGCGCAGAACGTGCTCGGCGGCGCGCTGCCTGCGCAGGCGGTGCCCAAGCTCAGCTTCCTGCTCGACAACTTCGTCCTGCCGGCCGGCGCGATCGTCAGCGGCGCCGGGCTGCTGCTCGTCGCTCCCTTTGGCGCCGGCGTGCGGCTCCTGGCCGCCATCGGCATCGCCGTCGCCGTCTTGTTCATCCTGGCCGCGGGTTGGGTGCGCAGCCTGTACGTGAACGCGATCTACGCGCGCCTGCGCTCGCACGCCCTGAGCCTCGCCGACTTCCAGCAGGCGGTCGGCCGGCCGACGCCCGCCCAGGTCGCGGAGCTGCAGTCATACGTCAGAGGCTCTGATGAGAAGACGAAGGGCTTTGCCGCGGCGGCGCTGGCCAAGGCGTCGCCGGAGACGTTCGCCACCATGGTGCCGGAGCTCCTGGCGGCGCGTGAATCGACGCTGCGGCGGCTCGCGCTCCAGTTGGCCCCGCCCGACGTGGTCAGCCGTGAGCAGCTCGAAGCAGCACGCGAGGACGAAGACGGATGGGTGCGCGCGGCCGCCGCCATCGCGGGCGTGATGCGCAGCGAGCGGTTCGAAGGCTCGGAGGAGATGCTCCGTGGGCTGGTGGAGTCGGAGTCGGCCCGCGACCGCGCGGCAGCGGTCTGGGCCGCCTCGTTCGTGGCTGACGAGGGCATGATCGCGCGCCTGATGCTCGATCCGGACCCGGCCGTCCGCCTCGAGGCCATCCACAGCTTCGCGCGCATGAAGGGACAGGTGGCCGGCGTGGCGGGCCCTCTGATCGCCTGTGTCCAGGACTCGGACCTGGCGGTGCGGCGCGAGGCCCTCGGCCAGGCGATCCGCTGGGCGCCGCCCGGTGATTTTCAGCAGGCGTTCGCCGAGGCCCTGGCCGAAGGCCTGGCGAGCGGCGACCGAGACGTCCGCCGCCTCGCCGCGGAGGCCATGGCCGCGCAGGCGCCGGAGGCGCTCAGCCTGACCTTGCCGCTCTTGCTGGCACGAGATGAGACGTCGGCCGCGGCGGTCGAGGCGCTGATGCGCAGCGGCCGGCCGGAGCTCTTCCTGCACGCGCGCAAACACCTCGTCGAGCGCCTATCGAGCGCCGTGCAGCTGGCAGCGCTGTCGGCCCGAGTGTCGGCGGCGATGCGTCGCGTGGACGGCGACGTCGCGGCCGGCTACGCCTTGCTGCGCATCGGCCTCGACGACTACGTCGGCGGCGCGGCCGAGTCGGGGATGGCGGCGATGCGGGCGCTGCACGGCAAGCGAGGCTTCGCCACGGTGGAGCGGGGCCTGGCGTCCGAGCTCTCGGCGGCGAGGGTGGAGGCGCTGGAGACGTTGTTAAACTTCGGCCCGGGCTGGCTCGCCGGGCCGCTGGCGCGCCTCCTGGAGCCCGAATCGTTCGCCCCCGTGATGGCGCGGCCGCTTTCGCAGGCGGAGCTGGAGGCTCTAGCCGGTCACCCCGACCGGTGGGTGCGCGAGACGGCGGACGCGGCGGTGCATGGACTCAATGAGCAGATGCAGGAACTGATCGCACTCAAGCGCGTGCCGCTCTTCAGCACGTTGACGCTCGACCAGCTGTCGAGCATCGATCGCCTCATGGTCACGCGGCACTACGTCAAGGGCGAGTCGGTCTTTCACAAAGGCGATGCGGGCGCCGAGCTCTTCCTGATCGTCGAGGGCGAGGTCCGCGTCCACCTCGACCACGACGGTCACGAAGTCACCCTCGCACGGCACGGCCCCGGCGGCGTCGTGGGTGAGATGTCGGTCTTCGACGAGGAGCCGCGCTCCGCGGGTGCGCAGGCGATGGTCGACACGACGGTGCGGGTGCTCCGGCGCGACCGCCTGCACGCGATCGTCAACGAGCATCCGGAGGTGCTGCTCGAGTTCATCAAGAACCTGAGCCAGCGACTGCGGGCCATGGACGCGAAGCTGGAGACTGCGCCTACTCCGGAGGCTGCTCCTCGCTCCTGACCTCGATCTTCTTGCGCGCCTCTTCCAGGCGCCTGGCCGAGATCTGGAAGTAGCGCGACGCGTCCTGGGCCGCCTGCACCGCCTCCTCGAGCGAGAGCTTGTCGGACTCGAGCTTCTTGAGCGTCTCCTCGAGCCTGTCCATCGCCTGCTCGTACGTCAGGTCGTCGCTCATGGCGTGACCTCGTCGACGCGGGCGGCCAGGCTGCCCGAGCCGAGCTGGATGGTGACGTGCTGGTCGACGCTGGCGTCGGCCGCCGCGCGGAGGATGGCTCCGCTGCGCGCGTCGCGGGTGATGCTGTAGCCGCGCGACAGGACGGAGTCGGGGCTCAAGGCGACGAGACGCCGCCCCTGGCCGTCGAGCCTTCCGGCTTCGCGCGTGAGCCGCGTCCGCAGCGCGCGCTCGATCCGCTCGACGCCGCCGCTGGCGGCCAGTCGCGCCTGGCTGACATGGACGCGATGGGTGAGCGCGCTGTGGAGCCGGCGCCGCTGGTCGCGCAGATGCTGCTCTCGGCGCTCGAGCTGGCGGATCGGACTCAGCCGCGCGATGTTCGCCCTGGCGCGTGCCAGCCTCTCGGTCTCGTGGGCGAAGCGCCGGCCGAGCTCGCGCTCGAGACGGCGACGCCGCTCGGTGAGGTGCTGGAGGAGATCCGCCTTCTTGGGCACGACGCGCGAGCCGGCCTCGGTCGGGGTCCGGCACTCCGCGTCGCCGACCAGATCCGCGATCGTGCGGTCAGAGGTGTGGCCGAGGGCGGTGACGACAGGCAGCCTCGAGTCGAGGATCGCGCGCGCGACCAGCTCCGTGTTGAACGCGTACATCTCCTCGAAGCTGCCGCCGCCGCGAGCCAGGACGATGACGTCGGCGAGCCGTTCGGCGTTGCAGCGACGCAGCGCGCGGGCGACGCTCATCGGGGCCGAGGCGCCCTGCACCTGCACGGGATAGACGACGATGCCCATGTTGGGATAGCGCTCCCAGATCGTCTCCTGGAGGTCGTGGATGACGGCGCCGGTGGGCGAGGTGAGGAGGGCCACGCTCTGGGGCAGGAATGGCAGCCGGCGCTTGCGCCTCGGGTCGAACGCGCCCTCGAGCTCGAGACGGCGCTTGAGCTCCTCGAGCCGGGCGCGCAGCTTGCCCACGTCGTCGAACTCGACCTGGTCGACGATGAGCCTTAGCGCGCCGTACTGCGCCCAGTAGTCGACGCGGCCCCGGAAGATGAACACCTGCCCGTCCTCCGGCAGCATCGCCAGGCGCCTGGCGTCGTCGGCGTAGATGAAGGCGTTGATCAGGCTCTGGCTGTCACGGATCGAGAAGCTGTAGTGCCCTTTCGAGCCTTGCTTCATGCCCGTCACCTCGCCCTTGACGAGGAGCGCGGTCAGCGGACGGAGCTCGCGCCGGATCTCGTTGGCGAGCTCGGTCACGGTGAGCGGACGCTGCGCCTCTTCGGGCTTGAGCATCGCGGTCTAGCTTACTGGCGGCCCGTTGATGCACACGGTTGGCGCCAACCGTAGGTCATGGCGGCGCACGAAGGACACCGTTGGCGCCAACCGTGCCTAATTGCCCCTAGCCGCCGATCTGCTGCATGTGATCGGCGGCTTTCAGCCGCCGATCTGGGACATCGACTTCGCCGGCTTGATGAAGTTGGGCTTGTTGATCAGGTGCCCTTCTTCCTTGCGCCAGATCGCCGCCTCGATGACGCCGCCGAGGTGGTCGTCCGAGACGCCCGAGCGCATCAGGTCGCGCAGCGGCGTCTCCATGAGCGAGAAGAGGCACGTCCGCAGGCCGCCCTCCGCCGTCAGCCGGACGCGGTTGCAGGAGGTGCAGAACGCCTGGCTCACCGAGGAGATGAACCCGATGCCTCCCGGCGCGCCGTCGGCGAACTTATATCGCGTCGCGGGTCCCGGCCGCGTGTCGACCAGGGGGACGAGCGGAAACTCGTCTTCGATCTGCTCCTGGATGCGCCGGCTCGGCACCACCTGCTCGTTGGTCCAGATGTTGTCGCCGTCGAGCGGCATGAACTCGATGAAGCGCACCTCGTAACCCTCGCCATGCGCGAGGCGGGCGAAGTCGACGACCTCGTCGTCGTTCTTGCCCTTCATCACGACCATGTTCAGCTTGATCGGCCACAAACCCGCCTCGCGAGCGGCGTTGATGCCGTCCATCACGCGCGCGAAGGCGTCGACGCGCGCGAGACCCTCGAAGCGGTCCATGTGCAGCGTGTCGAGCGAGATGTTGATGCGCTTCAATCCCGCGTCCTTCAGCGCCTGCGCCTTCTGCCGCAGGAGCACGCCGTTGGTCGTCATGGTGATGTCGAGGCTCGGGTCGAGCTCGTTGATCATCCTGATCAGCTCCTCGAGCTTCACCCGCACGAGCGGCTCGCCGCCGGTGATGCGGATGGTCCGCACGCCGTAGCGCTCGACGAAGATGCGTGCGAGCCGGACGATCTCCTCGAAGCGCATGATCTCGTCGCGCTTCAGCCACTTCAGGCCCTCGGCCGGCATGCAGTAGATGCAGCGGAAGTTGCAGCGGTCGGTGACCGAGATGCGCAGGTCGTCCGCGACGCGCCCGTATGAGTCCAAAAGCCGGCGCTGCATTTGACCGATGATAGGCCCGATGGCTTACGAGCACATCGTGCTGGAGGTCAGTGCGCCGGTCGCAACCGTGACCCTCAATCGGCCCAAGGTGCTCAACGCGCTCAGCCCCGACCTCATCCGGGAGCTGACCGGCGCGCTTGCCGAGCTCGACGCCGACGACAGCATCCGTGCCGTGGTGCTTACGGGCGGCCCCAAGGTGTTCGCCGCGGGCGCGGACATCGGCGACATGGCCGACCGCGGCGCGGTCGAGCAGCTGCGCCGCGACCAGACCGGCCGTTGGGCGCCGCTCTCCGGCTTCACCAAACCGCTGATCGCGGCAGTGAACGGATATGCGCTGGGCGGCGGCTGCGAGGTGGCGCTGATGTGCGACCTCATCGTCGCCGGCGATGGCGCGCGGTTCGGGCAGCCGGAGATCAACCTCGGCATCATCCCGGGCGCCGGCGGCACGCAGCGATGGCCACGCACCGCGGGCAAGTACGCGGCCATGGAGGTCATGCTCACCGGCGCGCCCGTCACCGCCCAGCGGGCCTACGAGCTGGGCATCGTCAACCGCGTCGTGCCCGCCGAGGCGACGATCTCCGTCGCCCAGCAGCTGGCGCGCGAGATCGCCGAGAAGCCGCCGCTCGCGGTCCGCATGGCGAAGGAGGCCGTCCTCAAGGCGCTTGAGGCACCGCTCGCCGAAGGCCTGGCCTTCGAGCGCAAGAGCTTCTACTTTCTGTTTGCGTCCGAAGACCAGAAGGAAGGCATGCACGCGTTCCTCGAGAAGCGCAAGGGAGTGTTCAAGGGCAGATGACCACAGAAGTCGAGCATCACGTAAAGGTCGAGGTCGAGGGCGGCGTCGGCTGGATCCGTTTCAACCGCCCCGAGAAGATGAACGCGATCGGCGCGCTGACGCGCCAGCAGCTCGGCGACGCGCTCAAGCAGGCGGAGCGCGATGACGCCGTCCGCGTGGTCGTGCTCACCGGTACGGGCCGCGCGTTCTCGTCGGGCGCCGACGTGACCGAGATGGTCGCGGGCGCCGGCATGCGGACGCCGGAGGACGTAGGTCGCGTCCTGCGCACCGAGTACATGCCCTCGCTCCTGCGCCTGCGCACCATGCCCAAGCCGGTCATCGCGGCGATGAACGGGCCCGCTGCCGGCATCGGCGCCAGCTTCGCGCTGGCCTGCGACATCCGGATCGCGACGCCGGAGGCATACCTGCTGGAGGCGTTCGTCAACATCGGCCTCGCGCCCGACGGCGGGGTGAGCTGGCTCTTGCCGCGCCTCGCCGGCACGGGCGTCGCTTACGAGATGTTCTTCACCGGCAAGCCGCTTTCGGCCGAGGATGCGCACCGCCTGGGCGTGGTCAACCGGATAGTTCCCTCCGAGCGGCTCGAGGAGGAGGTCCGCGACCTGGCCAACCACCTCGCCTCCCAGCCGCGCGGCGCGATGGCGGGCGCGAAGCGCGCGGTCAACCACGCGCTCACCTCGACGTTCGAGCAGGCGATGGAGTTTGAGTCTTACCTGCAGGAGGCACAGGCCGCGAGCCCGGAGTTCGCCGAGGGCGTGCAGGCTTTCCTCGCGCGCCGGAAGAAGTAGTGCCCGAGGCAGTCATAGTCGCCACGGCGCGAACGCCGATGGGCAAATACGGCGGTCAGCTCAGGGACGTCCGGCCCGACGACCTCGCGGCCGTCGTGCTGAAAGAGGTGTGCGACAGGGCGCACGTCAAGCCGGCCGAGGTCGAAGACGTCATCCTCGGCTGCGCCAACCAGGCGGGCGAGGACAATCGCAACGTCGCGCGTATGGCGCTGCTGCTCGCCGGTTTTCCCGTCGAGGTTCCCGGGCAGACCGTGAACCGGCTATGCGGCTCCGGCATGCAGGCGACGATCGCCGCCGCCCGCGAGATCCAGGCCGGCGCGGCCGACATCATCGTCGCCGGCGGGGTCGAGAGCATGACGCGCTCGCCGTGGGTCATGCCGAAGCCTGCCTCGCCGTTCCCGCGCGGTCCCCAGACCGTTTACGACACAGCGCTCGGCTGGCGCCTCGTCAACCCGAAGATGGCGCAGCTCTACGGCACGCTGCAGATGGGGGAGACGGCCGAGCGCGTTGCCCAGAAGTACGAGATCTCGCGCGAGGACCAGGACGCGTTTGCGCTGCGGAGCCACCAGCGCGCGGTTGCGGCGCAGAGGTCCGGCAGGCTGACGGAGGAGATCGTGCCCCTCAACGGCGCCACCGAGGACGAGGGGCCACGGCCTGACACGTCGCTCGAGGCCCTGGCGAAGCTGAAGCCGGCTTTTGGCGAGGGTGGCTCGGTCACGGCCGGCAATGCGTCGCCGCTGAACGACGGCGCGACCGCGCTCGTGCTCATGTCGGACACCAAGGCGAGGGAACGCGGGCTCCAGCCTCTGGCGAGGCTTGTCTCGGCGGCGCCCGCAGGCGTTCATCCCGACTACATGGGCATCGGCCCCGTGCCCTCGTCGCTGAAGGCGCTGCAGAAGGCGGGGCTCGAGCCGGTGGACGTCCAGGTGGTCGAGCTCAACGAGGCTTTCGCGTCCCAGTCTCTGGCCTGCGTCCGCCTGCTCGGGCTCGACGAAGACAGGGTCAACGTGAACGGGGGCGCGATCGCGCTGGGCCACCCGCTGGGCAGCAGCGGTGCGCGTCTGGTGGGCACGCTCGTGCGCGAGATGGCGCACCGTGACGCCGAGTACGGGCTGGCGACGATGTGCATCGGCGTCGGGCAGGGCATCGCCTCCGTCTGGCAGCGCATCTGAGCGAACGCAACCCGGAGCAGGTCCGGTCGATGTTCGACCGGATCGCGCGCCGTTACGACCTGGTCAACACCGTCCTGTCGGGCGGCACGGACGCGGGCTGGCGCCGCCGCGCCGCGCGTGAGACGCGCCTGCGGCCCGGAGGATCGGCTCTGGACGTCGCCTGCGGATCGGGGAAGCTGACGGCGGAGCTGGCCAAGATTGCGGGTCCTGCCGGCCGCGTGGTCGGCCTCGATTTCAGCGCCGAGATGCTGGGCGTCGCGAGGCGGGAGCACCGGGGGGTCGAGTTCGTCGAAGGCGATGCGCTCGACCTGCCCTTCGACGCCGGCGAGTTCGACGCGGCCACCATCGCGTTCGGCCTGCGCAACCTCGCCGACCCCGTCCGGGGTTTGCGTGAGATGACGCGGGTGGCGCGTCGAGCCGTCGTGCTGGAGTTCGTTCGACCGCCACGGGGCGTGGTCGGCGGTGCGTATCGCGCCTACCTCAAGACGCTGCTGCCGGCGATCGGGGGCGCGATATCCGGTGACCGGGCGGCCTACCGATACCTCAGCGAAACGGTCGACTCCTACCGCACGCCCGACGAGCTCGCCGCCATGGCGCGGGCGGCGGAGTGGTCGGACGTGAGCTTCGTCAGCCTGGCGCTGGGCACGGTGGGCATCCTTATCGGCACCCGACAGTAACCCTCCGATGCGCCCGCCGTTCTAGCTGGCGAGCGAGAGATGTTGACGGCGCAGGCGAGATGGCTGATCGTTTGTGGAGTTCTCATCGCGGCGACCGCCGCCAGCGTCACCGCTCTGGCGATGAACCCCAATCGCCCCTCTCCGGTCGCCGCACCAACGCCGCAGGTCTTGACCCTGGCCGCGTCGACGTCGGGCAACACCATCACCGTCGTCGGGGTCGGCAGCGGAACCGGCACGCCCGACACGGCCCAGCTTGCCCTGGGCGTCTCGACCCTACGCTCGAACGTCCGCGATGCGGTGTCGGCCGCATCGACGGATGAGGCGCACCTGCTGACGGCGCTGCACGGCCAGGGAGTGCAGGACAAAGACATCCAGACCGCGTCGATCTACATCTCGACGCAGACCAACTGCTGCCCGCAGACCCTGGTCGGGTACAACGCGTCGACGACGCTGCTGGTCACCGTGCATCACGTCGTCAACATCACGCCCCTGATCGAGGCGGCCGTCGACTCCGTCGGCAACGACCTGCAGATCAACGGCATCAACCTCTACGTCGCCGATCAGGGTCCGATGCTCAAGACCGCGCGAGCGGCGGCCATCGCCGACGCGAACACCAAGGCGCAGGATTACGCACGGCTCTCGGGTCACCACGTTGGCGGTCTGATCGGAGTGTCTGAGGTCGTGTCCTACGGGTCGGGCTTCTCCTGCGACGCGTGCGGCAAGGGAGCCGGCGGCGGCGGCGGCATCCAGGTTCAGCCGGGCGTGACCTCGGTGACCGTGACCGTCGCGGTCACGTTTGAGCTGGCCTCCTAGCTGAGAGGCCCGGTCGACCGGTCGCCTTTGGCGGAAAAGTTGAAAGGGGCTCCGTCAGGAGGCGCGGTCGACAGCTGATCGCGCGATGCCGGCCAGCACGGGCCGCAGACCGTCCAGCTCGACAGCCTCGAGCTCGCGCACGGCGGCGTCGACGAGCCGCGTCGCTTCGTCACGCACGCGGGGCAGCGCGCCGCTGGCCGTCACCAGCTCGGTGACCCGGCCGACCTGCGCGTCGCCGAGAGCGCCCGACAGGAGCTTCCGCACCTCCTCGCCCAGCACGCGATCCTCCGCCGCATAGATAAGAGGAAGCGACAGCACGCGCTGGCGAATGTCCAGGCCGACGGGCTTGCCCGAGCTGGGGCTGAAGTCGACCACGTCGTCCGCCATCTGGAAGGCGGTGCCGAGCAGGTCGCCGTAACGGCGCAGGGCGCCGACGACGTCCGGCGACGCTTCTGAGAGCATCGCGCCCGAGGCGCACGCGGCGGCGAACAGCGACGCGGTCTTGCCCCGGATCACGCGCAGATAGGACTCGCGGTCGCCGGGGTAGGCGCCGCGCAGCGCGACGTCGTCGATCTGTGAGGCGCAGATCGCCTCGAGCGCTTCAGCGACGGCGGAGGTGACGCCGGGGTTTCCCATCTCGGCGATCAGGCGCGTCGCCTTGGCGAAGTAGTAGTCGCCCACCGCGATCGCTCGCTCGGGGCCCTCGGCCGCCGCGACTGTCGGCCGGCCGCGCCGGTGCGTGCTTTCGTCGACGTAGTCGTCGTGGACGAGCGTCGCGTTGTGCAGCAGCTCGACCGCCGCCGCTAGCTCGGCCGCGCGCAAAGGGTCGTGGCGCGGCCCGATCGCCGATGTCAGCTGCACGAGCTTGGGCCGCAGTCGCTTGCCTCCCGCCTCGACGAGGCGGCGCATCGGCGCCGCCACCGGCTCGGGGTCGACCATTAGCTGGCGCGCGAGCTCGAGCTCGACGAGTGAGTCGGGCAAGAGAAGCCGCCGCGCGTGAAAGTCCCCGTCCAGCTGGACCGCGAGTTGACGCGGCCGTGGACCGTCGAGCTCGACCGCGAACACAGACTGCCACCGGCCGAGGACCAGCTCGCCCTCTTCGACGAGCAACGTGGCGGACGCGGTCAGCAGGAGCTGCCGGCAGTGGGCGTGCCCGTTGACCGGCTCGTCGAGAGCGATGTCGAACCGGCGCGAGAAATCATCGTGCTCATAACCCGCGCCGGCGGGCGCGAGGCGCTCGAGCAAGCCTTCGAAATCACGATGCAGCAACGGCTCGTTCTCGTTGACCGCAAGTCCGACCGTCGTGTGGAGCGACTGCAGGTGGACGCGGCCATGGCGCAGGCCGGACGCCCGGACCTCGTCACGGATCCGGTCCGTGATGTCCACGAACTCGGTGGGCCGGGTGCTCGCGAAGTCGATGCGGGTTCCGCTCATCGACCGGCCGCGAGCGACTGCTGGAGCAGCTGGCGCGTCGCCGGCGCCGGCTGCTGCGACGCGGCCGCGGTCGACACCGACTCGATGGCCCGGGCGAACGCCACCTGCACGGCAACCGGCGCGTGGTCGGCCAGAAGGCGCGAGCCACGGGCCAGGCACAGGTCGCCGATGAGCAGCGTCGTCGGCGCCGCCGCCGGACCGCCCAGGCCCTGAAGCCGAACGCCGACCTCGATGAGCGCCGCCGCGAGGGCAAGCTTCGGCTGCACGTTGGAGGCGAAGTGGCGCACTGATCTCTGGTAGGCGCGGTAGGCGTCGCCGAGGCCGTCGCTCCACAGCGCCTCGAGGCGGTCGAGCTCGGGTTCGAGTACCTGAACGCTCATGGCTAAACGGGCTCGATGACGCTGCCGGCGAGCTGCCGGAAGGCGGACAGGGCGCGGAGGCACGACTCGTCGTCGCGGGTCACGACGTAGTACAACCCGAATCCGAGCACCGTATTCAGCAGCAGCGGCACGAGGACGTCGCGCGGGACGGTGAGCCGGATGCGACCGTCCTGCTCCAGGCGGTCCAGCTGCTCCTGAATCACCTCGCGGTAGCGGGTGAACAGCTCGGGCAGGTACGCCCGCAGCCGCTCCGTGCGCGGCGCCTGGACGAGGAGGTCGAAGGCGGCCAGCTGGACGTCGCCAAGCCGGCGCAGCGAGTCCCACAGCGACTCGACGCCGACCTCCAGCACCTCCAGCGGGTCGGTGAGCTGGTTGAGTGTGCGGCGCAGCTCCTCGACCGACTTGGCCGTCAGGTACCGCCACGCCTCCACGAGCAGCTCGGATTTGGTGGGAAACCAGTACTGGACGTTGCCGATCGCGACGCCGGCCCTGGAGGCGATGGCCCGGACGGTCGTGCCCGAGTAGCCACTCTCGAGGAGCGACTCGGCCGCCGCGTGGATGATCTGGTCTCGCGTGGTCTCAGGTGCGCCCTGCGCGCGCCCGGCGGCGGCGGTCGTAATCCCCACGGATCCAGAGCCTGCGGCGTGGCCCCGCGGGGACCCCTCGTAAGCGCCGGTCATACGTATGTACCAGCATACTGAGGCCGGTAACTCGACTGCGGGATAATGCCGAGCGGCGTGCGGAGCATCGCCGAGGCCTTCCCCAACCGACTCTGCGGCGTGCTGCGCACCGACGACGCCGACGCAGGTTTCCAGGCCTGCCTTGCCGCCGTGGAGGCGGGCATCCAGACGATCGAGATCACCAAGACGGTGCCGCACTGCTTCGAGCTGATCCGGGGCTTGATCGCCAGCACCGGCGGCCGGTACCCCGTGGGCGTCGGCACGGTGTGGGACCCCGGGGCGGTGAAGGAGGCGAAGGAGGCCGGCGCCGCCTTCGTCGTGACCCCGGTGCTGCTGCCGGAGGTCGCCGAAGCCTGCAGCCAGGAGGACATCCTGTGCGTCCTGGGCGCGCTGACGCCGACCGAGATCTACCAGGCGAGGGTCAGCGGAGCGGCCCTGGTCAAGGTCTTCCCGATCACGCCCGTCGGCGGCCCGCGCTACATCGAGGCCCTCAACGGCCCGCTGGGCGGGGTGCCCTTCTGGGTGTCGGGCGGTGTGCCCATCGAGGACATCGGCGCCTACCTGCGGCTCGGCGTGAAGGCGATCGGCCTGACCGGGGCGCTCTTTCCCACCGAGGCGCTTGCGCGCCGCGACATGGACGCCATCCGGGCGAACGCCGAGCGTGCCGCCGCAGCGGCGGCGGGAGCGCTACCCGGCTAGCAGCCGACCTTGTAGTTGCACATCGTCGCGGTGATGTTCGAGTAGAGGTTCTGGACCTGTTTTCCGGTCACCAGCAGCGCGACGATCACCACCAGGACGATCAAGGCGAGGATGAGGGCGTATTCGACCAGCGCCTGGCCGCGACTCTTACGTGCGGCCTTCGTCAGCACCCCACGTGGTAGTTGCACATGGTCGCGGTGATGTTCGAGTAAACGTCGATCAGCTGACCGCCAGTCGCGAGCAACGCGATGATGACGATCAGAGCGATCAGGGCGAGGATGAGCGCGTACTCAACCATTCCCTGGCCCTTCTGTTTTTTGACGGGCGAAAAATGAATCAAGAGTCCCGTTTCGACCTGAAAGCTTAACCGTCGAGCCCAGGCTTCTGGTCGCTAATCCGCCAGAGCGCCTGTTCGACGACCACCCGCACCATTCGCTTCCGCCAGAAGTGGCTGAGGTCGGCGTTGTCCAGCGGCTTGGCCGGTTTGGAGGCCAGCTCGCCGGCCTGCCGGACGGTTTCGTCGTCGAGCCGCTTACCCTTCAGAAAGGCTTCAGCGGCGCTCGCCTCGAGGGGGTGCGAGGCGACTGCGGAGAGAACGATGCGGCAATCCGCCACCAGGCCCGCGTCAAAGACGGCGGCCACCGCTGCGCCCGCGATGGGGAAGTCGATCGAGCCGCGGCGCCGCAGCTTGACATACGCGCTTCTCCTTTTTGCGGACGCGTCTAAACGCAGGCTCGTCACCACCTCGGCCGGCTGCTTTGCCATGTACTCGATGCCGTCGTCCTGGTAGAGGGCGGCGACCGGCACCTCGCGATCGCCCTCGGGACCGACCAGCGTGACCACTCCGCCGAGAGCCATGGCCATCGGCGCCGTGTCGCTGGAAGAGACCGCCCAGCATCGCGGGCTGCTCGGCGCCACGAGGCAGATGTCGCCGTCCTTCTTCAAACAGAACCCCGCGGCCTTCCGCCACTCGTAGGTCATGTCGTAGTAGTTGCAGCGCGTGTCGACGCAAAGGTTGCCGCCGATCGTGCCGGCGTTGCGCAGCGGCGGCGAGGACACGAGCCCGGCGGCCTCCGCGTAGCCGGCGAAGTGTTTTTTCACGTGTTCGTCCTGCGACACGTCCGCGAGCGTCGCGCCCGCGCCGATCGTGCCGTCGCCGATCTCGCGCGAGAGGAAGTCGAGCCCGATGACAGTGTCGATCTCGAACTGCCGGCGCTTCAGCTTCGGAAACAGGTCGGTGCCACCGGCGACGAACATCGCGCGCGGTCCGAGGTCCGCGGCCATGCGCGCGGCCTCCCGCGCCGTATTCGGACGCAGATACTTAAATCGAGGGAGCCTGAGCACCTAAGTCCTTGGGGGGCGGCTCGACCTTGATTGCCGGCGGATACGGAATCGCGGGAAACGTCGGCGGCCCGTAGCGCGCGGGCTCGCCCTTCTCCTTGCGTCGCAGGGCCTCGAGCACCTTCTCCGGCGTGACGGGGATCTCGTCGATCCAGATGCCGAGCGCGTCGTGCACCGCGGCGCACAGCGCCGGCGGAACCGGTAGGAGCGGGCCCTGGCCTGCCTCCTTGGCGCCGTAAGGTCCCTCGGGGTCGACGGTCTCGACGATGAACGTCTCGACGTCGGGCATGTCGAGAAAGGTCGGCGACTTGTACTCGAGCATCGAGGGCCACTTGTGCAGGCCCTTGCGAAAGGCCTGCTCCTCCATCAGCGCTTCGCCCAGGCCCATGTACACGCTGCCTTCGACCTGGCCCTGCACCAGGAGCGGGTTGATCGCGCGCCCGACGTCGTGCGCGATCCACACCTTGTTGACCTGGATCAGCCCCGTGCGCGCGTCGGCGTCGAGGTCGACCACGCAAGCGGAGTAGCTGTAGGCGGGGCTCGGCCCGACGCCGGAACCCTTGTACGGCCCGGCGATCTTCGGCGGCGTGTAGCTGCCCGCGCTGGTCAGCGTGCCGAAGCGCGCCTCGCCGAGGACGCTGGCCTCTTCGAAGCTCACATCGTCGTACTTGCGTCCGCTCGCCTCAACCGCTTCGGTGAGGAGGCTGCGCATCTTGCGCGCGGCCTCGAGGGCGGCGTTTCCGGCCATGAAGGTGACGCGCGACGAATACGAGCCCAGGTCGACCGGCGTGGTGTCGGTGTCGGCGGTGACGAGCCTCACGTCGGAAGGCTCGAGTCCCAGTTCCTCGGCGACGATCGTCGCCAGCACCGAGTCCGAGCCCTGACCGATGTCCATCGCGCCGCAGAAGACCGTGACGCCGCCGCGGTCCACCTTGATCTGCACCTCGGAGTGCGGCATGTCGTTCCAGTAGATCGCGGTGCCCGCGCCGGATAGGTAGGACGAGATGGCAAAACCCATGCCGTGACCGGCTTTGCGGCGTCGCTCGCGAAAACCCGAGGCGGTGAGCACCCGTTCGGTGCACTCCTCCAGCCCGCACGACGTCACGCGCAGCCAGTTGACCGTGCGCGAGTTGGGCCGCACGAAGTTCTGGCGCTTCAGGTCGACGGGGTCCAGGCTCAGGTCGTGGGCGATCTTCTCCAGGTGCAGCTCCAGCCCGAACCGCGGCTGCGGCGTGCCATGACCGCGCTTGGGGCCGCAGGGCGGCTTGTTGGTGAACACGCGGCAGCCTTCGAACCGGTACGCCGGGATGTCGTACGTGACCGTCTGCAGAGCGCCCGTGTAAAAGGTGGACGCGACGCCGTATGAGCCGTACGCGCCGCCGTCCAGCGCGCTGCGGAAGTGCATCGCCGTGATCCGCCCGTCCCGGGTCACGCCCGTGCGGACCCACATCAGCACTGGGTGCCGTCCACGGTGCGCGTAGAAGACCTCTTCGCGGCTCAGCGTGCACTTCACGGGCCGGCCCGTGAGCATCGCGAGCTTGGCGACGATGATCTCGTGCGCGAACGGGTCCGTCTTGCCGCCGAAGCCGCCGCCGTGCGCGGCGCCGATGACGCGGATGCGGCTCATCGGCAGCTCGAGGACCTTCGCCAGCGCGCGGTGGACGTAGTGGACGACCTGCGTGGACGACCAGAGCGTCACCTTGCCGTCGACGAACGTGGCGACCGCGCTGTGCTGCTCCATCGGCAGGTGGGTGTTGCCCTGGTAGAAGAAGACGTCCTCGCGCACGTGGTCGGCCTGCGCGAAGCCGGCCTCGACGTCGCCGAACTCGAGGGCGACGAACTTGTGGACGTTGTTCGGCCCGCCGTAGTCCTGGATGCGCTCGTCTTTCGGCGCCTCGAGCGCCGCGTTGATCGACATCACCGGCTCGAGGACCTCGTACTCGACGCGGATCGCATCGCACGCCGCGGCGGCGACCTCTTCGTCGGTCGCGGCGACCGCGGCGATCGGATCGCCGACGTAGCGTGCCTTCTCGTGCTCGAGCGCGCGCTCGTCCTGCGTCACTGGGAGAATGCCGAACTTCACCGGCAGATCTGCGCCGGTGATGACGGCGAGCACGCCTGGGATGCGGCGCGCGGCGGACGTGTCGATGGCGAGGATGCGCGCGTGCGGATGCGGGCTGCGCAGGATCTTGCAGTGCAGCGTCCGTGCCGGCAGCATGTCGTCGGCGTAGACGGCGCGGCCCGTCACCTTGGCCGCCGCGTCGACCTTCGGCAGCGGCTTGCCGACCACCCTCATCGCATCCGCTCCGACGCGAGCTCGACCGCTTCGAGGATCTTCACGTAGCCGGTGCAGCGACAGAGGTTGCCGGCGAGCGCTTCCTTGATCTCGTCGCGCGATGGGCGCGCGTTGCCTTCCAGCAGCGACTTCGCCGCCAGCAGGATGCCGGGGCTGCAGTAACCGCACTGCGCCGCGCCGAGCTCGGCGAACGCGCTCTGCAGGGGATGCAGCTCAGAGCCTCGGGCCATGCCCTCGATGGTCGTGATCGACCGGCCCTCGACCTGCACCGGAAGCAGGAGGCACGAGAGCTGTGGCTTGCCGTCGATCAGGACGGTGCAGGTCCCGCATTCACCGAGCTCGCATCCGTGTTTCGTCCCGGTGAGCTGCATGTCCTCACGCAAAACTTCGAGCAGAGTCTTGTGCACAGGCACGAGCACGGCTCGCTTCTCGTCATTGACGTCGAGCGCCAGGACGACGCGCTCGATGTCGCGCTCGACCTCTTCTTTCACGCGCCTTCGAGCATATCCCGCAACACGCGAGCGCATGCCCACAGGTCGGGCGCCACCGCGTCGGCGCGGCTGTGCTGGGGCTTCGGGTCGTCGGGGTGGACGAGGATCGCGTGCATGCCGAGCGCGAGCGCCGGCTCCACGTCGTTGCTCTCCTTGTTCCCGATGACCACGCATCGATCCGCGGGCATGCCCGCCCAGCGCAGCGCCATCTCGAACACCGCCGGGTGTGGCTTCAGGTGGCCCGCGTCGACCGACGTGATGATGGCGTCGATGTTCTGCGCCATGCCGAGCGTGCGGAAGTCGTCCCAGTAGCTGTCCGCGTCGCGCCAGTAGGTGTTGCTCGTGATCACGGACTTCAGGCCCAGCTCGCGGATCGTCTGCAGCAGGTCGCCGGCTCCTGGAAGGGGCAGGAACTGATCGTGGATCGGGATCGCCATGGCCCTCCTGATCAGCGAGATCGTGCGGGCGTCGCACGGCAGCCCGTGCTTGGTCAGGCAGCCGGTGATGAGCTCTTCGGCGCCGATGCTCACGGGCGCCTCGGTCGTCACCGTCCTCGCCTCGTCGCCCGGCCGGCTGGCGTGCAGCAGGTCGTCGACGAGCGCGTCGACCACACGCGCGTCGTGGCCCTGCATGGCGGCGACGACGCGGGCGCGGCGGCCTTCGCCGTCGGTCGCGCGGATGGGCCACGAATTCGGCCACAGCGTGCCGCCGACGTCGATGAAGGCGGCTTCCAGGGCTTTCGGCAAGCGGGCACTATCATCGGCCACGTGCCGTTGCGTTGGTTGACTTCTGGTGAATCGCATGGCCCGCAGCTCACGGTCGTGATCGAGGGACTGCCCGCCGGTCTGGAGGTGAGCGAGGAGGACCTGCGTCGCGACCTCGCGCGCCGGCAGGGCGGCCATGGGCGGGGCGGCCGGCAGAAGATCGAGACCGACGCCGCCCGCATCGTCAGCGGAGTGCGGGGCGGCTACACGATCGGGAGCCCGGTGACGCTCGTGCTCGAGAACAAGGACCACGTCAACTGGACGGCCCAGATGACCGCGGCCAAGGAGGGCTTCGAGCCCAAGCCCGTGACCCGCCTGCGGCCCGGACATGCCGACCTTGCGGGAGCGCTGAAGTACGGCCACACGGACATCCGCAACGTCCTCGAGCGGTCGTCGGCGAGGGAGACCGCGACGCGCGTCGCCGCCGGCGGCGTCGCGCGCAAGCTGCTCGGCCACTTCGGGGTCGAGGTCCTGAGCTTCACGCAGTCGATCGGCACGACCGACATCGGCTTCGAGGGCGTCGATTCGGACCTCGTGACGGTGGAGGACATCGAGGCTTCACCGGTGCGGTGCCCGGATCCGGACGCCTCGCGGCGCATGGTCGCGGAGATCGACGAGGTGGCCGAGATCGGCGATACGCTCGGCGGCACGTTTCGCGTCATCGCGCGCGGCGTCCCACCCGGCCTGGGCAGCTACGTGCACTGGGACCGCAAGCTCGACGCGCGCCTTGCCCAGGCCGTGATGTCGATCAACGCGATCAAGGCCGTCGAGTTCGGGGCCGGATTTGCCGGCGCGGCGCGGCGTGGGTCGGAGTTCCACGACGAGATCGACTACCAGGAAGGACGCTTTCGCCACCTGACGAACCGCGCCGGCGGTGTGACCGGAGGGGTCACCAACGGCGAGCCGATCGACCTGCGCGTGGCCATCAAGCCGATCTCCACCATGAAGAAGCCGATGCGCTCGATCGACCTGAAGACGAAGGAGAAGACCGAGGCCCATTACGAGCGGAGCGACGTCTGCGTCGTGCCTGCCGCAGGCGTCATCGGCGAGGCGGTGGTCTCGCTGACGCTGGCTGAGGCGTTCCTCGAGAAGTTCGGCGGTGACTCGATGACGGAGCTCGAACGCAATTACCGTTCGTACATGGAGTCGATCGCGCAATAGCCGAGAAAGTCATGTCGATGGCCGAGGCCGTCGACCGGTTCGTCCCCGACGGAGCGACCGTGGCCATGGGCACCGCCCTCGAAGCGCTCATCCCGTTCGCCGCGGGCCACGAGCTGATCCGGCAGCGGCGGCGCGAGCTCGAGCTGGTCGGTCCGATCTCGGACATGCTGTTCGACCAGCTCATCGGCGCGGGATGCGTGCGCCGCGTGACGGCGGCGTGGGTCGGCAACGTCTCCGAAGGCCTGGGTCACTGCTACCGCCGCGCGTGCGAGTCGGGTGTTCCACGCGGGCTCGAGGTGTACGACCATTCGAACTTCTCCATCTCGCTCGCGTTGTGGGCCGCGGCGTGGAACGTGCCTCACCTGCCCACGCGCACGCTCCTCGGCAGCGACATCCTGCGCACGAACCCGAACCTGGTGGTGAGGGAGGGGCTGGTCCACGTCACCGCGGTGCGGCCGGACGTCGCGATCGTCCACGTCCAGCGTGCCGACGCGCTCGGCCGTGCGCACGCGTGGGGACCGCTCGGGATCACCGAGGAGGCGGGCCTCGCCGCCGAGCGCGTGATCGTCAGCTGTGAGGAGCTGGTCGGCGCGAAGGTGACCCTGAGCGACCCCAACCGCATCCTCTTTCCCGAGACGAAGGTGGCCGCCGTCGTCCACGAGCCGGGTGGGGCGCACCCGTCGCCGGTGCAGGGGCGCTTCAAGCGCGACCACGCGGCTTATCGGGAATACGCCGCGCGCTCGCGGACGGCCGAAGGTTTCGAGGCCTGGCTTCACGAGCGGGTGATGGGCGTCGCCGATCGTGCGGCGTATCTGAAGAAGATCGACGTCGACGACCTGCGCATCAAGCACAGCCGTCCCTCAGCGCCCGCGGACTTCGGCGATGAGTGACAAGTACACGCCGCAGGAGATGATGGTCGCGGTCGCGTCGCGCGAGATCCGCGATGGCGACCTCGTGTTCGTGGGCATGCGCCTGCCCATCCTCGCCTACGCGGTGGCGCGTAACTCGCATGCGCCCTCTGCCCGCGGCCTGTTCGAGGTGGGCCTGATGCGAGACCAGCCGGCCTCGGGCTTCCTCGGCACGATGGGC
>DASSLL010000041.1:0-39824 GCA_035689485.1 Candidatus Dormiibacterota bacterium | reverse complement strand
GACCGGCGAAACACGGCGATAGTCGCGACTATCGCCGGTTTCAACCGGACCTGTTCTGACCTCCTTCAAGGCAGGCGGTTGATCCATGCGGCCGTCGCATATTTCGTTTGCGCCAGGTCACGCGCACGGTCGAGCTCTTCTCGGGTCAGCGTCGATTCGTGAGCCGCGAACTCACGTCTGAAGTACTCGAGCAGGTTTCCCTCCACCTCGTCGCACGTCAACGACGTGAACCACGACAGCGGGGAGACCGCCTTCTCCGCGCTCCGCACACCGCGCCCCGTCAGGCTCTCGCGGCCGACCCGGATCAGGTGGGGCAGCATCTCCACGTCCATGGAGTGAGCGCCCGTGGTGTGATGCAGGACGAAGCCGCGTCGCCGCGCCTGCGCCGCGCCGGCGATCTTGCCCCGCGGCGAGATGATGTCGTTGATCTCGCGGTAGGACGCCGGCACGCCCATCGCGTTGAGCGCCCCGACTGCCCATGAGTCCAGGACCGCGTAAGACTGCCGGAAGCTGATGCCGGCCACCAGTCCGTCGGGCAGGTACAGCGAGTAGGTGAACGTGCGGTCCGGCTCGCACAGCATGGTGCCGCCGCCGCTCATGCGACGGGTGACCGTGAAGCCGAGCTGGCGCGCGCCCGCGGTATCGACCTCGTTCATCACCGACTGATGCGAGCCGATGACGAGCGCGCGCTCGACCCACCGCCACAGTCGCATCGTCGGCGGTCTGCGGCCGTGAATGACCTGCTCGAGCAGGACCTCGTCCAGGGCCATGTGCATGTGCGCGGAACGCGACGAGGGCGCGATCACCTCCCATCCCACTTCGCGCAGTCGGTCAGCCGGCACGGCTCTGCCAGTATTCCCGATGCCCATGAGCAGGCGCCGCACGCTGCTGACGCTCTACGCGGTGAACTTCCTCAACTCCGTCGGCGAATGGTTCTTCCTGCCGCTGCTGCCGATCTTTCTCGGCCGCCGCGGCGGGTCGGCGGCGCTCGTGGGCGCCGTCTTCGCGGCAGGCCTGGTGGCGAACGCGGTGATCCGTTATCCGGCGGGCTGGGCGGCGGACAGGTTTGGCACGCGAGCCGTGCTCGTGGTCTCGATGCTCGCCGGCGCCGCGCTGTATCTCGCCTACCTGCCGCCGCTCCCACTGGCCGCGTTCGTGGCTGTGCGCCTGGTTCACGGAGCGGCTCACGGCGCGTACTTTCCGGCGGCCAACGGTCTGCTGGCGGAGATCACGCCGGCGACGGAGCGCGGGCGGGCGTTCGGCTACGTGCAGGCGACCCAGATGGCGGGCTTGCTCATCGGCCCTGCGGTCGGCGGACTGGTCGCGCTGCTGAACATCGGCTTCGCATTCGCCATCGCCGCGGCGCTGTCCGCCGTCACCGTGATCGCGCTCGCGACCCTCCCCAACGTGCGCGCCACCGCCACCGATGAGATCCCGGCGCGCGCGCTGCACATCGCCCGCGTCCTGCTGCCGCTTCTTCTCCTGGGCGCCGGGACGGCGTACATGATCGGGGCCTTCGACACGATCTGGTCTCTCTACCTGACCTACCGCGGGGCAACGACGTTTGCCGTCGGCCTGTCCTTTGCGACGTTTGCGTTGCCCGCCATGCTGCTGAGCGGCTACGCAGGCTCGCTGGGCGATCGGTTCGGCCCTCGCCGCCTCATCGTCGGCGCGCTGTTCTGCACCGCGTTCTTCGCCGCCGCCTATCCGTTCGTGACCTCGGTGCCCTGGCTCGTCGGCCTCGGCCTCGCGGAAGGCATGTTCACCATCTCCGGCGTGCCGAGCCTGACGGCGGAGGTCAGCCGGGCGTCAGAGCCCGGGCAGCAGGCGCGCACGCAGGCGGTTTTTCAGACCGGTTCCACCGCGATCGAGATCGTCGGCGCGCTGGCCGGCGGCGCGCTGTTCACGATCAGCCCCACCTACGCGTTTCTATCCATCGCCGTGGTCTGCATCGCCGGGGCAGTCACCGGCTTCGTGCCGCGCGGAATCTTTGCGAGGATGGCCGAACAGACATGACCACCAGCCCCATCGAACACGTGGTGATCATCGTCAAGGAGAACCACGGCTACGACAACTACTTCGGGTCGTTTCCCGGGGGCAACGGCGTCACGCTGCCGGCGAGCCCGAACCCGCCGCCGCACGATCCCGACCACCGCCACGCCGCGTGGCTCACGCGCGACAAGACCGCGCCGCGCGTCGCGTTTCCGCAGGCCGACATCCCGCACTACCGGAGCTACGCGCAGCAGTTCACGCTCTGCGACAACTACTACACGGACGTGGCCGGGCCCTCGACGCCCAACCACCTGATGCTGATCATGGCCGACTCGAAGTTGATCGACAACCCGTCGACCAACTACCGCCGGAAACCCGGGCCGCCCCTCTACGACCAACCGTCCCTGCCCTCGCAGCTCGACACGGCGAAACTGTCGTGGGGCAACTACGGCGGGTACGCCTTCGACTTCATCAAGTACACGGCCGGCAAGAAGAAGACCTGGCAGCAGTTCTCGACCGACGCGAAGGCCCGCAACCTGCCCGCGGTGTCGTGGCTATACGCCGACGACGCGATGAGCGAGCATCCGGCGGACACCGCGGCGCAGCGCGCGGCCGGCGCCGGCGACGTGACGAAGGGCAGCCTCTGGACCCAGAGCCAGGTGCAGGCCGTGGTCGCCGCCGGGCTGTGGCCGGGCGTCGCCATCTTCATCACCTGGGACGACTGGGGCGGTTGGTGGGACCACGTGACCCCGCCGGAGGTCGAGAAGTGGAGCGACGGTACGCAGTTTCGTTACGGCGGTCGGGTCGGCTGCCTGGTGCTCAGCCCGTACGCGAAGAAGGGCTACGTCTCCAAAGCGCTGCATTCGCACGTGAGCCTCGTGAGGTTCTGCGAGGACACGTTCGGCCTGCCTTCGCTCAACGCGCGCACGCAGGCCGCCGGCGGCATGCAGGACTGCTTCGACTTCAACCAGTCCCCGCTGCCGCCGCCTCAGTAACGCACGTCGTCGAGACTGCGCCAGCCGTACGAGACTTCCTGCAGGACCGCCGAGCCGATCGTGATCGGCTGCTGGCGCACGTAGACGCCCCCCAGGCTTTCGTAAAAGCGCCGCGCCGGCGCGTTGTCGCGCAGCACCCACACGATCATGTCCCGCAGCGCGAGCTCGCGCAGGCCGCCGACCACTGCCTGGACGAGCCGGCGCCCATGTCCATGGCCCTGCATCTCCTGCAGGACGTAGATCGCGTAGAGCTCGCCGCTGTAGCCGCCCTCGCCGGCGCGCTCGCGGCCGCCAGAGGCGAAGCCGATGACGCGGTCCGCGTTCTCCGCCACGTACACGCGGTCCGCGCCGTCGGCCAGCGTGCGTCGCCAGCGTTCCGCGTAGCCGGCCTCGTCGAGCGAGGCCAGGAAGTCGTCCGGCAGCAGGCCGCGGTACGCGGTGCGCCAGGTCGCGACGTGCACGCGCGCGATCGCGGTCGCGTCGTCCGGCTCCGCCCGCCGCACCACTCCAAGCGCGTCCATGTTTCCCAAATCTAAACCTCGGAGCTAAGCTCGTCGAAGGCATGGATTCCGAACCGGTGCCGCTCGCGAGGGTGGGTCGGGCGGTGGCCTTGATGGCGGCGTCGCTGGTCGCCATCGCCCTCGGTGGCGCGGCGTACCTCCACCCGAGCCTGCCCGCGCTCACGCGCGTGGCGCCGTCCCACGTCGCGTATCACGTGTCCGCGATCGACTTCATCAGCCCGCAGACCGGCTGGGTCGTCGCCGACATGGACAACGGGGATTTCGCGCTGCTGAACACCACCGACGGCGGCCTCACCTGGACCACCCAGCTCTCGGCGCCCGCGGGCGGCAACCAGGAGTACCTCAGGTTCTTCGACAGCATGGCCGGCGTCTTCGCGCTCGTCGGCGGACGGCCGGTGCTGTACCGCACGACCGACGGCGGCCGCACCTGGACGTCGATCCCGGCTCTGGGCAAGCACAGCACCGTTCTGTCCTGGTCGTTCATCGATTCCGACCACGGGTGGATGCTGGCCGACACCGGGAACGGGTCGCCGCCGGAGCTCTACAGCACCGAAGATCGCGGCTGGTCGTGGCAAGACCTGGGTGCTCCGGTCAGCGGTCCGGAGGAGGCCTTTGGTGCCCAGTTCTCCTTCCTCACGACCGGCTGGCTGGCCAGCGCCGGCCTGGCGCCCGACGCCTTCAAGAGCATCGACTTCGGGGCGACCTGGACACGGGTGCGCCTGCCGGTGCCAGAGTGGACGGCGACGGGAGGCGGTCGTTACTTCGTCGATGTGCACCAGACCTCGAGCAGCGGCGCCATCGCCTCCGTCGTGTATTTCCCGGAATACCTGGGCCGGGGCGGCCAGACCGGCCGCATCCGCCAGTTCCCGCCGCTCGCGGTGCCCTTCTACGACGGCAGCCGGCCGAACAACTACGTCTACTCGACGATGATCGACCAGGTCATCGGCGCGCCCAATTCGGCCGTCCAGGCGCCGCAGGCCGAGCTGCTGCGCAGCCTCGACGGCGGCGTCACCTGGGCTCCCATCCACCCGCCCGCGCTGAGCGGCACGCTCGGCTACGCGAGCAAGTCGAGCTGGTGGTGGGTCGACGCCGGCGCGTGGTCGGGCAGCGCGGACGGAGGCCTGACCTGGGCACGCGAGGCCCGGCCGGGGCTGGTCGCTCCGCTCCCGGGATCACTGCAGTTCGTCGACGCCGATCACGCGTGGTTCGCGGGCGCGGGCAGTGCGGCGCTCGAGGCCACGAGCGACGGCGGACGCCACTGGCGCCTGGTTTCGCTGCCTACGTTTTGACGTAGGCGATCACCGCGCGCGCCTCGGCCACGACCTGGCCGGTGTCGCCCTGCTCGACGGTCACCTCGGTGAACGCGAGCCGCCTGGTGCGGTGGCGCACCGTCGCCCGCGCGACCAGCCGTCCCGGGAGCGCGGGCCTGAGGAAGTCGACCTTCAGGTCGGCGGTGACGGTCGTCTGGCCCTCCTCGGCGACGGTGTAGGCGACCGTGGCCAGCGCCTCGTCGGCGAGCGTGGCGATGGCGCCGCCGTGGACGATCGGTCCGCGCGAGGTCGGGAAGGAGTGCGCCTCCGTGGTCAGGTTGCCCTCGAGCACGAGCTTGCCGGCGCTGACGTCGACGATCCGGCCGCCGATGTTGGCGATCATGCCGCTCGCCGCCCATTCCCGGTACAGGTCCGGCAGCGTGCGCACTCCGTATCCGTCTTCTGCCATCAATCCAGTCTCCTGTGCAACTCGATGATCGGCGACACGAGTCGGTATCCCATCTCCTGGTTGATGCGCAGGATGGGCGGGTTGTCGGCGTCGTTGGTCGTGCGCACCCGCGTGTAGCCGGCGTCGATCGCCTGCGCCATCGACTGGTACTTGAGCGCGCGCGCGATGCCGCGACCGCGCACGCTGCGCAACGTGCCCGTGTACGCCGTCCACGGCACGCCACGCACGGTGGGGCAATCGAGGACCGAGGTGCCGACGATCGCGTCGCCCTCGCGCGCGATCCAGAAGCGGTCCTGCCGGATCGCGGGGTTGTCGAACCAGAACCGGCGCCACTCTTCGTACGCGGGAGCACGGCGAGGCACCGTCGTCGGGATGTCCTGCTCCGACTCCATCATCAGCTCGTAGAGCTTCTGGAGTTTCTCCGGGTCGACGTCCTCGCTCAGCGGCCGCATCACCACGTCGTGCCCGTCCATCGCCTCGCGCGTGGCCCTGGCGTGGCGCCTGATGTCGTCGGCGTGCGTGGTCAGGTCCAGCTCCGAGATGCGCATCCGCCGGTCCTCGCGGTATCCGATGTTCTCGAGGACGGCCAGCTCGTGCGCGAAGTCTTCCCGGACGCGCACGACCGACGTCTGCGCGTCCTGCTCACGCAGCCATCCTTCGCCGCGACCGACGAGCTCCGCGTACGTGCCGTCGTCCCAGACGTCGGACCGGAGCACCGGGCGCACCGCACCGAACCGGGGGCCGCCGCCCAGCCACGGCTTGTGCGACGCGGAGAGGAAGGCGACGGCGGCGCCATCGCGCACGTCGATCTGGCGCATCGCCTCCTCGTGCTCGTCGGCCATCCTCCACCAGTGCCGCAGCAGCACCGGGTCGCGCGGCTCGGCGGGGTCGCGCAGCGATTCGAGGTCGGCGGCGAGGGACGCGTCTTCGAGGGTCGCAGGCCTGAGCCGCAGCTCAAAGGTCGGAGCGGGCATCCGTTGATTAGAAGGTTAATCTCTGCGGGTTGATTTCCAGGAACGTGCTCGGGTTGGGAGCTCGAAAGGTCCGATCGGTCCACCGGATCGCGCTTTCGCCCGTGTCGTGGGGGATCGGAGAAGGGCGCGATCGTGGGCATCAGATCGCCGCCGAGCGCGTGCTGTCCGAGGCGGCCGCCGTGGGCGAGGGCGCCATCACCGCGGGCCCTCCTGGTTTCCTGCCCGACCGGAGCGACCAGGCTCGCGCGCTGCTGCGCAAGCACCGCCTGCGTGTGGTCGCGGGCCAGGTTCACGCCATCCTCCACCACCACGAGATCCGCGGTCCGGAGCTCGCGCACATCGACGGCCACGCGCACTGGCTGGCGGCGGTCGGGGGCGAGACCCTCGTGCTTTCGGCGATCCCGGAACGCACGCCTGACGCGGCGCGTCCGGAGTCGCTTTCGAACGCCGAGTGGGCGCACCTGCTCCACCTCGTCGGTTCGGTCGAGCACGTGTGCGCGCGGCACCACCTGAAGGTCGCCGTGCAGCCTCGCTTCGGAAGCACGATCCAGGGACCGGAGGAGATCGAGCGTCTGCTGGTCGGCTCCGAGGCGGGCGTGTGCCTGGACCTCGCGCACCTGCTTCTCGCCGGCGCCGACCCGCTGGAGGTGATCGAGCTCGTCGGCGACCGGGTCCGGCACGTGCACCTGAACGACGTCGACCTCGACCTCGCGCGCCGCGTGCGCAACCGCTCGCTGGACTACCGTGAGGCCGTCGCCCGCAACCTCTACGTCCCGCTGGGCGAGGGCGGCGCGAACGTCAAGCGCGTGACGGAGGCCCTGCGCGCCGAGGGCTACCGCGGCTGGTACGCCCTCGAGCAGGAGACTCGGCTCGAGTCGAGCGACGACCGGCCGCTGGGCCGGATCAGCCGTTCGCTGGAGTACGTGCTGCCCCTACTCGGGTAGCCCGTAGGCGCGCCAGTCCGAGGTGTGCTGGACGGGCCTCGGCGATTGCAGGTCTCCGAGCTCGGTCATCGCCCACCGGCGCGTCGCCGCCGCAGCGCGCCGACGCGCCCCTTCGTCGATCGACCAGCACGCGGAGTAGATGCCTCTTTCGAGCGCATCGATGAGGTCGGCCGCGCTTGACATGCGCTCGGTCCTCACGTCCTCGATCACGCGGACGTCTGCGCCGCGCCGGCGCATCTCATCGTCGAGCTTGGTGATGCGGTCGATCCCCGGTGGCCAGGGCGGGTTGCCGGCCTCGTCGAAGAACCGCCGGCGAATCGCGGTCTGCCACTCCGCGCGCGCGCCTGAGCCGCGTGACGCGAGGACGACTCCGCCGGGGATGACGACGCGCATCAGCTCGTCGACGGCGGACCTCCACTCAGGAACGAGGTGGAGGACGTGGGAAGCGATCGCCGAGCTGAACGTCCGGTCCTGGAAGGGCAGGCGTGTGGCGTCCGCGAGCGCCACGGGGACGGACCGCGACTTGGCCCGGAGCTTGCGCAGCATCTCCGTCGAGATGTCGACGCCGACGACCCGGATGCCCAGACGTGTCAACGGCAGCGCGATGCGCCCGGTGCCGACCCCGATCTCCAGGCAGCATCCTTCACGCGGCAGCGCGCCGGCGAGCCTGGACGTCAGCTGCTCCATCAGCGCATCCGGCAACGACCGGGTCTCGTCGTAGTACTCCGCGGCCTGGTCGAACGAAACGGATTCCGTCAGATCCTTCGTCCCGCCTCGGTCCAGTATCGGTCGCGCAGCATGCGCTTCAGCAGCTTGCCGGCGGCATCCCGCGGCAGCTCGTCGACGAACTCGACCGACCTCGGTTTCTTGTAGCCGGCGAGCCGCTCGCCGGTGAACGCGATGAGCTCGTCCGCGCTCGTGTGCATGCCCGGTCGCAGCTGCACGATCGCCTTCACCGATTCACCGAACTCGTCATCCGGCACGCCGATGACGGCCACGTCCATGACCGCGGGGTGCGCGGCGAGCACGGCCTCGATCTCGGCCGGATAGATGTTCACGCCGCCCGAGATGATCATGTCGATGCGCCGGTCGCAGATGTAGTAGTAGCCCTCCTCGTCGCGATAGGCGATGTCGCCGACCGAGAAGTAGCCGTCGTGGAGGCTGTGGCTCGTGGCGTCGGGACGGTGGAAGTACTCCGCTTGCCAGTTGTTGCGGACCATGAACTCGCCCGGCTCTCCCGGGCCTGCCTCCGTGCCGTCGTCGCGCGCCAGGCGGATCTCCTGGCCCGGCACGCCGGTGCCGCAGGAGCCGGGTTTGCGCAGCTGGTCCTCGGGCCGGAGCACGGTGTTGATGCCCGTCTCCGTCGCGCCGTAGAACTCCCACACGACCCGGCCGAACGCCTTCTCGGCGCGCACCTTGAGCGCGTACGGGCATGGCGCCGCGCCGAGGATGATCGCGCGCAGCGACGACGTGTCGCGCCGGCGGCGTTCCTGCGCGTCGACCAATCGCTGCAGGAGGGTCGGCGCCATGAACGCCGTCGTCACGCGGTGCCGCTCGACCAGGTCGAGCGCGCCGTCGGCGTCGAACTTCGGCTGAATGACGATGGTCGCGCCCAGGACCTGGTGCAGGATGGAGAAGAAACCGACCGCGGAGTGATATCCCGGACCGCACATCAGGTGCACGTCCGCCTGGCTCAGCTCGAAGATCGAGATGATCTGGAGGATGTTGGCGATGTTCAAGCCGTTGGGCCGCCATGCGCCTTTCGGCCGGCCGGTTGTGCCCGAGGTGTAGATCATCGACGCGCCGAGTCCGCCGTTCACCGTCTGGAATTCGTCCGGCGCGCGGTCCACGAGCGCGCGGTAGGAGAGCCAGCCCTCTGGCAGCGCGTCGCCCACGGCGACGAACTTCACGTCTTCCTTCACGTCCGGACGGGCGGCGTCCATGACCTCCACGTGGTCGGGTCCCGCGGCCGCGACCCGCGCCTCCGAGTCGTTGAGCACGTAGGCGATCTCCTGGCCGCGCAGGCGGTAGTTGACGGGCACGATGACCAGGCCCGCGCGGCGCAGTCCGTTGGCGATCTCCGCACCTTCGAGCGAGTTGAACGACATCCATGCGACGCGGTCGCCCTCGCGGCAGCCCAGGTCGGTGAAGACGTTGGCGACGCGACTTGCGCGACGATGCAGCGTCGCGAAATCCATGATGCGGTCGCCGAGAATGAGCGCGGGCTTATCGGGGATCGACTCGGCGTGATTGGCGAGGTAATCGAAGTCCACGTCTTTTTCTGATGCTAGTGAGAGGGCGAAGCGGTCGGCGATGGCGAAGGCTTCGCCGAGCACAGAGTGTTGCTTGCGAGGCCAAACGTCGATGCGACCGCGGGCACGCTGCCGGTGATCACGACGCGGTACCGGTAACAACCGCCGAGCAGCGCCCATGTGTCCGTCGCCGCCCAGTGGTGAAAGACCACGCTCGCGTTCAGGGGCGGGTACCTGGCCAGCACCGCGGGGGTCGCGTCGGCGATCGAATCGATCGGAGAAGCCTTGGCCGAGTCGAACTGCCACACGTAAATGCGCGTCAGCGGACGGTTCTGCGGCGTGTCGGCGGCGGTGGGGAGCGCGGTCGACTTCAGCAGCGCGTCGACGGCCGGCTGCGGGCCCGGGCTGGCTTTCACGGTGGCCTCGGCGCGGTCGGCGATCGGTCCCGACCACGACACACCGACCACGTTCGTGCCGGCCAGGTAGTGGCTGGACGGCGGTCCGTCCGCGGCCGACGCGCTGTAGATTTCCAGCTCGCCGCCGACGGCCAGCGCCAGCTGCTTGCCATCCGGGCTCCAGGACAGGCCGTCGGGGTGAGGCAGCTTCGAGTTGACGCGCTTGGGCGCGGCGAGCGTCGGGCTCGGATGCGCCGACGGGCTGGCGCTCGGTGTCGCGGTGGGCGCCGGCGACGCCAACGGCAGGGCGCTGTTGATCGGTTCGATCAAGGCGCCGTGGTCCGGCAGCGCCACCGCCGCGAGCGTGCCGTCGGGGCTGATCGCCACGGGTCCGTCGTCCGGACCGAGCGCGAGGGGGAACGGATTGAGCACGCCGGCGTCGGCGTTGAGCCAGTACCAGGTGCCGGTCGCGGCCTCGCGCGCCGCGATGAGCCCGGAGCTGCCGGGGGCGATGCCCTCGGTGAAGTACATCGCCTGCGACGGCGCGAGCTTCTTCAGCGGCGCCGAGGCTTGCGTCAGGTCGAGCGCGTCGACCTCGTAATTGCTGCAGCAGCCCACCGTGACGCCCACGTAGTGGTCGTTGGCGACGAGACCGAAAGGACCCTCACTGAACGAATCCTGGGACGCGGCGACCGGCTCGATCGCGCCCGCGAACGGATCGACGCGAAATATCCAGTCATACGGCACGACGCCCGCGGTGTTCCGGCTCTCGGGCTGGCGGTCGTCGTGGACTGTGAAGTAGAGGACGGGATATCTCAGCCCGGGCGCCGGCGCCCACACCGGCCCGGCGACCCGAAACGCCCCCTGCGGCATCGGCGCGACGATCGTGGACTTGCCGGTCGACGGATCGAGCACGCCCACACCCTGGTCGGACGCGTACGCCAGCAGCCCGTGTGGAATGCCGGCGGTGCGGGCGGACGAGGAAGCGCCGGTGGACGGCGTCGCACCGGTGCAGGCCGAGAGCGCGAGGAGCGCCGCGACGGCCGCGGCGGGTTTCAACATGGGGCAGCCGATGTTATCGCCATGTGTTACCCCAATGCGGCGAAGGCCGTTTCGGTAACTGTCGTGAAGAGATTCGTCGCCCTGGCCGCGGTCGCGATGCTGGCGGCCGCGTGCGGCGCGAGCTCCGGCTCACCGGGCACGCCCACTCCGACCTCAGGCGGTCTCGGTTTCGATTACACCGCGACGAACACCGACCACCAGGTCGCCATGCACGTCGGCCAGAAGCTCGAGGTCGTGCTGCACGCCGCGCAGGGGATGAACAACTGGAGCCACCCGACGTCGAGCGACGAGTCCGTGCTCAAGCCGATCGTCGACCCCGCGGCGACGGCCGCGGTCGGCGTCACCCTGGCCGCGTTCCAGGCGATGAAGGCCGGAGAGGTCGACGTCACGTCCAACGCAACGCCGAGATGCTCGCCGGGTCAGGCGTGCCCGATGTACATCGCGCTGTACCAGTTGAAGGTCGTCGTCACGACCTAGGCGATAGTCGCGACTATCGACGCTTTGCGTGTGCCGGACACGGCGTTAGTCGCGACTATCGACAGATTCCGCTGTTCGGTTACGCCGTCGCGGGCATCCCCGCGGCGCGCAGGGCCGCGGCGACGGCATCCAGCTGCGCCCGCGCGGGCGGATGCTCGTACGTGTGCGGGAAGGTCAGGCCGAACCCGTCCTGCGGATACCGTGGGATGACGTGAATGTGGAAGTGGGGCACGTCCTGGTATGCGGCCTCCCCGTCCATGATGATGATGTTGATGCCGCTCGCCGCGAGCGTGTAGCGCGCGACGGCGGCCAGCTTGCGCGCGACCTTGAAGGTCCTCGCGGCCGCGGCCTCGTTGATGTCCGTCATGAGCACCGCGTGCTCGCGCGGCACGACGAGCATGTGACCCTGCGTGATCGGCTGGATGTCCATGAACGCGACGACGGTGTCGTCCTGGTAGACCCAGCTCGCGGGCGACGTGCCGTGGACGATCTCGCAGAAGACGCACTGCTCGCTCATGCGGGTGAGCTTACAGAGCGGGACCCGTTATTCAGCCTCCCTAGGCGTTTCGACTGAAGCCGTCTCGGGCTCCGCCCCGTTCGGCTGGAGGTCCGGCTCGACGGCCATCGGCTCCGAGCCGTTCGGCGAGATCACGGCCTCTCCGTTCACGGGACGCTGGCCGCGGCGCCGCCGCCGGGCCCGCCGGTCGCCTCGGTGAGGCCGCGACAGGCGCTGGACCTGGCTGCGGATGCCAACCCTCTGGCAGGCGGTCACGACCGCGCCCACGCCGGCCACCAGGCCTTCTTCCTTGCAGTGCTCGAACAGCGGCCCGAAGAGCTCGGGCGCGCCGCCGATGACCGTCTTGGAGTCGCCGACGATGACCAGCAGCTTCTTGGCGCGGGAGATCGCGACGTTGACGCGGTTGGGGTCGTTGAGGAAGCCGATCGCCGCGCGATCGTTGGAGCGCACGAGGGAGAGGATCACGCCGTCCGACTCGCGGCCCTCGAACGCGTCGACCGATTCGATGTCGTCCGGCGGCACGATGCCCTTGAGCGCGCCCTGCAGGCGGTTGACCTGCGAGTTGTACATCGCGATGACGGCGAGCTTGGCCTTGCGCACGCGCCGGCGGATGATCGAGGTGATGTCCTTGCACAGCGCGACCTCGAACTCGTTCGCCACCGAGCGTTGCGCGTCGCGGTACTCGTCCTGCGCGCCGGTGTCGACCCACACGAGCTCGCGGTCGAACGGCCACGGCAGCGGCATGCGAGCGTGCGGCGCCTCGTGGATGAGCTTGCCTTCGTAGAACAGGTCGGAGACGACGCGGCCGATGGGTTCGCGCATGCGGTACTGCCGCGGCAGCATGATCCGCGAGCCGGCCGGGACCTTGTCCCAGATCCAGCCGTAAAAGCTGTCGTCGCGCACGACCTCGTCGAGAGGCTCCTTGATGGTGAAGGTCGACGCCGCTTCCTCCATCACGGGCGGCAGCTGGTTGAGGTCGCCGATCATGACCCACCGCTTCGCGAGCGGCATCACCGCGAGCGCCTCGTTGGCGCGGACCTTGTTCGCCTCGTCGAGGATCAGCCAGTCGAAGACCTTGAAGCGCAGCCGCGAGTCGATGGTCAGCCGGTTGACCGTGCCGGCCACGAGGTTGTAGGGCTCGAGGTCGTCGCCCTCGACGAGAGTCGGCCGCAGCCGGCGCGGCACCTTGCCAGGCTCGGCGATGCGGGCCTGGCGCACGTGGGAGAAGCCGAGCAGGCGCTCCTGACCCGTGTCGACCGCGTCGTTGGAGTGCGAGGACAGGAGGATCGACGAGTTCGGGTTGCGGCCCAGGATGCGGCGGATCGACTCCACGATGGCGGTCGTCTTGCCGGTGCCCGGCGGTCCCTGGATGAGATACAGCTGTCCCGGCCGCATGCCCATGACGCGCGCCACCGCCTCCGCCTGCTCCTCGTTCGGGTCGGGCAGGTGGTGGGCGCGCTTGCCGTCGAGCGCGACCCGCGGCGGCGTGCCGAGCCATCCCGGGTCGACCAGCTCGGCGGCCAGCGAGCCGGTGCGCGGGCTGGCGATCTGCAGCTGCCGGATGCAGGACCGCTGGGCCTCGAACATCTCCACGCTCGCGGTCGGCAGGACGATGCCTTCGTCGGGCAGGGGGTCGTAGCGCCGGAAGCTGACCCACAGGTTCGAGCCCTGGACGCGGTCGAGCGACATGCCGCGGTACTCGGGAAATCCCGCCGAGCGGACGGTCAGCGAGTCGATGCCGCGGTAGATGCGGCCGTCCGCGTCGTCGACCAGGTGGAGGATCGCGCGCACGTACTCGCCGCCGCGCATGTCCTCGCCGCAGTTGGGGCAGTGGATGCCGTTGGAGGTCGGCACCTCGGTCTCGCACTTGGGGCACTCGATCCACTGCTCGGTCGCCTCGTAGCGGCGGACCGCCGCCTCGGCGAGCTTCTCCCGGTAGTCCCGCAGGTGCTCGATGAAGCGCATGGTCGAGTCGAGCAGCGGCTGCGTCTTGGCCTGCTCGCGCAGGGCGATGGCGGTGAAGCCCTCGAGCTCGCCGTCCCACTCCTTCACCACGTGCAGCTCCTGGAAGCGGAGCCGCATGCGGTTCTTCTCCATCTCGTAGGCGCCCTCGAGCTCCTGCCAGTCGGTGATCTCGAGCGCCAGGCCCATCGGCGTCCGGCCGAGCTTGCCCGTGAGCAGGGTGGAGCTGACCTGGCCGACGAACTCGAGCGGCCGCTCGTGCTTGACGATGTTGTAGGTGCCGTCGATGACCTTCTGCTCCTGGAGCACCTGGCGCAACAGCTCGGCGCCGCCATGCGCCTCGAGGGCGGTCACCTTGGCCGCCGCCGGCGTGCCGGGACGGATGCGGATGCCGAGCCGGCCGGCGGTGATCTCTTCGCCGGGGATCTCCGGGTTCCAGAGCGGCAGGACGTCGCCGGGCAGGGTGCCCGACGAGGCCAGGCCGGAGGCTTTGGCCTCGCCCGAAGAAATGGGCGTGCTCATATGAGGGGAGCCCAGAGGTTGGTACGGATGAAACGTTTGGTGGGGATCAAAGTCAGTTAGGAGGGGTCCTCCGGCGAGGACCTAGCGCCCCAACGGGCAGCGCCTACGTTACCACAACGCCTGCTTGATCCAAGATTGACGCTGCCGATGTGGAAGAACCGGCTCAAGCCGTACGACCTGCTGTCCAAGGACGAGGTCGAGACCATCCACAAGCAGGCGATGGACATCCTGGAGGAGATCGGCATCGACTTCCTCCACGAGCAGGCGCGCGAGCTTTTCCGGAAGGCCGGGATGCGGGTCGAGGACAACCGGGTCCGCTTCGAGCGGTCTTTCGTCATGGAGCAGGTGGCCAGGACGCCGGCCACGTTCGATCTCCAGGCCCGCAACGGGTCTCACACCGTGACCATCGGCGGCGACAACATGGTCAACGCCCCGGTCTACGGGCCGCCGTTCGTCACCGACCTCGAACGCGGCCGGCGCGGCGCGACGCTGGGGGACTTCACGAACTTCGACAAGCTCTCCCAGGCGGTGGAGCAGATCCACTGCGCCGGCGGCACGACGGTCGAACCCGAGGACCTGCCGCTCGGGACGCGGCACCTCGACATGGTCTATTCGCACATCCGCTGGACGGACAAGCCGTTCATGGGCAGCGTCATCTCGACCGAGAACGCGCGCGACACGGTGGAGATGGCGTCGATCGTGTTCGGGGGCCGCGAGAAGATCGAGAAGACGCCGGCGGTGATCAGCCTCATCAACGTCAACAGCCCACTGCGCTACGACGACCGCATGCTCGGCGCGCTCCTCGAATATTCGGCAGCCGGACAACCGGTCATCGTCACCCCGTTCCTAATGGCCGGCGCGATGTCGCCGATGGGCCTCGCCGGCACGCTCGCGCAGCAGACCGCGGAGGCGCTCGCCGGGATTGCGCTGGTGCAGCTCGTCCGTCCGGGCACGCCAAGCGTCTATGGGTCGTTCCTCACCAACACCGACATGCAGTCGGGCAGCCCCGCGTTCGGCACGCCCGAATCGGCGATGGGCATCCTCGCCAGCGCCCAGATGGCGCGGCACTACAACCTGCCCTTCCGCGGCGGCGGAGCGCTGACGTCGTCGAAGGCGCCCGACGCGCAGGCCGCGTACGAGTCGATGATGTGCATGTGGCCGACGATCCTCGGCCGCGTCAACTTCGTCCTGCACGCCGCGGGCTGGCTGGAGAGCGCGCTCCTTGCGTCTTATGAGAAGTTCATCATCGACGTCGAGCAGCTGCGGATGTTCGAGTGGATCCTGCACCACGGGCTCCCGGTGGACGACGAAGGGCTGGCCATGGACGCCCTGCGCGAGGTCGGCCCCGGCGGGCATTTCCTTGGCGCCGAGCACACGCTGCGCCACTACCGCACCGGTTTCTACCGGCCGTGGATCTCCTCCACGGAGAACTTCGACCGCTGGCAGCGTTTCGGCTCGCGCACGGCCGACGTGGTCGCGGCGGAGCGCTGGAAGCAGGTGCTGGCCGAGTATCCCGACCCCGGCATCGACCCCGGGGTGGACGAGGAGCTGCAGGCGTTCATGACCAGGCGCAAGCGCGAGCTGGGTGATTCCTGAGGCGCGGTTCGGCCGCCTGATCGACGCGCTGGCCTCGGATCAGCCCGCGCCCGCCAGTGGGTCGGCGGCGGCCGCGGTCGTCGCCACGGCGGCGGCACTGCTGCAGAAGGTCGCGCTGCGGTCGCGGTCGCGATGGCGCGGCGCGGCGGAGGCGCACCGGCGGGCAGACGAGATCCGGGTGCGCGCCGAAGAGCTGGTCGAGCTCGACTCCATGGCCTACCTCGATTTCATCGAGGCGGTGCGGTCGGGCGGCGAGGTCGAGGCGGCGCGTCGCGTGACGGTCGAGATCCCGCGCGAGATCCGCAAGCGCGCGAACGAGGTGGTCCGGCTCGCGCGTCAGATGGAGTCGAAAGGCAACCCCAACCTCGCGCCGGACGCGCGGGCGGCGGCCATGCTGGCGATCGCCGCCGCGGAGACGGCCGCCATGCTCGTCAAGGTCAACGAGTCAGCTGGCCGGCGAGCCTCTCGAGACCCTGGAGGTGGTCGCGGTCGTGCTTCAGTGCGATCTCGAGGTACCGATCGACCGTCACCTCGCCGTAGCGCTCGTGGTGCCCGCTCAGCTTCGCCCGCTGGTCGGGCTCGAGCGTCCGCACGAACCCGAGCAGCATCATCCGCGTCGCGGTCCACTCGTCCAGCGCGTCGTCGAGGTGGATCCCGCTGAAGTCGGTGTCGTCGTTCGTGTACCTGTCGAAGCTGGGGTTCTCGCCTGACGCGATCGCGTGGATCCTGGGCACGTAGCCGTCGCGCTCCGTCGCCGCCAGGTGGGCGGCGATGTCGCGCAGGTCCCATGCTCCGATGCGCGCCGAGGGGTCTTCGGCGCAGACGCGGATCATCGCGATGACAAGCTGCTGGCTGCTGGCGAGGCGGTCGACGATGTCGTCCGTCATGCCGGATTCATCAACCGCGAGCGTGGGTTGGCCGCGGTGAGCTCCGCGAGCAGAGCATCGAGGACCTCCTGCGGGGATCCGTCACGCTCGGCGGTGTCCGCCCATCTCCATCCGTCGAGGTATGCGTCCATGTCCGTCGAGCCGTCCTTCATCGCGTAGGCGTCGATCGCGGCCTGGAAGTAGTCCGGCAGCATGCGCTTGACCTCGGTGGCGCCGTCCCAGGCCTTGACCTGCGACGGGATGTGCTTCCAGTACATCACCTGATATTTAGCCAACTAACGCCGCAAGCCTGTGTTCGAGTTCGCCGAGGCCGACGTCTTCGACCTCCAGCGGAAGCTCGAGATATTCGGCGATGCGCTCGGCCTGCTGGGCGAGGCGCGGGTTTGGGACTTGCCGCAGGTAGAGCACAGCCTCGTAATTACCAAAAATCACCGGCTTCAATTCCGGGTGACGGTCGAGGCCGAGGCCGCGCACGACCGCGCGGTCGAAGTTCCGGACCAGCCAGTCGGTGAGGAAGAAGGTGCCGGGCCGGCGGTCGGAAACCTCCGCGAACCGCTTCTCGCCCGCGAACATCTCGTAACAGTGAGGCCCTCGCACGCGGGCCGCGCCCACCTCGTCGAGGACCGGCTCGAGCTTCCCGCCCATCCCGCAGTCGCCGTACACGACGATCAGGTTTTCGTATCGCGGCCGGAGGTCGTGCAGCTTGGCGCGAAGCTCGTCGACGATGCGCGATGGGTAGAGGTGGAGCAGCGCGGACACCCCGTAGATGTCGACGTCCCAGCCGCGGCGGTCGACGATGTCCTTCACCTCGCGGCCCAGCGCGCCGCAGATGACGAGCGCGGTGGTGCTCATCTCACCAGCTCCTCCCCACCTGGTGAGGAGGTGTCGGGCGAAGCCCCACGGAGGGGCTGAGGGCTGGGAATCCGAGCACGGAGATGAACGAATCGTTGAAGTCCGGCCTCCCCGACAGCTCGACGTATTCGATGCGAGAGGGCAGCTCGAAGGCGACCTGACGCTCGCGGTAGGACAGCAGCGCGATCTTCGCGCCTTCGCCGGCGGAGTTGCCGACGGCGATGATGCGGTCCACGTCGATGGGCGGCACGAGGCCGATGACCTTGGCGCTCTCGGGGTTGAGGTAAGACCCGAACGACCCCGCGAGCAACACCTCGTCCAGGTCCTGGGCGCTCACGCCGAGGATGTCCATCAGCACCTTGATGCCGGTGGCGATGGAGCCCTTCGCGAACTGGAGCTCCCGGATGTCGCGCTGTGTGAGATACACGCCGTCGGCGAGCAGGAACGCGCGCATGCCGTCGACGTCGATGAGGCGGTCGCGCAGCGGGTGATCGGGCACGTCCTCGGCGAGCCGCAAACGACCCGAGTGCTCCATCAGCCCGGCCAGGAGGAGCTGCGCCACGGCGTCCACCAGCCCGGAGCCGCAGATGCCTTCGGGCCGGACGTCGCCGCCGATGACCTGCAGCTCCACGCGGTCTGTCAGCTGCACGCCCTCGATGGCTCCCGTCGTGGCGCGCATGCCGCACTTGATCTGGCTGCCCTCGAAGGCGGGACCGGCCGGGGCGGCCGTGGCGAGCGCGCGCGTTGCGCTGCCGAGCACGATCTCGCCGTTCGTGCCCACGTCGACGAAGACGCGCAACCTGTCCTCGCGCACGACGCCGGTGGCGAGCACGCCGGCGACGATGTCGGCGCCGACATATGCGCCCAGCGCCGGAAGGGTCTGGACGTATCCGTGCGGGTGGATCTGCAGACCGACCTCGCTTGAGGGCACGGTCAGCTCATCCATGAACGTGGGGGTGAACGGCGACATCGACAGTGGGCTCGGGTCGACGCCGAGCAGGAGGTGCAGCATCGTCACGTTGCCCACCACCACCGCCTCATACGTGCGCGCGGGCGAGACGCCGGTCTCGCGATAGAGCTCGGCCAGGACGGAGTTCATCGTCGTCAGGACCGCAGACTGCAGCTCGCCGATCGCATCCGGCCCGTTCATGCCGTGGCTGATGCGCGTGATCACGTCGGCGCCGAAGGGCGCCTGGCCGTTCAAGGTCGAGCGGACCGACGCGGCCATGCCGGTGCGCAGGTTCATCAACGTCCCGACGAGAGTCGTCGTGCCGACGTCGAACGCGACGCCGTAGCACTCGCCGGTCGTGTCGCCCGGCTCGACCGCGACCAGGTGGTCGCCGGCGAGCACCGCCGTCACTTTGAACGCCGCTTCGCGGAAGACCTGCGGCAGCATCCGCAGGACGGCCACGCTCGCGGTCATGTCGAGGCCCTCTGCGGTCAGCGCGTCCTTCAGGCGCGCGAGGTCGCTGCGCTGGTCGTCCAGCGACGGTTCGGCGAGCTCGAGATAGACCTTGCGCACGTTGGGGTCGAGGATGACCAGGCGCCCGAGGCCCATGGTCGCCGCCTTGGGCACGCGCAGCAGCTGCGGCACCTCGACCGTCATGTCCTCGTGGACGTGCGCCTGGCAGGACAGGCGCCAGCCGTCGACGATCTCCTGCGGCCGGAGCTGGCGGTGGTCGGCGGTTTCGGCGTCGGTCAGGCCGCGAACGATGCGGACCTTGCACTTGCCGCACGTGCCGCGGCCGCCGCAGGTGGAGTCGATGGGGAGGCCGATCCAGTGCGCGGCGCTGAACACGGTCGTGCCCGCGGGCACGCGCGTCGTCCGGTCGAACGGTTGGTACGTGACCTCGAGCTTCCGAGCGATCACTTCGGGAGCGCCGCCTGCTCCGCGCGGTAGGACGCGATCCACCGCATCGCGTATTCGTCGTGGCCGAGCAGCAGGTCGCCCGCGAGCACCGCGCGCCGGACCTGCGGCTCGAGCGGGTTGGTGATGGCGCAGGTGAGGCCGGCGTGCATGGCCAGCGGCAGGAACGCCGCGTTGACGGTGGCGCGGTCGGGCAGCCCGAAGGAGACGTTCGACGCCCCGCAGGTCATGTTGTTGCCGAGCTCGTCGCGGATGAGGCGCATCGTCTCGAGCGTGATGACACCGCACGTCGGATCGGCCGCGACGGTCATCGCGATCGGGTCGATGATCACGTCGTGCTGCGGGATCCCGTGGTCGGCGGCGCGCTCGACGATGCGCCGGGCGAGCGCGAGCCTCTCTTCCGGCACCATCGAGATCCCGTTCTCGTCGTTGGCCATGCCGATGACGGCGGCACCGTGCTTCTTGACCAGGGGCAGGATGCGCTCCATGCGCTCCTCTTCCGCCGTGACGGAGTTGACCAGGGCCTTGCCCTCATAGGCCGAGAGCCCCGCCTCGAGCGCCTCGATGATCGAGGAATCGATGCATATGGGAAGGTCGGTGACCTCCATCACCGCCTTGATCGCCGCCACCAGGAGCGCCGGCTCGTCGACGGCCGGGATGCCGGCGTTGACGTCGAGCATGTGCGCCCCCGCCGCGGACTGGGCGCGCGCGTCAGAGCGCACGCGGTCCATGACGCCTTCCTTCATCTCGGCCGCGAGAACTTTGCGTCCGGTCGGGTTGATGCGCTCGCCGATGATCACGAAAGGGCTCTCGCCGGAGATCACGACCTCGCGCGCGCGAGAGGCAAGGCGCGTTTCCAAGACTCAGCCCTTGCGGAGCGTCTCGTCGATCTTCATCACGGCCTGCTCGAGCGCGGTGTGGCCGGCTGACCCGCCGGTGCGCGCGCCGACCAGCTCCTTGGCCATGCGCGTCGCCAGCGAGGCGTCGGCGGCGTAGCTGTCCGCGCCGACGTGTTTCGCGTACTCGAGCGTCACCGGCGCACCGCCCACCGCGACGTGCACCTTGTCGCGCAGGCCCGCCTTGGTGAGCGCCTCGATGTTGGCCTTGAACATCGGCATGGTGGTGGTGAGGAACGCCGAGAAGCCGACGACGTCGGGCTCGTGAGTCCTTACCGCCTCGACGAACTTTTCGGGCGGCGTGTTGACGCCGAGGTCGAAGACCTCGAAGCCCGCGCCCTCGAGCATGATCACGACCAGGTTCTTGCCGATGTCGTGGATGTCGCCTTTGACCGTGCCGATGACGTAGCGGCCGACCGGCTTGGCGCCGGTCTCGGCGATGAGCGGCCGGAGGATGACGAGCGCGCCCTGCATGGCGCGCGCGGCGATGAGCATCTCGGGGACGAAGAAGTCGCCTTTCTCGAAGCGCCGGCCGACCTCCTCGAGGGAGGGGATCAGGGCCTTGAAGAGGATGTCCATCGGGTCCATGCCCAAGCCGAGGCCTTCCTCGGTCAGCGCCTTGACCTCCGGCGCGTGGCCGTAGAGGGTGTGCTCGAAGAGACCGGCGCGGATCTCTTCCTCGCGGCTCACGCGAGCATCGTACCCGGTCGTTGCGTGCAATGGATAATGTTGCGCTATGAGCAACGAAGGGGTTCGGTCGGTCGACAGGGCGATCGAGATCCTGGACCTGCTCGCACAGAGCGGCTCGCGCACCGGCGCCGAGCTGGCCCGCGAGCTGCACGTGCACCGATCGACCGCCCTGCGGCTGCTGGGCACGCTCGAGCGGCACGCGCTGGTCGAGCGCGACCCGCGCACCTCGCGCTATCGCCTCGGCCGGCGCCTCCCGCAGCTGGCCAGCGTCGTCTCCGGCGAGTTCGACCTTCGGTTTGTCGCGCGTCCCGTATGCGAGGAGCTGGCCCGGGCCGCGGGCGAGACCGCGACCCTCGACGTCCTGATCGGAGACGTCATCGTCCCGATCGAGCAGGCGACGGCGTCGACCTCGGTCATGAGCGTGAACTGGATCGGCGGCCGGTACCCGGTCCACTGCACCGCCAGCGGCAAGGCGATCGCGGCCTTCGCGCCGGACGCGGTGCGCGCCCGCCTGCTGGCCGCTCCGCTCGACCGGGTGGCGCCGCGGACGATCACCGACCGGCCGAAGCTCGAAGCCCAGCTGGAGTTGGCGCGGCGGGAAGGCGTGGCGCGGACACACGAGGAGCTCGAGGTGGGGCTGGACGCCGTGGCGGCGCCGGTCTTCGGCGCCGACGGCGAGGTGGTCGCCGCGCTCGACGTCTCGGGACCCAGCCACCGCGTCCGCGCGGGGAGCCGCCCCGACCTGGACAGGCTGACCGCCGAGGCGGCCGCCGGCCTGTCGAGGCGCCTGGGTTACCGCGGCCGGCGCCCTGAAAGCTGAGCTACAACGCCGGTTAACCGCGGCCTAACTGAAATCAACCGCACCGACAAACTCCGTCCTTGCAACATCGTCGAGGGCCGGGCAATATTGGCCCTGCCTGACCTGTATTAGCCACCCGGCGCAGGGGCCTGATTTTTGGAGGGGATCGAAGGATGAAGCTCGGCAGTCTCTTCCGCCATCTCGCGGCCGGCGCGGTGGTGGGCTTGTTGGTGGCCGCCTGTGGCAGCAGCGGTTCGTCTGGCACCGCGTCCTGCGGCGGGTCGGCCAAGTCCGCCGCCGACTGCGGCGGCATGGATGCGCTCGTAACGGCGGCGAAGAAGGAGGGCCAGCTCAACGTCATCGCCCTTCCGCCCGACTGGGCCAACTACGGAGCGATCATCAGCGGTTTCCAGTCCAAGTACGGCATCACGATCAACTCCGCCAACCCCAACGGCAGCAGCCAGCAGGAGGTCGACGCCTTCGACGGCACGCCCAACGCTCCGGACGTGGTCGACGTCGGCCAGGCCGTCGCACTGGCCAACACCGCCAAGTTCGCGCCGTACAAGGTCGCCGAATGGAACGACATCCCTGACGGCGCCAAGGAGTCGACCGGGCTCTGGTACAACGACTACGGCGGCTACATGGGCATCGGGTACGACCCGAGCAAGGTGCCCGGCGGGACGATCAACTCGGTCCAGGACCTGCTCGGCTCCGGCTTCAAGAGCAAGGTCGCGCTGGCGGGGGACCCGACAAAGTCCAACCAGGGCCTCAACGGCGTGATCATGGCGGCCGTAGCCAACGGCGGCTCGCTCGACGACGTCAGCAAGGGGGTCGCCTTCTTCCACATGCTCAAGCAGGCCGGCAACTACGTTCCGGTCGTGGGCACCGCGTCGACGGTGAAGCAGGGACAGACTCCCGTGCTCTTCGAGTGGGACTACCTCTCCACGTCGCACGGCAAGGACGTTCCCGCGTGGAAGATCTTCGTGCCCTCCAACGCGATCATCGGCGGCTACTACAGCCAGGCGATCAACAAGCAGGCTCCCCACCCGGCCGCTGCGCGGCTGTGGGAGGAGTACCTCTACTCGAACGAGGGCCAGAACCTGTGGCTCAAGGGCGGCGCGCGCCCGGTCCGCATGGCGGCGATGATCAGCTCCAACACCATCGACACGGCGGCCGCCGCGGCGCTTCCACAGGTGCCCGGCAAGCCGCAAGTCCCATCGGGTGACCAGACCTCGAAAGCCAGCGCGTACGTCGTAGCCAACTGGTCGCAGGCCGTTTCTTGACGGCAGCCGGCAACCCGGCAATCTCCGCCGCCGCTCGCCCGATGGGCGGGCGGCGGATTTCTCTTTCGTGGCTCGGAACAGTGCCGTTCTTCGCCTACGTCGGCCTCTTCCTGCTCCTGCCCACGGCGATCATCGTCGTCGGGTCGTTCTTCACCGTCGACGGCAAGCTCACGCTCGACAACTTCGCCGGCATCAACAAGCCGTACATCGTCAAATCCTTCACGAACAGCCTGATCATCTCGGTCGTCAGCGCGGTGGTGGGCGCGCTCGGCGGTGCACTGCTCGCGTACGCCGTCGCCACCGGCAACCCCAACGGCGTCCTGCGGCGGGTCGTGACGTCCGCGTCGGGCGTGCTCGCGCAGTTCGGAGGCGTCAGCCTGGCCTTCGCCTTCATCGCCACCCTCGGCTACGTCGGTTTCCTGACCGTGTGGCTGAAGGACCGCGGCATCGACATCTTCGCCAGGGGCGTGTGGCTTTACGACCCGGCCGGCATCATCCTCATCTATCTCTATTTCCAGATCCCGCTCATGGTCCTGGTGTTCCTGCCCGCGCTCGATGGGCTGCGCCCGCAGTGGCGCGAGGCGACCGAGAGCCTGGGCGGCAACACGTGGCATTACTGGCGCTACGTTGCGGGACCACTGCTTGCGCCTTCGTTCCTCGGCTGCACGCTGCTGTTGTTCGCCAACGCGTTCTCGGCATACGCGACGGTCGCAGCGCTGCTCACCCAGGGCGGCGTCTACATCACGCTCGAGGTCCAGAACCTGCTGACCAGCGAGACAGAACAAACACAGCCTGGACTCGCTCAGGCTCTGGCCCTCGCGATGATCGTGATGGTCGTGCTCGTGATGTCGCTGTACACGCTGCTCCAGCGCAGGACGTCACGGTGGCTGAGGTAAGCACATGACGAGCTCGCGGCGCACGAAGCTCCGTATCTTTCGCGCCGTCGTCCTGCTCCTCGCCGCGGCTTTCTTCCTGACGCCGCTGGCGGCGATGTTCGAGTTCTCGACGCGCGGGGTCGACATAGGCTCCCCCCGCAACCTTGACGCCTGGGTGCGGATCGCGCAGACGCCGGGCCTCGTCAAGGCGATCACCGTGTCGCTCGAGCTGGCCGTGATCGCTTCCGTCGGAATGCTTGCCATCCTGCTGCCGACGATGATCTGGGTCCGCCTGCGGCTTCCGCGCCTCAGCCGTGTCGTCGAGTTCATCTGCATCCTGCCGCTGACGGTGCCCGCCATCGCCCTGGTCGTGGGCCTCAAGCCGATCTACGTGTGGATCGAGATCAACATCTCGCCGTCCATCCTCGTGCTCGGCTTCGCCTACCTGGTCATCGTCCTGCCCTACAGCTACCGCGCTCTGGACGCGGGCCTGTCGGCGATCGATCTGAAGACGCTGTCCGAGGCGGCGCGCAGCCTTGGCGCGGGGTGGTTCACCGTCATTCTTCGCGTCATCATCCCCAACATGCCGAGCGCCATCCTCAACGCGTCGCTGCTCTCGGTGGCGCTGGTGCTCGGCGAATACACGATCGCCAACCTGCTCAACTATCAGAACCTGCAGGTCGCGATCGCCTACGTCGGCCTCACCGACGCCAACACTTCGGTCGCAGTCGCGGTCGGATCGCTGCTCTTCGCTTTCATCCTGCTGTTGATGCTGTCGTTCCTCGGCCGCGCGCAGCTGAGCGCCAACCCTGGGCAGAGGGCCTGATGCCCGGCGAGAACGCTGCCGGTCGCGGCGGGGTTGAGGTCCGCCTCGAGAACCTCACGCGCAGGTACGCCAGCACCACGGCCGTCGAAGGCCTTTCGCTGACCATCTCGCCCGGCGAGCTGGTGGCGCTGCTCGGACCGTCCGGCTGCGGCAAGACCACGGCGATGCGTCTGCTCGCGGGCCTGGAACAAGCCGACAGCGGGCGGGTCCTGATCGGTGGCAAAGACGTCACGAACGTGCCGGCCAACCGCCGCAACGTCGGGATGGTCTTCCAGGCGTATTCGCTGTTCCCTCACATGACGGCGGTGCAGAACGTGATGTTCGGGCTGCAGCTGCAGCACGTGGGGTTGAAGGAACGGGGCACCAGGGCGCTGGAGATGCTCGAGCTGGTGGGGCTCACCGCGCACGCCAACAAGTACGCCCACCAGCTGTCAGGCGGGCAGCAGCAGCGCGTCGCGCTCGCTCGGGCGCTGGCCATCCGGCCGAAGGTGCTGCTCCTCGATGAGCCGCTTTCCGCCCTCGACGCGAAGGTCCGCTCCCGACTTCGAGACGAGATCCGCCGCGTCCAGCTCGAGGTGGGGATCACGACGCTCTTCGTCACGCACGACCAGGAAGAGGCGCTCGCCATCGCCGATCGGGTCGGCGTCATGCAGGCCGGCAAGCTCGAGCAACTCGGCCCGCCGACCGAGATCTACTCGCGACCGGCGACGCCGTTCGTCGCCGACTTCGTCGGTTTGACCAACCGCATCGAGGGCACCGTCCGGGGAGGCTCGGTCGACGTCCGCGGGCAGACCATCCCGCTCGTCGACCCCAACGTGACAGACGGCCCCGCGATCGCCCTGGTGCGACCGGAGGCGGTGAGCCTGGTCGGCGACGGCGAGTCGCAGGGCGGCCCGCTCGTAGGCACGGTCATCGCGGTTGCGTTCCTAGGCGCGACGAGCCGCGTCACGGTCGACCTCGGCGACATCACGGTGCTCGCCCAGCTGCCCACGTCAGCGGCGTCCGAGCATCCAGCCGGAAGCAAGGTGAAGCTGGCGCTTCGTCCCGACCCGGTGCTCGTCGATCGTCACGACTGAGCGGCGCCTGGGGCCCGGTCGCGCCGTCCGGCAGGGTTCGCGCGCCGCGTACCGCGAGGTGGCGGAGCTCCCCGGCGAACCGCACCGTGCGGACGTCGAGGTGCGCGAGCCGATCGCGTGCATCGCACACATCACCGACCTGCACGTCACCGACGCGCAGTCGCCGGCGCGGTTCGAGTTTCTGAATCGCTATGGCGACGACCCGCGCTTCCGCGAGCTGCTGACCATGCAGCGACCGCACGAGATGCTGAACACGCAAGCGGTCGCCGCCATGGTCCGGGCGATCAACGCGGTCGAGCGCGGGCCCGTGACCGGGCGCCCGGTGGACCTCGTCGCCGTCACGGGAGACCTGGTCGACAACACCCAGCGCAACGAGCTGACGAACGCGCTTGCCCTGCTCGGGGGCGACACCGTCCGCCCCGACTCGGGCGCGCCGGGCTACGACGGCGTGCAGCGCCTCGACTGGCCAGGCGACCTCTTCTGGAAGCCGGACGGCGAACCCGATGGCGACCGCTTCCAGCGCGCTCTCGGCTTTCCGCGTCATCCCGGATTGCTCGAGGAGGCCGTGCGCCCTTTCGGGTCACCAGGTTTGCGCGCGCCGCAGCTGCGGTGCCACGGCAACCACGAGTACGTCTGCCAGGGCGTCGGCCTCGTGACGCCGGAGCTGGCGGAGGCGATGACCGGTACGCGCAAGCCGATCGGCATGCCTTCAGTTGTCGACCCCGACACGGCGGTCGACCTCTTCACGAATCATCCCGAGCGGTTCATGACGGGAGAGGCGCGCGAGGTGGCGGCCGATCCGGAGCGTCGGCCGATCCGTCGCGAGGAGCTCCTGCCCGAGCCGTATGACGTCCGCGACGCCGGCCGCGTGCGCTTCATCACCCTCGACACGGTGCGCTACGCGGGTGGGGCGGACGGCGCCGTCGACGATGCCCAGCTGCGCTGGCTCGAACGGCGGATCGACGAGGCGGGTGACCGCGACGTCGTCGTGCTCTCGCACCATCCGTCCTTTCGCATCGACAACGGGCGCGCGGTGGTCGACGTCCTCTCCCGGACGAAGGTGGCGGCGTGGCTCAACGGCCACATCCACAAGAACCGGCTCACGCGTCACGACGGGTTCTGGGAGATCACCACGGCCTCGATCGTCGACTGGCCCTGCCAGGCGCGGCTGGTCGAGCTGTTCGAGACTTCGGATGGCGGGGTGGCGGTCGCCACGACCATGCTCGACCACGACGGCGACGGCCTGGCCGCGCTGCACCGCGAGCTCGCCGGCAACGCCTGGCTGTACTTCGGCTTCGACTCCGACAGCGCCGGCACGCCCTCCGACCGGAACACCGTCTTGTGTTGCGTGTAGCGCGACTGTGGCGTACAGTGCGACGGGAGTGGTGACGCCGGTGGGTGCTCCGAGGGTGGGCAATCCGCTCGCCGCGTTCCTGCGCGCGCCGCGTTACGAGATCTTTCCGACCGCCGAGGTCGCAGACCAGGTGGTCGCCAACGTGCCGCGCGAGGTCACCATCACCGTCACCGCCTCACCGCGACGCGGCATGCCGGCGACCGTGCTTCTGGCCGCCAACCTGGCGAGCGTGGGCTACACCGTCGTGCCGCACCTGTCGGCGCGGATGATCCGCGACCGTCACGAGCTGGAGCAGATCGTCGAGACGCTGCAGAAGGCCGGCATCCGCAACCTCTTCGTCGTCGCGGGCGACGCCAGGCAGCCGGCGGGCGAGTTCCCCGACGCGCTCTCGCTGCTGAGCGCGCTGCCGCCCGGCCATGGCTTCGCCGACATCGGCGTCACCGGCTACCCCGAGAGCCATCCGTTCATCCACGACGACGTCACGATCCAGGCGATGTGGGACAAGCGCCGCTTCGCGACCTACATCGTGAGCAACCTCAGCTTCGACGTCGCGACGATCAAGAGGTGGGTCGAGCGGGTGCGCCGCCGCGGCGTCGAGCTGCCGATCTACATCGGCATGGCGGGCGTCGCCGACCCGATCCGGCTGCTGCGTGTATCGACGAAGATCGGCGTGGCCGATTCGGCCAGGTTCCTCCGCGGCCACCCGACGTGGCTGGCGCGCATGTTCGGGCCCGGCGGCTACGAGCCCGGACGGTTCATCGCCGGCCTCATGCCCGACATCGCGCTGGCCGACCGCCGCGTCGCCGGGCTGCACATATTCACGTTCAACGAGATCGAGCCGACCGAGAGGTGGCGGCGTGAGACGCTTGCGCGCCTGTAGCTAGAAGGAGAGGGTGGTAATGGCCAAGACCGCATTTCCCAGCGACCTCGACATCGCGCGCCGGGCGCGGCTCATCCCCATGCAGGACGTGGCGGGGAAGATGGGCATCGGGACGCACCTGCTCGAGCCTTACGGGCACGACGTCGCCAAGATCAAGCTCGACGCGATCGAGGAGTTGAAGGACCGGCCGAAGGCGAAGTACGTCGTCGTCTCCGCGATCACGCCGACGCCGCTCGGTGAAGGCAAGACGACGACGACGGTCGGCCTCGGCGACGCGCTGGGACAGATCGGCAAGCGCGCCGTCGTCGCCATCCGCCAGCCGTCGATGGGGCCGACGTTCGGCATCAAGGGCGGCGCCGCGGGCGGCGGCTACAGCCAGGTCGTGCCCATGGAGCGCCTGAACCTCCACCTCACCGGCGACTTCCACGCCGTCACCGCGGCCCACAACCTCCTCGCCGCCATGATCGACAACTACATCCACCACAGCCTGCGCGAGTTTCCAATCGACCTGCACAGCATCACGTGGCGCCGCGTGCTGGACGTGAGCGACCGCGTGCTGCGCAACGTCGTGGTCGGCCTGGGCGCGCCGGAAGACGGAGTCACGCGCCAGACCGGCTTCGACATCACCGCGGCGTCGGAGGTCATGGCCGTGCTCGCGCTTTCGACGTCGCTGCAGGACATGCGCCAGCGGCTGGGGCGCATGATCATCGGCCTGGCACGCGACGGCCGTCCGATCACCGCCGACTTCCTGCACGCCGGCGGCGCGATGACCGTGATCATGCTCGACGCGATCAAGCCCAACCTCCTGCAGACGCTTGAGAACACGCCTGTGCTCGTCCACGCCGGGCCTTTCGGCAACATCGCCAACGGCGCGTCGTCAGTGCTCGCAGACAAGATCGGCATCCGCTGCGGCGACTACGTCGTCACGGAGGCGGGCTTCGGCGCCGACATGGGCGCCGAACGCTTCTTCAACATCAAATGCCGGACCTCGGGCCTGGCGCCCGACGCGGCGGTTGTCGTCACCACCGTGCGCGCGCTGAAGGTGCACTCGGGGAAATATCGCGTCGTCGCCGGCAGGCCGCTGCCGCCGGAGCTGCTCAAGGAGAACCCGGACGACGTCATGGCGGGCGCCGCCAACCTGCGCAAACAGGTGGAGAACATCCAGATCCACGGCGTGACGCCGGTGGTGGCCATCAACGCGTTTCCCGGCGACCACGCCTCCGAGCACCAGGCCATCCGCGACCTGGCAGAACGCATCGGCGTGCGCGCGGCGGTGTGCAACAACTTCGCCGAGGGTGGACGCGGCGCCACCGAGCTGGCGGAGATGGTGGCCGCGGCGGCGGAGGAGCCGAGCACCTTCCAGCTGCTCTACCCGGACGCGGCGACGCTGCGCGAGAAGATCGAGACGATCGCGCTCCGCGTCTACGGCGCGCGCGGCGTCGAGTACGACCCGGTCGCGGCCAAGCAGCTCGACGCCTATGAGGCGAGCGGGTTCGGGAGGTTGCCGGTGTGCATCGCCAAGACGCACCTTTCGATCTCCTCCGATCCGAAGCTCAAGGGCGCGCCGACGGGTTGGGTTCTGCCCGTGCGCGAGGTCCGCGCGTCGGTGGGCGCGGGGTTCATCTACCCGATCTGCGGGGAGATGAGGACCATGCCGGGCCTGCCGACCGACCCGATCGCCGCGCACATCGACATCGACGTGAAAGGCAACATCCTGGGCCTCAGCTAGGCGAGAGCCCGCCGGTAGACTCGGGCGACGGTGAGCGATTACACGCCGGCGCGGCTGCAGGCGGTGAAAGAGCTTCCGCGCGGCCGGGGCTGGACGTATGAGCCGAAGTTCGACGGGTACCGCGGTCTGCTCGTCAACAGCTCGAGCGGCAAAGGCTCGGTCTGGAGCCGCAACGACAAAGACCTCGGGCGTTGGTTTCCCGAGCTGACCACCCTCGCGAGCAGGCTACCTCGAGCCACCGTGCTCGACGGCGAGATCGTGATGCCGGCGGAAGGGGGCGTCAGCTTCCTCGCGCTGCAGCGACGCCTGGTGTCGATGGGCTCGGGCTCGAGCGTCGCGTTCGTCGCGTTCGACGTCTTGCGGTGTGACGCGGACATGCGAAGCCAGACGCTTTCTCGCCGGCGGGAGCGTCTCGCGCGACTGGTCGACGTGGCTGCGGACTCCTCGCTGCAGCTGGTCACGCAGACCGCCGAACTCGACGTGGCGATGGCGTGGCTGGATCCGGAGCTGGCGTTGGGCGGGATCGAAGGCGTCGTGGCGAAGTTCGACGAGCCTTACCCGAGGGCCGACGCCCGACGGTGGCGCAAGGTGCGGCGCGTCTCCACCGTGGAGTTCGCCGTGCGAGGGTTCATTCCGGAGGCGGGCGGCGCCATGCGCCTGGTCCTCGCGACCATGGATGCGGACGCTCGCCTGGTCGGCACCACGTATCCGATCAGCGGTCCGGACGCGCAGCGACTCGAGGGCTTCGCGGCCGGTGCCGAGCCTGCGGAGCACCGCTTGTGGGCTCCGTTCGAGGACGGACGGCGCGAGTGGCTCGAGCTGCCGGCAGGCGCCCGTCTGGTGGCCGAGGTCGCGGTGACGACTCTCGATTCCGGGGTCCTGCGGCAACCTGCCCGCTTCGTCCGGTGGCGAATACTCCAGCCCACGGCTGGGTAGAAAGCGTGTGATGCAAACCCAGTCCATCGCCGCCAAGACCGGCATGGGCGCCGTCGACATCGCGGTCAGCGACGCCGACAGGGCGCTTCGCTTCTACCGCGACTACGTCGGCCTGACGCCGCTGCCCACCGACGGCGACACCATCCGGATGGGCGTGCCGGGCCGCGAGCTCGTCGTCCTGCATCCTGGTGCCGAGCAGCCGGTGGCGCCGCGGACTTCGGGTCTGTACCATCTCGCGCTCCTGGTGCCCGACCGTCGCGAGCTGGCGCGCGTCATCGCCCGCCTGGCCCGGCTGCGCTGGGAGCAGTACCCGACGGACCACGTCATGACCAAGGCGAACTACCTCTGGGATCCGGACGGCAACGGGATCGAGGTCTACACCGAGTCCCCCGAGGACGGGTTCATGGGTTTCGCGAACGGCACGTTCGCGGCGTGGGACAAGGACGGCCGGCCGCGCTCAGGCCGGGATCCGATCGACCTCGAGGAGCTGTTCAGCCACCTGCGCGAAGACGACCGCCTCGACGCCCCGATGCCCGACGCGACGAAGATGGGCCATGTCCATCTCCACGTCGCGGACGTCGACGAGGCGCTTCGCTTCTACCACGACCTGGTCGGGTTCGACGTGATGGGCCACGTGCCCGGCGTCGGGTTCATCTCCGCCGGTGGCTACCACCACCACCTCGGCCTCAACGAGTGGGCGGGTCACGGCGCGCGTCCGGCCCCTCCCGGCGCTGCCGGGCTCCGCCGCTTCACGGTCGAGCTGCCGGCGAAGCGCGACCTCGACGACGTGATCAGCCGGCTCGAGCACGGCGACGTGCGCGTGACCGAGGAGGCGAACGGCTACGCGGCCGTGGATCCCTCGCAGAATAAGGTCCTGTTCAAGACGGCGGAGTAGCGCGCTTCCGCTCGACGGCCTCAGCCAGAAGCGTGGCGAGGTCGAACACCTGAAGCTTCGCTCCCGTTTCGCGCACGCCGTCGTCCAGCATCACGGTGCAGAAGGGGCAGGCGACGGCGAGCGTCTCGGCGCCCGTGGACGCCGCCTCGCGCACGCGCTCCTGGTTGATCGGCCGCCCCCGGTTCTCCTCCATCCACATGCGCGCGCCACCCGCGCCGCAGCAGAAGGTGCGTTCCCGATTGCGCGGCATCTCCACCGCCCTGCCCACCGCCGACACGAGCTCGCGCGGCTGCGAGCGCACGTCGTTGTGGCGCGCGAGATAGCACGAGTCGTGATAGGTGATGGTGCGGTCGCCGGCCACGGGTTGCAGCTTGCCCTCACGCACCAGCTCGGACAGGAACTCCGTGTGGTGCACCACCTCGTAGCGCCCGCCGAAGTCCGGATATTCGTTGCCGATCGTGTTGAAGCAGTGCGGGCACGTGGTGACGATCTTCCTCACCTTCGCCCCGTTGAGCGTCGTCACGTTCTCGTTCGCGAGCCGCTGGTACGTGTACTCGTCGCCCATGCGCCGCGCCGGGTCGCCGGTGCAGGACTCCCGGGGACCCAGCACCGCGAAATCGACGCCCGCCTGCTGCATCAGCTTCGCCGTCGAGACGGCCGACCTGCGTGCGCGCTCATCGAACGCCGGCGCGCAGCCCACCCAGAAGAGCACGTCCGGCGCCTCTTCGCCCTGCGCGAGCACGCGGACCCCCAGCCCTTCGGCCCACTGGAGGCGGTCGGACTGCGGCCTGCCCCACGGGTTGGACGTCCGGTCGACGTCGCGCAGCATCGTTCCGGCCTCTTCGGGAAAGCGCGACTCGACCATCACCAGGTTGCGGCGCAGGTCGACGATGTGGTCGATGTGCTCGATGTCGACCGGGCACTCGCGGACGCACGCGCCGCACGTGACGCAGTCCCACACCATGTCGTCGATGACCGCATTCGGGACGATGGGCGTCTTCGCCTGGGCCAGTAGGTGGTCGCGCTCGTACATGATCACGAGCTTTGGCGACAGCGGCTTGCCGGTGTTGTAGGCGGGGCACACGTCCTGACACCGGCCGCATTCGGTGCAGGACATCGTGTCGAGCATCTGCTTCCACGTCAGGTCGGCGGCCTTCGCCGAGCCGAAGCGGACCTCCGACTCCGGAGCGTCGAAGTCGATCGGCTCCAGCCGTCCCCGCGCGCGCGTGCGGCCGAAGAAGACGTTGATCGCCGCGACCATGATGTGGAGGTGCTTCGAGTACGGCAGATAGACGAGGAACGACAGGATGATCAGCACGTGCGCCCACACCGCGACGCGTTCGGTTACGGGCGCGACCGGGGCGACGACGTGGGACAGAGCGCCGGAGATCGGCGCCCAGGCGGTCGGGTAATCGTTCAGGCCCAACGCGATCTGCGAGGAGTGCCAGACGAAAAGCGTGACAACGATCCCGGCGATCAGCAGGAGGATCAGGTCCGCCTCGCCGCGGTGGCTGCCGGCGAAGCGTTGCGGCCGCTGCACCTTGCGGATGACGAAGGCTGTGATCACGCCCAGCAGGACCAGCGCGGCGAACACGTCGACCAGCAGCGCGTACCAGCCCTGAGATCCCAGCCAGGGCAGGGTCGAGTGCGGATCGACCGCGCCGATCATGGCGATGACGATCGTCGGCAACAGGACGATGAAGCCCCAGAAGATCGCCGCGTGCATCAGGCCGGGGAGCCGCCGCTGGAGCAGCTTGCGCTGGCCGAGCACCTCGGTCGCCTCCGCCTCGATGCGGCGCGGCACGTGATCGAAGCGGGCCACCGGCTTGCCCGAGCGGACCAGACGGTACAGGTAGAGCGCGCGCCTGCCGAAGAGCTCGGCCGCGACGGCGACGGCCAGCCACAGCGCGATCAGCGACGTTTCCGTATCTCCGCCGAGATCGCCGGGACGATCTCTTTGAGGTCGCCGACGACGACGTAGTCGGCGTTGAGCATCAGCGGCGCCTGCGGGTCGGAGTTGATGGCCACGATCCGCTTCGCGCCTTTGAGGCCGGCCATGTGCTGCGTCGCGCCGGATATGCCGCAGGCGATGTAGACCTCGGGCGCGACCTTGGTCCCGGTCTGGCCGACCTGGTCGCTGTGCGGCCGCCAGCCGGCGCTCGTCACGGCGCGGGAGCAACCGACGGCGGCGCCGAGCAGCCCCGCCAGCTCTTCGATGATCGCGAACCCTTCCTTCGACCCGACGCCGCGTCCGCCGCTGACGATGACCTTCGCTTCGGCCAGCGAGACGCCGCCGTTGCCGGGCTGGACATGCTCGAGCACGCGTACGGCGGATTGGCGATGGTCGCGACCATCGACTGTTATCGCGGCCGGGACCGGCCCATCGTCGCGAACCACCGCGTGGGCCGCGACAGAGATGATCGGTCGAGCGCTGTGCAGGCGCGCCTCCTCGAGCAGCGAACCGCCCCAGCGCACGCGGGTGACCGAGACGGGATCGCCCGGAGTCGCGTCGACGCAGTTAGCGGCGAACGGCAGGCCGAGGCGCGCGGCGATGCGCGCCATGACGTCGTTGCCCCGGTCGGTGCCGGCGGCGAAGATCGCGCTCGCGTCGACGCTTGCGGCAGCATCTGCCACGGCGTCCGGCGCGAACGGCTCGAATGCGTGCATCGGCAGCGACCGCGGTTCGCCGAACCTGCGCGCCAGCGTCAACGCCTGGCGCGTGAGGTCGGTGCCATCGTCGAGCAGGAGGACGGTCACAGGACGCCGGCCTTCTGGAGCACGTCGACGACCGCCGGCGCGGCTCCTGCCCCGCTGCCGAGCGACTCCGCGCGGCGGCCCTGGCCCGCAGGCACCGCAAGCCGGACCATCTCCAGGCGCGAAGCCGGCCGCTCGGGCTTGAATGTGGCGACGGGCTTGTTCCGTGCGCGCATGCGTCCCGGCACCGACGGGTACCGCGGCAGATTCAAACCTTCTTTCACGGTCAGCACGGCAGGCATGGGCACGACGTAGACGTCGCGGCCGCCTTCGACCTCCTGCTCGCAGCGCACGTCCCCGCCTTCCGGCGTCACCTTCTTCAACCCCGTGACGCAAGGCCGGCCCAGCGCATAGGCGACCCGGATGCCGACCTGGAAGCCGGCCGAGTCAGCCGACTCGTTGCCGAAGAACACGATGTCGAACGGTCCGTTCGCCGTCTCGTCGGACCGGATCGCATCGAGGAGTGCGGCGGCGGTGGCCTCGGCGTCCCATTCCGGGTCCTCGGTCTGCAGGTGGATCCCCCGGTCGACCCCGAGGGCCATCGCGTCGCGCAGCTGCTCGACCGCCTCGGGCGGCCCAAGGGTGAGCACCACCGACTCGCCGCCGTGTCTCTCGATCAGGCGCACCGCCTCTTCCACACCGCATTCCTCGTGCGGGCTGTACGTGAAGCCGAGATGCTGGGTGTTGATGGCGCGCGCGTCCTCCGTCAGGACGATCCGCCCTCCCGTGATCGGCACCCGCTTGACACAGACCGCGACCCTCATGACTGCGCCGCCCCGCGCAGCGGACTCATGATCCGACGCGCGCGTTCTCCGGCACCGCACCGCGAATGCGCGCGTTCTCGGGGTCGAACAGCGGCGTTGCGCCGGCGACCGCGACCGTCACGGGGTAGCGCTCGCCCATGTACTCGACGAGCAGCTGGTTGCCCGCGACTGCTTCTTCGGGCGTGAGGTACGACATCAGGATGTGCTTGCCGATCGACGGCCCGGCGCCGGCGCTGGTCACGTACGAGCCGCGACCCCGGCGATCGACGATGCGCGAGCCGTCGCGCCGCAGGATGGGCTCACGGCCGAGCATGTACCGCTTCTCGCCCGATTTCGACGTGTGGTCGTCGACCGTGAGCGTGCACAGAACCGCCGTGGCGTCCTCGTCGCGGTGCCGCAGGTGCGCCTCCCTGCCGACGAACTGCTCTTCCTTCACCTTCGGCGCGGCCATGCCGGCCTCGACCACGTTGTACTCGGTCTCGAGCTCGTTGCCGTGGGCGCGGTAGCACTTCTCGAGCCGGCCCGTCGTGCCGTACACGCCGATGCCGGCAGCGACCAGGCCGTGCGGCCGCCCGGCCTCCCACAGCGTGTCCCACAGCTTCAGTCCCTGCTCCATCGGCACGTACAGCTCCCAGCCGAGGTCGCCGACGTACGAGATGCGCGACGCGAGCACTCGCTGGGTGCCGATGTCGATGACGCGGCACGTGCCGAACCGGAAGCCGTCGTTGGCAACGTCGTCCGACGTGGTCGCACCTACGATGTCGCGCGCGCGGGGGCCCCAAAGGCCGATCGTCGTCATCGCCGAAGTGAGGTCGACGAGCTCCGCTCCGTCGGCGAGGTGGTCGCGGAACCACTTCTTGTCCGACATGCCCGCCGCGCCGCCGGTGACGACGCGGAAGTGGTTGTCGCCCAGGCGCATGATCGTGAGGTCGGACTTGAAGCCGCCCTCAGGGCTGAGCACCGGCGTGTAGACGACGCGCCCGACCGGCACGTCCATCTGCCGGAGCACCGTCTGCTGCACCGCCTGCAGGGCGCCCGGCCCGACGACGTCGAAGATCGTGAAAGCGGACAGGTCGAAGATCCCGGCGCGCGCGCGCATCGCCAGGTGCTCGGCGCTGATGATCGGCGACCACCAGCGCGCATCCCACTCCGCGGTGCGTCGCGTGATGCGGTCGCCGAACTCTTCCAGCAGCGGCGTGTTGGACTCGTACCAGAACGGGCGCTCCCACCCGGCGGCCTCGAAGAAGAACGCGCCCAGCTCTTTCTCCCGGACGTGGAAGGGGGCCAGCCTGACGTTTCTGTTGGACGCCCACTGCTCGCTCGGGTGGACGATGCCGTAGGTCTTGTTGAAACCCTCGGCGGCGCGCGCCCGGACGTGCGCGCGCGTCCTCTGGTGCTCGTGGAACCGCGCGATGTCCGACGAGTGGAGGTCGATCTCCGATTCCCCGTGCACCATCCACTCCGCAACCGCCTTGCCGGTCCCGGGGCCCTCCTTGACCCACACCGCGGCCGCCGACCACAGGCCCTTGACGTCCGGCGACTCGCCCAGCACGGGCATGCCGTCCGGCGTGAGCGAGAGGATGCCGTTGATCGCGTACTTCACCCCGACCGACTCGTCGCCGACGATCTCGGGCATCAGTTCGAGCGCGTGCTGCATCTGCTGCTCGAAGTCCGCCTGGGTGAAGGGGAACTCGGTCGGCGAGAGCGCCGCCTGCTCGACGGACGGCAGGTCCTCCGGGTCGTAGAGGATCGGCCGGTGAGCGTAGGAGCCGATCTCCAGGTCGCCGCCGGCCTGCCGCTCGTACATGTTCGTGTCCATGTCGCGCACGATCGGGTGCTCGATGTCCGACTTCGCGCCGCGGAATCGCGGCACCGGCCCGATGTCGATCATCTGGTGGACGGCGGGCGTGAGCGGTATGCGCGTGCCCGCCATGCGCGCCAGGCGCGGGCTCCAGACACCACTCGTGATCGCCACCGTCTCGGCCTCGATGTCGCCGTCCGTGGTGCGCACACGCCGGACCCGCCCCTTCTCGACGTCGATGCCGACGACCTCCGTCTTCGGCGCCACGCGCAGCGCACCCGCGGCCTGGCCCTTCTCGCGCATCAGCGTGCCCGCGCGGAGGGAGTCGACGACGCCGACGCCCTCGGTGTAGAAACCGCCGAGGATCACCTTCTCGTCGATGTACGGCACGAGCTCCTTCACCTGCGCGGGAGTCAGCAGCGACATGCCCTCGATGCCCCAGGAGGTGCCGGACGCGACGCGGCGGGTCAGCTCCTGCATCCGCTCCTTCGTGCGCGCGACCTCGACGCCGCCGGAGCGGATGAACACGCCCATCTCCTTGTACTGCCGGACGCTGTCCATGGTCAGCGCCGTCATCTCCTTGGAGTGGTCGACCAGATAGATGAAGTTCGAAGCGTGGCCGGTCGATCCACCCGGGTTGGGCAGCGGTCCCTTGTCGACGAGGACGACGTCGCGCCAGCCGAGCCGCGTCAGGTGGTAGGCCAGGCTGTTGCCGACGATGCCGCAGCCGATGACGACGCAGCGGGCGTGCGCGGGAACCGTCATTCCGCCTGGTAGGGGGAGCGCACCTCTTCAGGCAGCTCGTACCAGCGCAGCCGGTCGCCGACCTGGGCACGCATCTTCCACTTCATGCCTTTCGGCTGCGCCTCGACCACGCTCCACAGCTCGTCGACGCGTGAGCTCACCGTCTCGCGGTCGACGTCCAGCTCTTCGACCGTGTGGCGGAGCTTGCTCAAGTTGAGCTGCAGCGTGCGGTAGAGGCCCCAGTCCTCGGCGCAGACGCGCGCGATGTACACGGCGTCGATGGCCTCGTCGTCCCTGGTCGCGATCGCGTGGTCGAGGATCAATGCCGTCACGTCGACCAGGTCCTTCTTGTTGACCTCGTAGATCTGCAGCTTGCTGAGCAGCAGGTCCGACGGGCTCGCGCAGGGTCCGCTGTGCGCCAGCCGTCCACGAAGGTCGATGACGTGCGACATGCGGATGACGTCGATGAAGACGTCGACCTGCTTGCCGTTGTTGCCGTCGTAGAAGTAGAGCCGGCGGTCGCCCTGCATGAGGTTGAAGCGGTCGTTGGCCTCGTAGCCGATGGCGGGGAAGAAGCCGAGCGCCGCCTTGCGGTCCTTGCTCGAGATGACGTAATCGAGGTCGCCGTACTTCCGGCGGAGCGGCGGATGGTGGCTGCTCGGCGAGTGCAGGTGCACGCCCGCTCCCCCGAGGAGCTTGACGCCGACGCCTTTCGATCTGGCCGCATCGGCGACGCGCTCCGCTTCGTCAATGGTGTCCTCGAGCGGACCGCTCAATCGGGGGAGATCTCGATCACGATCGTCTTCAGGTCCGTCATCTGCTCGAGGGCGAAGCGCCCGCCCACCCGGCCGATGCCGCTCTTCTTGCCGGCCCGCCCGCCGAACGGGAGGTGCGCCTCCCAGTAGTTGGTCGATTCGTTGACGTTGACCCAGCCGGTCTCGAGCTGGTCGGCGAAGCGCAGCGCGCGCGACAGGTCTTTCGTATAGACCGCGCCGAGCAGCCCGTACGGCGAGTCGTTGGCGAGCGCGAGAGCCTGCTTCTCGTCCTTGAACTTGATGATCGGCGCGATGGGTCCGAACGTCTCCTCGCGGCTGACGCGCATGTCGGGCTCGACGCCGTCGAGGATGGTCGCCGTGTAGTACAGGCGGGTCGGGAATCCCTGGGCCCGCTCGCCGCCGAGCACGAGCCGGGCGCCGCGCTTCAGCGCGTCGGCGACGTGCTGGTCCATCTTGTTGGCGACGCCCTCGTTGTTGAGCGGGCCGAGCGTGGTCTCCTCCTCGAAGGGGTCGCCCAGCCGCAGCGCCCTTGCCGCGTCGGCGAGCCGGGCGACGAACTCGTCCCGGACCGGCTCCTCGACCAGGATGCGCTCACCCGCCGTGCAGCTCTGGCCGGCGCACAGGTAGCAGCCGACGATCGCGCCCTCGACCGCCTTGCCGATGTCCGCGTCGGCGAACACCACCTGCGGCCCGTTGCCGCCGAGCTCCAGCATCACGTGCTTGCCCGCGGCGCGCCTGGCGACGGAGGCGCCGGTCTCGGTCGATCCGACGAAGCCGACCCCGTCGACCAGCGGATGCCCCGCTACCTCGTCGCCGACCTCCGCCCCGGGGCCGGTCACGAGGTTGATCGCGCCCGCCGGGAAGTCGCCCTCCGCCATGCACTCCATCAAGGCGATCGAGATGACGCTGGTCGACGTCGCCGGCGTCCAGACCACCGTGTTGCCGGCGGCCAGCGCGGGGGCGATGAGCTCGGCCGCCATGGTGAGGGGCCAGTTCCAGGGCGTGATCACGCCGTACACGCCGCGCGGGTAATGGCGGGCAAGGACGAGCTTGGTCGGGCTCGCCGAGGGCAGGACGCGGCCTTCGAGACGCTTCAGGTCCTCGGCGGCGATGCGGAAGTATTCGACGCACTCCGCGACCTCGCCCAGCGCCTCGGCCTTGAGCGGCTTGCCCTGGTCCAGCGTCAGAAGCCGGGCGACCTCGTCGGAGCGC
>DASSLL010000040.1:0-71631 GCA_035689485.1 Candidatus Dormiibacterota bacterium | reverse complement strand
AGCAACGCCTTGAGCGACGCGGCGGGGAAGGACCTGTACGACACCTTCCACGTGCCGGGCGCCGGCGCGCCGATCTTCCAGGCGGCGATGGCCAATCTCAATCCATGGACGGAGGTCAAGGTCGACACGCACAACCCATCGCGCGGGCCGCTCCTGGTGATCTCCGGCGAGAAGGACCACACTGTTCCGCCCGCGGTCGCGCGGGCGTCCTTTGGCCGGCAGCACCGCAATCCGGGCGTGACGGAATTCAAGGAGATGCCCAACCGCGGCCACTCGCTGGGCATCGACGCCGGCTGGAAGGAGGTCGCTGACACAGCTCTCGCGTTCGTGAAGCGGTTCGTCTGATCATCCCCACGAATTCAGAGCACCCGCGTTCCGAGCCGCGGAGCGGGTCGGAGAGCGGCGCGGCTTGAATTCGCGGGGGCCCCTCCAAAACGGCTCGACCGGGTCGATGCTGACCCACCTCCAGGGTGGGCTCTCGGGCAAGCGGTACGACGCGGACGCGCTGATGGGTCTCGACCCCGCCGACAACCGTCCTCTGCTGGCGCGCTACGACCTGGGCAAGGCGGCCACGTCCCTGACGCGTGAGGCCCTCGCGGCGCGCCGCGACGGCGGGCTGTGGCGGTGGCGAGAGCTGCTGCCTGTCCGGAGCTGGGAGCACGTCGCCTATCTCGGGGAAGGGTCCACGCCGCTGCAGCCGGCGCCTCGGATCGCACGGTGGCTTGGGCTCGACCAGCTCGTGGTGAAGCGCGAGAGCCTGAACCCGACCGGGTCCTTCAAGGCGCGAGGCATGGCGGTGGCGGTCAGCCGCGCCGTCGAGCTGGGGGCGACGCACCTGATCGCGCCGTCCGCCGGCAACGCCGGCGGGGCGCTGGCCGCGTACGCGGCGGCCGCCGGCGCGCGCGCCACGGTGGTGATGCCGGCCGACGCGCCGGCCGCGAACGTCGCCGAGGTGATGGCCGCCGGCGCCGAGCTCATCCTGCTCGAAGGTCTCATCTCCGACTGCGGCCGGCTGGCGCGGTCGATCGCCGACGAGACCGGCGCGTTCGACCTCAGCACGCTCAAGGAGCCGTACCGCGTCGAAGGCAAGAAGACGATGGGTCTGGAGGTCGTCGAGCAGCTGGGGTGGAGGTTACCCGACGCCATGGTGTATCCGACCGGCGGCGGCACCGGGGTCGTGGGCATGTGGAAGGCGTTCGAGGAGCTCGAGGCCATGGGTCTGGTCGGACCGGAGCGGCCGCGCATGTACTGCATCCAGGCCGCGGGGTGCGCGCCTGTCGTGCGCGCGTTCGACGCCGCGGCGCGATTCGCTGAGCCGTGGGCGAATGCCGCCACCGCCGCGGCCGGGCTCAGAGTGCCGAGCGCGGTCGGCGACTTCCTCATTCTCGACGCCGTCCGCGCCTCGAAAGGATCGGCGGTCGCGGTGCCCGAGGCCGAGATCCTCGCCGCGCAGCGGCGCCTCGGGGAGCTAGGAGGCCTGGGTTACGCGAGCCTGGAGACGGCGGCCGCCGCGGCGGGGCTGCGCACGCTCGTCGAGTCAGGCGCCATCGCGCGCGGCGAGACCGTCGTGCTTTTCGACACCGGCGCGGGTTTCAAGTCGCCCCAGCCCGACCTGGACGTCCCGGCGGCCGTGCCGAACGACCCGGCTTACTGGGCCAAGGTGGTCGTGCCCGCCGTGCGGCGCACCGCCGCGACCGTCCACAAAAGCCCTCGCTGATCGAGCACGGGCGCGAGCCCGTGCTGCTTGCTGGTCGCGACGATGTCCTCGGGCCGGTGGACGAAGATGTGGAACCCGCGCCGGGTGATCCAGAACATGAAGTTGGCCAGGGCCATCGCGGCCTGGATCCACGCCGTGCGCCGCGGAAAGCTCATCACGAGCAGCTGCCTCGTGTGGTCGGCCGCCGCCCCGGCGAGCCGCGGCATGTCGTGGTAGCAGCACAGAACGCGGTTCATGATCACGATGTCCGCGCGCGCCACCTGCCCGTCGGCTTCGACGAAGTCCATCACCTTGCGCTCGACGCGGTCGCCCAGCCCGGTCTCGGCCAGCAGCTCGCGCGCCACGTCTTCGTACGTCGGCGTGAGCTCGATGCTCACCGCGGTCGAGGCGCCGGCCTTGAGCAGCTCGATCTGGACCACGCCGATTCCACCTCCGACCTCGAGCACGGTCCTGCCCTCGACGCCCTGCTGCTTGACGAAGTCGACGATGCGCTGTGACGTGCGATCCAGGCCGCTGCGCCGGTAGCGCTTGGCGTCGTTGCGCGCCATGCGCTCGCTGAAGATCCAGCGGTAGCCACGCGGCGTGCAGCAATCGCCGCTCAAATCCAGCCCCTGCGCCGGAAGAGCCAGAGCTGGATGAGGGTGGCGACGACCATCGTCCCGACGCCGACGGCGAAGGCGGCGTAAGGCGTCTCCAGCACCTGCGTCAGGTAGGCGAAGTTCATGCCGTAGAAGCCGGTGAGGAAGCTCAGCGGGAGGAACAGGCTCGCGATGACGGTGAGCGCCTTGGTGGTCTGATTGAGCCGGTTCGACACGGTCGAGAGGTAGACGTCCATCGCGCTCGTCAACAGGTCGCGGAGCGCGTCGACCGTCTCGTACTGGCGGACGATGTGGTCGAAGACGTCGCGGTAGTACAGCGTCATGTCCGCCTGCTGCATGTGGATGCCGTGCGTGATGAGCGCCTGAAAGACGTCGCGCTGACCGCCGAGCAACCGACGCAGCTCAACCACCGAATGCTTGAGGTGGTAGATGCGGTCGAGCAGCTCCGAGTTGGCCCGGTCCACGATGTCGTCCTCGAGCGCATCCACCGAGTCGTCGAGCTTCTCCAGCGTGGGGAAAGTCGAGTCGACCAGCGCGTCGATGACGAGATAGGTGAGAAACGCGGGCTGGCCTTTGGTCAGCTCCGGGCTGCTGGCGATGCGGTCGTGCACCCCGACGATGGCGGGCGAGTGCTCCTGATGGACCGTGATGAGGTACGTCGGCCCGACGTAGAGGTGGTGCTCGACGACCTCGACCTGGTCGTTCTCCCACAGCCCCTGGAAGAGGACGACGAAGTTGTAGTCGGGGTACTCGTCGACCTTTGGCCGCTGGTTCTGGTGCTTGATGTCCTCGATCGTCAGCGGGTGAAACTTGAAGGTCTCCTCGAGCAGCCGGTAGTCCGAGTCGTCGGGCGCCTCGATGTCGAGCCAGAAGCCCATCTGGGGCGACTCCTCGAAGCAGCGCACGATCGTGTCGTCGGCGTGGGCGGGCTGCTTGCCCGCGGTCGTGATCAGCGTCCTCACGACCGCTCGACCCCCGTCGCGGCCGCGGTCAGTCCCAGGGCCACGTAGGTCACGGCCGCCGCGCGGCCCGCGCGTTTGCGGGCGAGCGCGCTGCGCAGAAACCGGCGGCCGATCGCGGAAGCGGCCATCACGTAGGAGAAGTCGACGACGAGCGCGGTCGCGATGTACACGACTCCGAGCGCCGCAACCTGGGGCGCGATCGGCGCACTCGGATTCAGGAACGCCGGCAGGAAGGCGACGAAGAACACGGCCACCTTGGGGTTGACGATCTGGGTGACGAAGCCCTGGACGAAGACCCGGCCGAGCCGCTCCCGGCCTGGCGCGGCGATCTCCTCCGCGTGGCGCCAGCGCTGGATGCCGAGGTAGACGAGGTAGGCCGCGCCTCCGAAGCGGAGGATGGTCAGCGCCTCGGCCGACGCCGCCAGCAGCGCGGCCAGCCCTGTCGCTGCCGCCACGAGCCAGACCAGCTCGCCCGACTCGATCGCGAACATCGAGACGAAGCCGGCGCGGCGGCCCTGGGCGAGGGCTCTGGCCGTGACGTAGAGGACTCCTGGACCAGGCGAGACGGTGAGGAGGAACGTCGCCACGGCGAACAGGAGAAGGGTCGTCACTTGCCGGTGCTCGGGGCCGGGTCGCGGCCCAGCAAAAGGAACGCGGCCGCGAGGATCGCCGCGAGGACGGGGAGCCCGAAGTCGACGACGGGGCCCTGCTGAAACGCGAGGCGCACGACCGTCGATGCGACGACGTACACGCCTCCGAGGACGAGGACGATGCGCAGGCGGCGGGCGGCAAACCGGAGCTGCCGGCGAAGCCCGCCGGGGCGGAGCGACAGCACGGTCCCTGTGACGAACGCGAACAGGATCAGCCCGATGGCGAAGCTGCGCACCGCAACAGTGTGCCAGTGCGGGCGCCCGGAACGGTCAGCTTCGGTTGCGCTCCGCCTCCGACAGCTCGTCGATGCATACGGCAGCGCACAGGAGCAGGACCTGGTCCTGTCCAGGTGCGATCGCGATGCCGTAGGTCTCGCGGATGGTGAACCAGCGCTTGGACACTGTTGCGACGGTCTGGCCGCCGCCTGTGATCTCGTACTCGTGGTTCAGGATGTCGCCCTGGGCCTCGAGCTCACCGCCGCCTGCGACCTCGATCGAGAAATGCTGACGCAGCAGCGTGAACAGCGACTTGCGCACCGTCGCCCACACCTGGCCGTTGCGCTCGATGTTCATCGTCGGCTGGATGGCCAGGATCTTCCGGTCGACGGTGGCGAGCTCATTGCCGTTCACGTCTTGCAGGGCGAACGTCTCTCGGATCCGGAGCAGCTCCTGGTCGACCTTGAACACATTCTCGCCGCGCTCGTTCTGGACCCAGAAGTCCTCGCCGATGGTGAACATGCGACGCCGAAGCTGATAGGTGGTCCAGCCCGCATCGCTCACAACGGAGGAGGAGTATGAGCCCGGGGGCGACGCGATCTCGACGGTTAGTGGGCGATGCGGGGTTTCTCCCGGTTGGCGAGGTGCAGCACCGCGACGAGGACCGCGGCGACGATCACCGCCCCGAGAAAAGCGATGATCAGTCCAGTCTCGTACGTGCCGAAGACGAGCGAGAGAACCAGGCCGCAGACGAGCGCTCCGACCGCTCCCACGACCATGTCCCAGAAGACTCCGTAGCCCGATCCGGTCATCACGTGGCCGGCGAGAAAGCCGATGGCCACGCCGACGACGAGGAACCCGATGAGGTACATCGACTCACCTCCTGATTCGTTGAGGCGCTAAAGGTGTAAACCGCCTCGCCACGGTACATACCCGGACTCGCGGGTTGCGGCGCTCGGCGGTGGGGTTGGATCCCAAAGCACCGTCAGGGGGACTCACACTCGGGCGAGAAGTGGTATTGACCACAGAAAAGTGGTATTGACCACTCGGCAGATCTGTGCTTAAATGCCTGGCAGGGACACCCGGGGAGGGCAGTACCACTAACCTCGCATGAGCAAGCAAGAAGAAACTCGCGACCGGATCCTCGACCTGATCGAATCGCTCGCCGTCGGGGAGACGATCCCGGCCGAGCGGCAGCTGGCGACGGACCTGGGCGTCTCGCGCCTCACGTTGCGGGCGGCCATCGACGAGCTCGTCCGCGACGGCTACCTCGACCGCAGACACGGCAGCGGCACCTACGTGACCGAGCCAAAGATCGCCCAGCCGCTGACGTTGACGAGCTTCAGCGACGACATGCGCCGCAGGGGCATGACGCCGGGGAGCAGGACGCTCGAGCTGATCACGACCGGGGCGGGCGCCCGCCTCGGCCACCGCCTCGGCGTCTCGCCAGAGGCGCGACTGGTCAGGGTCAAGCGCCTGCGGCTCGCCGACGGCATCCCGATGGCGATGGAGGTGCTGCACGTCCCGGAGCAGCTGGTGCCGGGGCTGACCAGGCAGGATTTCGAAGACCACTCCTTCTACGAACTGCTCCGTGACCGTTACGGCATCACCATCGCGTCCGGCACGCAGTCCATCGAGCCAACCGTGACGAGCGAGGAAGAGTCAGAGGTCCTGAACGTCCCGCTCCACACACCCGCATTTCTCTTCGAGCGGACGACGGTCTCCGAGTCAGGGCGGACCGTCGAGTTCGTCCGCTCCATCTATCGCGGCGACCGTTATCGCCTGGTCGCCGACCTCGTGCCACAGCGAAGCCGCAACGGGCGCTCGGCCGGCGTCCCGCGCGACTCGTCGGTGGCGGCGACGGCACGTGGAGGCGACCACCAGCCTGGCGCGACAGCGCCGCATTCAAGACATAGGGGGAATCTGCCCAGATGAGACCGAGGAAGGCATGGGTCAGCGTCATCGGGCTGCTCGTGGCCGTGGTCGTCGCCGCCTGCGGCGGCACCAGCACGCAGTCCAACAACACAGCGTCCAACGAGACGGGCACCTTGACCGTCTGGCTGATGAACGGCAGCGCGCCACAGTCGGTCGTCGACGGCGTCAACGCCGACTTCAAGGCCAAGTATCCGAACGTCACCGTCAACGTCGAGATCCAGCAATGGGGCGACATCGGCACCAAGCTCGACACGGCGTTCGCCGGCAGCACGCCGCCGGACGTGGTCGAGCTCGGCAACACGTTGGTGGCCAAGTACGCCGCGGCCGGGGCGTTGGAGGACATCAGCGGCAAGAAATCGACGTTGGAGAACTCGGGCACGTGGCTGCAGTCCCTGACCGACTCCTGCACGCTCAACGGCAAGCTCTACTGCGTCCCGTACTACGCGGGGAGCCGCGCGATCATCTACCGCAAGGACTTCTTCGACGCGGCCGGCGTCCAGACTCCGACGAGCATGGACCAGCTCATGACCGTTGGCCAGAAGCTGATGCAAGCGCACAGCTCCGACCCCAACTTCTCCGCCTTGTACTTCCCCGGTAAGTACTGGTACGCCGCGCTTCCGTTCGTGTGGGACTTCGGCGGCGACATCGCCTCGCAGTCCGGCGGCAAGTGGCAGGGCACCCTCAACTCGTCGAGCTCGCAGCAGGGCCTGACCACGCTCAGCAATCTGGTCAGCGCCCTATCCCGCGCCGACAAAACAGGCGATGAGGCCAAGCAGGACCAGGCGTTCGCGCAGGGCCACATCGCGATGATCATCGCCAACGGCTGGGAGGTCGGCGTCATCACCGGAATCGACAAGACGCTCACCGACAAGCTCGGCGCGTTCCCCATCCCGAGCCACAACGCCGGCCAGACGGCCCCGGTCTTCCTCGGCGGCTCGGACCTTGGCGTGGCCAAGGCCAGCAAGCACAGCAACCTGGCCAACGACTGGGTCGCCATGTTCACGAGCAACAAGCACATGACGGACATGGCCACCGTCGGCGGCGTGATCCCGAACACGACCTCGCTCCTCAGCCTGGGCACCGGCCTCAACGCCACCTTCTACGGCGCGGCCAAGAACAGCAAGTTCGTGCCCAACTCGCAGAACTGGGCCAACGTCGAGAACGCGAACGTGCTTCCCGACATGCTGGTCAAGATATTCACCAAGCAGCAGGGCATTCCTGACGCGACGGCTGCGGCCAGCACCAGGATCACCTCGATCCTGAACGGCGGCGGCTAGAAAAACAGAAACAGGGGGCTGGTTCGATGGCAGTGGCGGTCGGAACGCCGAACCTCGAGCCGGCCTCCAACCTCGTCCGGCGGCGGAACCTTCTGCCTTACACCCTGATTGCCCCGAGCCTGGTCGCCATCGGTGGCATCCTCGCCTTACCGCTGGGCTGGCTGGTGTGGCTTTCGCTCCAGCACTACGGCCTCCGTGAGCTGATCCAGCACCAGGGACAGTGGGTCGGGCTCGAGAACTACCGCACGATCCTGGTCGACCCGCTCTTTCACCAGGTCATCTTGCGAACGCTGCTCTTCACGTTCGCCTGCGTCGCCCTGACGATCATCCTGAGCACGCTGCTCGCACTGCTGCTGCTCAGGGTCAGCAGGTTCGTCCGCGTCATCGTCATGAGCGCGCTCGTCTTCGTCTGGGCGACGCCCGCCATCGTCACCGTCGACATCTGGCAGTGGATGTTCGATTACGAGTTCGGCGTCATCAACTATGTGCTCACCCAGCTGCACATCGGCAATTTCATCCACCACAACTGGTTCGACCACCCGGCTCAGGGTTGGGCGGTGCTCGTGGTCATCGTGGTGTGGGGAGCGATCCCCTTTGTCACCATCACGCTGTTCGCCGGTTTGCTGCAGGTCCCCAGCGACATAGTCGACGCCGCGCACGTCGACGGCGCGGGGCCGTGGCAGCGGTTCCGCTACGTGACGGCGCCGATGCTGAAGCCGCTGTTCCTCATCGTCACGTGCCTGTCGACGATCTGGGACTTCGGCGTGTTCAACCAGCCGTACGTGCTGCTCAACCAGCGACCTAGCGCCGATTACTTCACGATCGCCATCTACTCGTACCGCGAGTCGTTCGGGGTCACGCAGTACGGTCTGGGCGCCGCGATCGCGGTGATCATGGTTGCAGTCCTCGTCATCGTGACGCTGTTCTACGTGCGCGAGACCGTGCGGGTCGCGGAGCTCACATGATCCTCTCCAGGAGGGCGGTCGGAGTTGGCGCGGCCGTCACGGCGACGCGCGCCCGAGCGACCGGCGCCGTCGACATCCTCCGCCGCTCGCGGCGGCTGATGTTCGACGTCATCGGCATCGTCGTGGCCGCGCTCATGCTGTTCCCGATCTACTGGATGGTGGCGACCGCGTTCAAACCCGCGCACGACATCCTGACTTTGACGCCGAAGTGGTTCCCGTCGCCGATCACGCTCCAGAACTTCCAGAACGCGATTTCGCGGCCGTACTTCCTCGACGACGTGAAGAACAGCCTGGTCATCGTCGGCACGATGCTGGTGCTGGCGTTGGCTGTGGGGTTCCTGGCGGCGGTCGGCGCGGCTCGGTTCGCCTTTCGCGGCCGCACCGCCTACCTGGTGCTCATGATCGCGGTGCAGATGGTGCCCCTGAACGCGCTCATCATCCCGCTCTACCTCACGCTCGACGGCGTGGGTCAGGTCGACGCCCTGCCGGGCGTGATCGCGGTCTATCTCGCGGCCGTGCTGCCATTCATGATCTGGACGCTGCGCGGCTTCGTCGCCAACGTCCCGGTCGAGCTCGAGGAGTCGGCGATGATCGACGGGTCGACGCGGTTCGGCGCGTTCTGGCGCATCACCTTTCCTCTCATCGCGCCCGGCCTCGTCGCGACGGCGATCTTCAGCTGCATCCAGGCCTGGAACGAGTACATCATCGCCTACGTCCTCCTGTCGAGCCCCGGCAACCAGACGCTCACGGTGTGGCTCGCATCGTTCACCACCAACCACGGCCCGGAATGGGGGCCGCTGATGGCCGGCGCGACCATCACCGGGCTGCCGGTGGTCGCGTTCTTTCTCATCCTCCAGCGCTACCTGGTCGGCGGCCTCACGGCAGGCTCGGTGAAGGGATGAGCGCACCGGTCGAAGAGCTCGCGCTGCGGTGCATCCTGCCCGGCTTCGCCGGCACCACGGCGCCGGACTGGGTTCGCCGGCGCGCGGCGCAGGGTCTGGGAGGCGTCGCCCTGTACGCCCGCAACGTCGAAGATTCCGACCAGGTCCGCCGCCTCAGCGACAGCCTCCACGCCGAACGCTCAGGCCTCCTGGTCGCCGTCGACGAGGAGGGCGGCGACGTGACCCGCCTCGAGGCGCGGACCGGCAGCTCTTACCCGGGCAACCTTGCGCTGGGCGTGGCGGGAGACGTCTTCCTGACCGAGGAGGTGGCCGCCTCGATCGGAGCCGCCCTGGCCCGTGTGGGTGTGGACCTCGACCTCGCGCCCGTGGTGGACGTGAACAGCAATCCGCAGAACCCTGTCATCGGCGTGCGGTCGTTCGGCTCCGACCCCGTCGCGGTGGCAAACCAGGCGGCAGCCTGGATCCGCGGACTGCAGGGAGCCGGCGTCGCGGCGTGCGCCAAGCACTTTCCCGGCCATGGCGACACCGCCGTCGACTCGCACGTGGCGCTGCCCGTCGCCGGCGAGGACCCTCACCTGGGCGCGCTCGAGCCCTTTGTCGCGGCCATAAACGAAGGCGTCCGGGCCATCATGAGCGCGCACATCGTGGTTCCATCCATCGACGATCGGCCGGCAACGATCAGCCCGCGCGTCATGACCGGGCTTCTCCGCGACGAACTGGGTTTCACCGGCCTGGCGGTTAGCGACGGGCTCGAGATGCGCGGGCTGACCGCGCCGGGAGGCCTGGCGGAAAGCGCAGTCCTCGCGCTGGTCGCCGGCTGCGATCTGCTGTGCGTCGGCGGCGGTCTCGCGGAGGCGGAGACCGTGGACGAGCTCGTCGACGCGATCGTGGGTGCCGTGGAGTCGGGCCGGCTCACGGAGGGGCGGTTGCGCCAGGCGGCATCGCGCGTCGATGCGCTTGCGGAATGGAGGCATCGACCGCGCCCCGCGTCGCGCGAGCGGCGCGAGACCGGTCTCGCCGCGGCCCGGCAGGCTGTCATCGCCGACGGCCGAGTCCAGGTCGGTGACGAGGCGGAGGTCGTGCGCTTCGAGCCGCCGGCGTCGCTTGCCGCCGGCGAGGTGCCGTGGGGCGTCGAAGCCAGCCTTGCGGCGCGCGGGGTCAAGATCGGCGTCCCGGGCAAGAGCCTGGTCGTCCTGGTCCGGGACCTGCACCGCCACCCCGAGCAGCGCCACCAGGTCGAAGCGCTCCTGGCCAGGCGGCCGGATGCGGTCCTCGTCGAGATGGGGCTGCCGCTGTGCCGGCCCCAGGGCGCGCGCGCCTACATCACCACCCACGGCGCGTCCCGAGCTTCGGCCGTCGCTGCCGCCGAGGTGATGCGGCCGTGAGCGAAGGTGTTCACCCGCGAGCAGACGAGTTCGAGAGCATGTCTTCGCTCGAGCTCGTCGAGCTGATGCACGCGGAGGACGCCGCCGCGGTCGCCGCCATGAAGCCCCAGCTGCGCACCATCGCGCGCGCCGTCGACGAGATCACGAATCGTCTCCGAGCCGGAGGGCGCCTGCACTACTTCGGCGCCGGCTCCAGCGGGCTGATCGCCGAGCTCGACGCGTCGGAATGCCCGGCCACGTTCGGCGTGCCGGCGGACAGCGTCCAGGCGCACGCCTCGACCGATCCGCAGGACGAGGACGACCGCGAGCTGGGAATCGCCGCCGCCAAAGACGCCGCCATGCGGCCCAACGACGTGGCGGTGGGCATCACCGCGAGCGGCCACACCGCCTACGTGCTCGGCGCTCTGGCCCACGCGAAGGCGGAGGGCATCCTGTCCGTCGCCGTCACCGCGAACCCGGGTTCGCCGGCAGCGCGCCAAGCCGACGTCGCCGTCGAGGTGGCGACCGGGCCGGAGGTGATCGCCGGCTCGACGCGCCTGAAGGCCGGGACCGTGCAGAAGCTGGTCCTCAACATGCTCACCACGGCCGTCTTCACCAGGCTCGGACGCACGCGCCGCGGGCGCATGACCGGCGTCGTCGCCACCAACGCCAAGCTGCGCGAGCGCGCGGCGCGGGTGGTCGCCGACCTCGCCGGTGTGTCGCTCGACGAGGCGCGCAGGCGGATCGAGGAGGCGGGCGGCGACATCGACGCGGCGCTGGCCGAGGTGGATCGGGCATGAGGACGCTCTTCCGCGGCCCCCTCCACGGCGCCGGCGTCGCTGACGGCGTGCTGGTCGAGGGCGATGTGATCACGTGGGTCGGCAGCGGCAAGCCGCCCAGGTCCGCGGACGAACAGGTGGTGGCCGCGCCGGGCGAGATCATCGTCCCCGGCTTCATCGACCTGCAGGTCAACGGCTTCGCCGGGCACGACGCCGCCGCCGGCGCCGATGCGATCGCGGCAGTCTCCGAGGCACTGCCGGTTACCGGCGTGACGGGCTTCCTGCCGACGATGATCTCCGCCCCGGTCGAGCAGGGCGCCGCCTTCACGGCGGCCGTCGGCGCCGCCGCCGAGGCCCAGGGCGCGCGCGTGCTCGGCGCCCACGTCGAAGGCCCGTTCCTCAACCCTTCGTTCCGAGGCGCGCACCTGCGGAGCCACCTCGCCGAGCCGACGCCCGAGAACGTCGACGTCCTGATCGCGGCGCGACCGCGGCTGGTCACCCTCGCGCCGGAGCTGCCCGGCGCCCTCGCCGCGATCGAGCGCATGCACCGCGTGGGCATCGTCGTCGCCGCCGGGCACACGGGAGCGGATTACGAGCAGGGCCGCAAGGCGGTCGCCGCCGGCGTGCGGTTTGCGACGCACGTCTACAACGCCATGCCGCCGGTCCACCACCGCCGGCCAGGCATCGCCCTGGCGCTGCTGCTGGATCCACGCGTCACCGCCGGACTCATCGCCGACGGCGAACACGTCCACCCGGCCGTCCTCGAACAGCTCGTGCGCGTCAAGGGCACCTCTCGGATCGCGCTCACGACGGACCAGACGTCTGCGGCCGGCGCGCCCGCCGGCAAATACTTCCTCTCGGGCCGCAACGTGCTGAGCGACGGCAAGGTCGTGCGCCTGGAGGACGGCACGCTCGCCGGCAGCGCGGCCACGATGCCCGACCTGGTCAGGCTGATGGCGCGCACGCCGGGAGTGGGGGTGGGCCGGGCGATCAGCCTCGCCTCGACGATTCCCGCGCGTGTCCTGGGAGAGCGCCGCCTCGGCCGGATCAGCGCCGGCGCATGCGCGGATCTCGTCGTCCTCGATTCCGAGCTGCGGGTGAAGATGACCATGATCCGAGGAGTCGTCAAATTCCGGCGGTAGTCCTCGGTCTCGACATCGGTGGTTCGTCGAGCCGCGCCAGGCTGCGCGACGGCGACCGCCGGCTGGACGCGGACGGCCCGGGCGCGAACGTGGCCACGCTCGACCCCACCGTGGTCGACCGCCGGCTGAGCTCGCTCCTGGTCAAGCTCGGCAACATCCGTCCCGCCGCCTGCTGCGCCGGCGCCGCGGGCGCCGAGGTCCCGGCCGGACGTGCGCGGCTGCAGGACATCCTCGTGCGGCTTCTCCCGGACTGCCGGGTCTCCATCGTCCACGACGCCCGTCTCGTCCTGGCCGCGGCGTCGGTCGACCATGGCGTCGCGCTCGTCGCCGGTACGGGGTCGGTCGCGTACGGGCGCGCGACCGACGGCCGGGAGTCCCAGCGCGGCGGCTGGGGATGGATGGTCGGCGACGACGGGAGCGGCGTTTGGATCACGCGCAAGGCCGCGCGCGAGGTGATGCGCCGCGCCGACGCGGGCGAGCAGCCCGGGGCGCTGGGCGACGCACTTCTCCACGCGACGCATGCGGCTGACTCACGCCAGCTCACATCCGCGCTGCACGCCATGCGCGAGCCCATGCAGTGGGCGGCGCTCGCGGCCGTGGTGTTCGAGACGGCGGAGTCCGATGCGGGTTCGAGGGAGATCATTCGGCGCGCGGCCGCCGCCCTCGCCGCGCTGGTGCGCGACGTCCAGTCCGACGTCGGCGCCCGCGGGCCGGTCGTGCTCGCGGGCGGGCTCTTGCTGCACCAACCGCTGCTCGAGGCCGCGGTGCGCGAGGAGCTGACCGGTCCTTGCGTTCGGCTCGAGGCGCCGCCCGTCGAAGGCGCGGTCCGCCTGGCCGAGGAGATGCTCCAGCCGTGAGTCGCTTTCAAGCCGAGATCGAGGAGCAGCCGGAGGTCGCGGCGCGACTGCTCGAACGCGGGGCGATGGCGGCGCGCGAGGTCGGCAGGCGCATCCGCGAGCAATCGCCGCGCGGATTCGTCATCGCCGCCCGGGGCAGCTCCGACCATGCCGCGCTCTATGCGAAGTACCTGTTCGGGGCACGCAACGGCATGCTCGTGGCCCTCGCCGCGCCTTCGCTGTTCACGCATTACGACCACCCCCCGCGCATCGACGGCAACTGCGTCATCGGCATCTCGCAGTCCGGCGAATCGCCGGACGTGATCGCCGTGGTGGACGAAGGCCGGCGTCAGGGAGCGCTCACGCTTGCCATCACGAACGAAGCCGGTTCGAAGCTCGCCCGAGCCGCCGAGCTCGTGCTGACGCTCGAGGCCGGGCCGGAGCTGAGCGTGCCCGCGTCGAAGACCTACACGGCAAGCCTCCTCGCCCTGGCCATGGTCTCGCAGGCCACCGACCCCGAGCCCGAGTTCGAGCGTGCGCTCGCGAATGTTCCGGACGCCATCCGCGCGGTGCTGCACGCCGGCTCTCGCGTCGAAGAGTGCGTGGCGCCGCTCATGGGCCCACGCGCCGTGGTGCTCGGTCGCGGCTTCAACTTCTCCACCGCCGAAGAGGTCGCTCTCAAGCTGAGCGAGACCAGCTACGTCCTGGCGCGCGCATGGTCGCTCGCCGACTTCGAGCACGGTCCGATCGCCATCGTGGAGGCGGGCCTGCCCGTGCTCATCGTCGACGGCGGCGGCCCCGTCGCCGCAGGCCTCGCATCGCTGCGTCAGAAGCTCGAAGGCAAGGGCTGCCACGTCCTTTATCTGCGGGACGAATCAGGGCTCCCCGAGGAGCTGACCCCCATCACCCTCGCGGTGCTGGGTCAGCTTCTTGCGCACCAGGTGGCCGTGGCCAAGGGCATGGACCCTGACCGCCCTCGGACGATTCAGAAGGTCACCCGGACCTGGTAGTCAGGGAGGCGACCGCGCTCGCGAGCGGCACCGTGAAGCGGAACTCCGAGCCCTTCCCGACCTCGCTGTCGACCGTGATGCGGCCGCCGTGCATCTCCACGATCTGGCGTGTGATGGCGAGACCGAGGCCGGTGCCGATGATCTTGCCCGCGTGCTTGTCCTCGTACCTCTCGTAGCGACCGAACAGCCGGCTGATGAACTCGGGCGGGATGCCGCGGCCGTGGTCGCTGACGCACACCTCCGCGGCGCCGCTGATCGCTCGCGTGCGCACGCAGACCTCGCCGCCATTGGGTGAGTACTTGATGGCGTTGCTCAGAAGGTTGGTCAGCACCTGCGTGAGGCGGTCGGCATCGCCGAGGACGGCGGGCAGCCCCGGCTGAAGCTGCGCCGCGATCATGTGCTTCTGCGTCGTGACCGCCGCGCGATCGACTGCCTCCGACACCAGCTCATTGAGGTCCAGCGGTCGCAGGTCGAGGCGCATCTTGCCCGCCTCGAGGCGGTCGAAGTCCAGCATCTCCGTGATCATCCGGTTCAACCGCTGGGCGTCGTTGTTGATCTCCTCGGCCAGCGACTTGACCTCCTTGGGATCGAGGTCCTGGTCGTGGATCAGCTCGCTGAAGCCCTGGATCCCGACGAGCGCGGTGCGGAACTCATGGCTGACCATCGAGACGAACTCGCTCTTCAGGCGGTTGAGCTTCTCGAGCTGAGCGAGGTTGGCGACCGCCGTCTCCTCCGCCTCGCGCTTGGCCGTCACGTCCTCGAGCGTCGCCAGGAAGTACGCGACCGAGCCGCCGGACTTCGGAATGGCCGTGACGCTGAGGTGGATCCAGAACGGGCTGCCGTCGGCGCGCCTGGCCTGGCACTCCGCCTCGTACGTCTCGCCGGACGCCTGGACGCCCTTGAAGACCCGAGAGAGATAGTCGGCGGGGAGGAAGGAGTCCATCGTCGAGCCGACGAGGACCGGCGCCGGCGCGACGAGCATCGACGCGAGTCGCGGGTTGACGTCGGTGATGCGGTGGTCGGCGCCGATCGCGGCCACGCCTTGCGGCGCATGGTCGATGAGGTCGTTGAGCATGGTCTCCCGCTGGCGCGCCTTCTCCTCCGCGATCCGGCGCTGCCGGAGCATGCTGCGGGCTTCCGACCGCGTCAGCAGATGGCTCGCGAGCAGCACCGCCGCCATGCCGCCCGCCGCGGTGGCCGCGTAGGCGGTCATCGGCTGATGCGCCATTGAGATGGCGACGGCGGTGACGGCGACCGCCGCGACGCCGCCGTACGGAATCAGGTCGGGCCACAGGGGCATGTCCTCGGCCGGCGACGTCATGTCGCTCTCGGCCCGCAGCGGGGCCACGGCGACCAGCGCGAAGCCGTACATCGGGGCGGAGGCGAGCAGCTCGCGCAGCGTGGTGAAGCTGCCCGTCGCGTATAGGAGCACGGACGCGCAGTCCGCGATCGCGATCATGGCGAGGCCGGCGAGGACGAAGAGGATGCGCGGCCGCTGCCGGGCCTCGACGCGGTGCAGCGTCAGCGAGACCACCGTGAGCAATGAGAAGTCGATGGCGAGCGAGGCCAGCCCGATCCACGAGCTCCCGGGCGACGTGACCCCGATGAAGAGCTGTGGCAGCGCGAGCGCGCTGCCGATGAAGATCAGGGACAGCGCGATCATGGCGGCGTCGAGAGCCGCCCGGCGAGCGATGCCCGGCTGGCCCTGTTGACGAGGGAACAGCAGCAGCGCGGCGATGGCCGCCGGCATCGCCCAGACGGTGCCGACGTCCGAGACGGCCAGGAAGCCGGGCGTCGCGCCAGACCAGGCGGTGTAGGCGGCCTCGGCCCCTTCGGCGATCGTCGCGATGAGCGCGGACGTGGCCAGCAGGCTCCAGCTCCGGCGCAGCCGGCCGGCGGAACGCCGCGCCAGCACCCCGCATGCGACCAATGCGGCCAGGGCGGAACCGGCCCGACCCACGTCGCCCGTCACATCGGTCATGGCCGACCTGGGGCCCAGGGCGACGAAGACCGTCACCGCGGCCAGCGGGATGGCGACGGCCAGCGCGAAAACGAGCGGTCGGCGCAGCGGAGGCACGGCGGGGGATGGTGGCACAAGGGAAGGCGGCTGAGCCCCCATTTCAGGCCGCCGTGAGCCGGTTGACCTCCTCGCCCAAGAGGCCCAGGTCGACCGGCTTGCTCATGAAGCTGTCGATGCCGCGGCCGGCGAGGGCTTCCCGCACCTCTTCCGAGACGTCGCCGGTCAGCGCGATGACTTTGATCGGGTGCAGCACGTGGCGCTTGCGCAGGAACTCGAGGAGCTCGATCCCGTCGTACATCGGCATGTGGACGTCGAGGATGACCAGCTCGAAATCGCCGCTCGTGCCCATCTCCAGCGCGCGGTTGCCGTCGGTCGCGGTGGAGACCTCGAAGCCGTTGCCCTCGAGAAAGTACGTGAGGAGCTCCACGCTCGCCGGGTCGTCGTCGGCGACGAGGATGCGCTTCTTCAACTCACCACCCGCGCATGAGGCTGCGTGTCCAGGTGCTGGCGCACGTCGAAGGCCAGCGTCCGGGTGTCGATGGGCTTCGAGATGTAGCCTGCGCAGCCGGCCTGGAGGGCGAGCTCGCGGTCGCCGAGCATCGCGTGGGCGGTGAGCGCGACGACCGGGATCGACGCCGTCTTCGGAGCGCCCTTGAGCTTGCGGGTGAAGGACAGCCCATCCTCGCCCGGAAGCTGGACGTCCATCAGGATGAGGTCGGGCGTACGGCGCTCGATCGCTTCCGCGGCCTCGAGCGTCGACCCGGCCACCTCGACCTCGAATCCCTCCATCTCGAGGACCGCGCGCGCCAGCAGCTGGTTCGCCTCGTTGTCTTCGACGACGAGGATCACGCCTTCGCCCGTCACGTGCCGCCGTTGCGGTGTGCCGTGACCCGCTTCACCAGGCCGATGATGTCCGACGACGCGACCGATCCGCGCTTGAAGATCTCGAGGACCCTCCCGTTCAGCAGGCGCTTGTCCGCCTCGGTCAGGTTGCTCGCCGTGAGCACCATGATCGGCGTCTCACGCGTGGCCTCGTCCGCGCGCAGCGCCTCGACCACGTCATAGCCGGTGACCTCCGGCATCATCAGATCGAGGACCACGAAGTCCGGTTTGGCGGACCTCGCGAGCTCGATCGCCTCGCGGCCACCGGATGCGGGCAGGACTTCGAAGCCCTCTGGCTCGAGCGCCTTCTTCAGCCACGTCCTGTTGGCGGGCTCGTCGTCGACGACCAGGACCTTGAACTGGTCGTGGCCCTTGACGTTGAACTGCCGCAGTCGCTCGATGAGCGCGCTGGCGTCCACCGGCTTGACGAAGTACTCGATCGCACCCAGGGCCATGCCGAGCTCAGGGTTGTCGACGATGCTCACGACGATGATCGGGATGCCGCTCGTGCGGTCGTCGAGCTTCAACCGGCTGATGACTTCCCAGCCATCCACCTCGGGCAGGATGATGTCGAGCGTGATCGCGGCCGGCTGCAGCTCACGCGCCTTGGTCAGGGCCTCGTTGCCTGTGCGCGCCACCTCGGTGCGGTAGCCCGCGGCGACCAGCTGACGGGTTAGGAGCTCGGCGGCGGCCGGATCGTCCTCGACCACCAGCACCAGCGGACCCGGGACGTGGCCGTTGCCGTTCTTCGAGCCGGCCGCCACGCGGTCGACGCCGGTGCTGACGGGGCTCGTGCGCGTGGGCAGCACGAGCGTGAAGACGCTGCCGCTTCCGACGCGGCTGGTGACGGTCACGTCACCGCCGTGCAGGAGTGCGAACCGCTTGGTCAGCGCGAGCCCGAGGCCGGTGCCCTCGTGCCTCCGGCCGGGGCCCTGATCGACCTGGTGAAACTCCTTGAAGATCAGCCTCTGGTCGGACTCGGCGATGCCGATGCCGGTGTCGGCGACGGAGATCTCGATCTTGTCCTTGACGCGCCGGGCGCCGACCGTGACCGTGCCCTTTTCAGGCGTGAACTTGATCGCGTTGGAGACGAGGTTGAGCAGCATCTGCTTGAGCTTGCCGCCGTCGGCCAGAATCTCGCCCGCGCCGGCGACGTTGGTGCTCAGGTCGATGAGCTTCTTGGCCGTCAGCGGCTCGACCAAGCGCACCACCTGGTCGACGACCTCGGGCACGGAGACCGTGGCCAGGCGCAGCTCCATCTGGCCGGCCTCGACCTTGGAGAGGTCGAGGATGTCGTTGATCAGCCCGAGCAGGTGCTTGCCGCTGGTCATGATCTGGTTGAGGAACCGTCTGCGGGTGGCCTCGTCGAACTGACCCTCGCGCGCGTCCGCCAGGAGCTCGGAGAAGCCGATGATCGCGTTGAGCGGCGTGCGCAGCTCGTGGCTCATGTTGGCGAGGAACACGCTCTTGTGGCGGTTCGCATCCTTGAGCGCCAGGTTGCTCTCCTCGAGTCGCACGATCAGGTCGCGGCGGTCGAGGGCGGTGACGAAGGCGCTCATGAGCTGTTGCGCGCGCGCCGTCTCGTCGCTGCCGAAGCCCGGCGTGAACGGCCCGGCCAGGATCACGAGCCGGCCGGAGCCGGTTAGGCCCTTGACCGGCAGAACCATCACGGCGCCTGCCTCGCCGCCGACCGCCGTCCGGCTCACGCCCGAATCCAGGCTGCCCAGCTCGCGGCCGACGGCGGCCACCTGCTCGGCGTCGAGGCCGACGCTGACGGCCGGCGTTCCGGCCGCGTCGAAGAGCACTGCCGAACCTCCACCGACAAGGCGCATCGAGAGCTCGAGCGCCCGCTTCGACAATGTGTCGCGGTCGTCGCTGACGAGCAGCTCCTCCATGAAGGCGCGCAGCGCTTCCTCCTCCTCCGACCGCCACTGCCGGCGCAGCCACGCGGGCGGCGCGAAGCTCGCGTAGAGGAGCGGGATGATCGCCAGGACGGCGAGCTCGACCGCGACCTGGACGGCCGGCTGCCTGGCGAGCGAGCCGAGCGCGATCGCCAGCAGGAGCACGGCGACGATGCCGCCGAAGCCGAGGCTCAAAGAGCGGAGGCGCCAGCGCTGGACCGCCGGCAGTCGGTTGGCGACGAGCCAGAACCGGACGATCGGCTCGCCGGCACAGGCCGACCAGACGCCCACGAACGCGAACGTCGCCACCGTCAGCAAGAACTTGTTCGCCGGCATCGTCAGGGCGGCGAAGATGAGGACGCTGGCAGCCGCCAGCGATGCGATCGCGACGGCGTGCCAGCGCCGAGGGAGGGGGATCAGTGAGCTGCGGTAGAGGAGCAGCGCGTACGCCGTGCCCATGAACGCGAGCACGTCGAAGGCGCTGAGAAACGGCAGCCTCACCGGCACGTGCGCCTGGAGCCGTCCGAGGCCCGAGACGACGGCCAGCAGGACGATGGCGAGCGCGAGGTAGCCGAGCGAGCGGTCGCGGCGCCGCAGCCAGGTGATCGCCGTGACGACGCCCAGCGCGACAAAGGCCAGGGCGACGGCGTCCTGCAGCACCGGCACGACGTCTTTCACGCCGCTCCGAGACTGCTCAGCATCGGCAGCTCGTGGACGAATTGCTCGACGACCTGCGGGTCCCACTGGCGGCCCGAACCGGTGCGCAGGGTCGAAAGCGCCTCCTGCCGGCTCTTGCGCTGCCGGTACGGGCGGTCGGTGATGAGCGCGTCGTAGGCGTCGCAGACGGCGACGATGCGGGCGAGGTGCGGGATCTGCTCGCCGGCGAGCCGGTCCGGGTAGCCGGTGCCGTCGAAATGCTCGTGGTGGTGGCGGATGATCGGCAGCAGGCCCGCGCCCGAGCGGAGCGGGGCGACGATGTTCTCGCCGATGATCGGATGGAGGCGCATCGCCGTCAGCTCCTCGGCGTTCAGCGGCCCAGGCTTGAGCAGGATCGCGTCCGGGACCCCGATCTTGCCGATGTCGTGGATCAGCCCGCCGCGATACAGCGAGTCGAGCTCGGAGGTCGACAGGCCCATGCTCACCCCGATGCGGCGCGCCGCGTCGGCGACCCTCTGCGTGTGCGCCTCGGTGTACGGGTCCTTGGCCTCGACCGCGGCGGCGAGCGCGAAGATGACCTGCTCGGCGCTGTCGAGCGAGTCGTAGACGCCTTTCAGGCGCAGCGCCGACCGCACGCGGGCGACGAGCTCGACCCGGTCGACCGGCTTGGTCATGTAGTCGTCCGCGCCGGCCTCGAGCGCGCGCACCCGGTCCGACGTGCGGTCGAGCGAGGTGATCATCACCACCGGCACCAGGCGTGACGCCGGTCCGGCCTTGATCCGCCGGCAAACCTCGTACCCGTCCATCCCGGGCATCTGCACGTCCAGGAGGACGAGGTCGGGCGGGCACGTCTGGATGGCCTTCAGCGCCGTCGCCCCGTCTTCCGCGGTGCGCACTTCGCAGTCGACCCCCGCGAGGCAGGCCTCGATCAGCTCCCGGTTGGCCGCGCCGTCGTCGACGACGAGGACGACCGGTCTCCTCTCGGCGCGGGCCAGCCGCCTGGTCGGTGGGGCGCCCTCCTCGTCGGCCTGGCGGCTCGGCCACGCCGCGGGCTTCAGCGCGGCCACGAACGCCGCGGCCGACGGAAATCGGTCATCGGGGATCTTGGCCAGGCCGCGGCGCAGCACGTCTTCGAGGTGCGCCGAGAGCTCGCCGCGGAGCTCACGCGTCGCCGGCATGGCCTTGGTCACGTGCGAGAGCAGGACCGCCGCGGGCGTCTCGGCCATGAACGGCACGCGCCCGGTGAGCATCTCGTAGGCGACGACGGCGAGGGAGTAGCGGTCGGTCTGAGGGCCGATCGGCTCATCCGCCGCCTGCTCCGGCGACATGTACTCGGGCGTCCCCATGACCGTCCCCGAGCCGGTGAGGCGGTGCAGAGAGCCGGCCATCCGGGCCAGCCCGAAGTCGGCGAGGACCGGCGTCCCGTCCTTGTGCAGGAGGATGTTGGCGGGCTTGATGTCGCGGTGGAGGATGCCCATGGCGTGCGCGTGGTCGAGGGCGCTGGCGACCGGCTCCAGCAGCTGCACGACCTCCCGTAGCTCCATCGGCTTGCCCACGCGGTCCGCGAGGGTGCCGCCCTCGACGAGCTCGAGCACGAGATAGCCGACGTCGTCCTCATACCCGAAGTCGAAGACCTCGAGGATGTTCGGGTGCTTGAGCCGGGCGACCGAGCGGGCCTCCTGCTGGAACCGCTCCCGGTAGGTCGGGTCGTCGGCGAAGAAGTCCGGCAGGACCTTGATGGCGACGAAGCGGTCGAGCGCAGGGTGGTAGGCGCGGTAGACGGTCGACATGCCGCCCCGGCCGATGCGCTCCATGACGCGGTACGCGCCGAGGGTCATGCCCTCGTGCACGTTCACCGGACTCCGCCCCCACGCTGCATCAAAAGGTCCCAGGCTCCCTGCACAAGCAGCCTAAGAAGTGATCGCTTAGCGGTTCACTCCCCGAAGGGCCAATTCACTACCCAGGTGGGTAGTTTTGTTAATCCAAATGATTAAAGCCAGCCTTCCTTGGCGGCATGGTGGGCCATCTCGGTCCGGTTGGCGGCGCCGGTCTTCTGGAGGATCTGGCGCATGTGGAACTTGATCGTGTTCTGGCTGAGGTGCACCTGGGCGGCGATCTCGCGGTTGGTCCGGCCCTCGACCACGAGGCGCATGATCTCCCTCTCCAGCCTGCTCATCTCAGGCGGGACGCGCGTCGGCCGGGCAGGCCCTGGCACCCGCTGATGGCGGAGCTTCTCCTGCATGGTCGCGCTGTCGATCGCCACCGCCGCGACGCTGCCCAGGGCGTCCAGGAAGCCGAGCCACTCCTCGTCCGGGGTCAGCGGCGAGCGCTGGAAAACCTCGAGCGCGCCCAGCAGCCTGCCGCGGCTGATGAGCGGCACGGCGCCGTAGGACTTGAAGCCTTCGCGCGCGAACACAGAGCGCCGGCGGAACTGGGAGAAGGCGCTCAGCGCCGTCACCGTCTCGATGCGCCGGCTGGTCAGCGCGTGTCCGGGCATGCCCTCGTCCGCCGGCAGCCGGTATTCGTGGACGGCCGTGGCCAGAAAGCCGGTGCTGGCCGCGAGAGCGAGCGAGTTGTCGCTCTCGTCGAGCAGCAGGATGTCGGCGGCGTCGACCCTGAGCTGCGCCGTGACGTGGTCGAGGATCACCTTCAACGTGAGCCGGAGGTCCGGGCTGGCGCTCACCGCCAGGCTGACGCTTTGCAGCGCAGCCAGGCGGTCGAGGCGGTTGACCGCGTCCTCGTAGAGCTGGGCGTTCTCGACCGCCAGGGCGGTGCGGTCGGCGATGGACTGGATCCACATCGTGTCCTTCTCGGTCAACGGGTTGGAGCCGCGGCGCTCGAAAAGGCCCAGGGTGCCGATGATGGCGCCCCGGGCCCGCATCGGGACGACGATGATCCCGAGCCTCGGCGCCGCCGCAAACCACGGGTTCGCGTCGAGGTAGCCGCGCAGGTCGTCGGTCAGGAACTGCCGGAAGTCCTCCGCCGAGATGTCGGGCAGCACCAGCGGCTGGCCGGACTCGATGACCCGGCTGGAGATGGGCGTCGAGCTCAGGCTGCCCGACCTCTTCATCGCGTCGATGTAGCGGAACGCGTAGTCGTCGCTGTCGTCCTCGTTCCGGACGATGATCTGCATGTCGCTCGGGTCCTTGCCCATGAGCGAGGCGACCCAGATGCCGGGGCGCAGCCTGGCCAGCGTCCTGGTGACCGCGCTCAGGATCGAGCGTGGCTCCATCCGCGCCTGCGCCAGGCTGTCGGTCACCTCGTCCACGATGTGGTCTCCGGCGGACCGGGTGGAGATCCGGCTGTGCGCGATGAGGTAGGTGACGTCGGTCAGGGTGGCCACGACGTGCGAGCCGGCGGGGATCGCGTCGACCTGCAGCCAGACGTCCCTGCCGTCCGGGCGCCGCACGCGGGCGATGGCGCCGCGGATCGCCTGCGAGGTGCGCAGGGTGGCGACGGCCGGATGGACCGTGATCGGGCCGTCGGCGGAATCGACCATCAACCAGCCCGAATCGTCCGCGTTGCGCGCTTTGAGCTCCTCGCAGCTCACGCCGAGCAGCTCGCAGGCCGCCGGGGTCGCCTCGACCACGTCACCGGCCTGGTCGTAGACCACGACCGCTCCCGGAAAGTCTCCAAACCTCCAGCCTTCGGGCACCGCGCGAAATTATCTGTCGGCGGTTAAGGGTTTACTCAACTTGATGAGCAATTCAGTCGACGTTCGGGTCGGGCCGGCAGGCGGAGGGTGGGCGTGCGAGGTCGAGGTAAGGGCCGCCGGCGGGACGACCCGGCACAGCGTGCGCGTCACGGCCGCCGACGTGGCTCGGTGGGGCCGGGGCGACGACGACCCGGCCGTCGCCGACCTGGTGCGGCGGAGCTTCGAGTTCCTACTGGAGCGTGAGCCGCCCACCTCCATCCTCCGTCGCTTCGACCTGGCGGTGATCCAGCACTACTTCCCCGAGTACGACCGGCAGTTCAGGCGATGACGTCGGTGCACCCGTCAAACGTCCGTCACATTGCAGAACTAGCCTCCGCCTAGCATGGAGATCGCGATGGAGCGGCCGATCCTCGTCGTCGACGACGACGCGAAGATCGTGTCGCTCGTCAAGACCTATCTCGAGCGGGAAGGCTTTCGGGTCGTCACCGCGGGGGACGGCAAGGCGGCGCTCGACGCCTTCAACGACCTGCATCCAGGGCTGATCGTCCTCGACCTGATGCTCCCCGAGCTCGACGGCCTCGCGCTGATGCGCATCATCCGGGAGCGCTCTTCGGTCCCCATAGTCATGCTCTCGGCGCGCGGCGCGGTGGCCGACCGCGTGTACGGGATCCACGAAGGCGCCGACGACTACCTGGCCAAGCCGTTCTCGCCGGCGGAGCTGGTGGTGCGGGTGAAGGCGGTGCTGCGCAGGGCCAACCAGACCAACGGCGCGCACGGCAAGCGGGGCGTGCTGACCCACGTCGACCTCACAATCGACCTCGACCGCGTCCAGGTCCGCCGTGGGATGGAGACGCTGTCGCTCACGCCGGCCGAGTTTCGCCTGCTCGTGGCGCTCGTCCAGGCTCATGGCCGGGTGCTCACGCGGCAGGCGCTGCTCGACTCTCTGTACGGCGCCTCGCAAGGAGACGCGCTCGAGCGGACTGTCGACGTGCACGTCGGCCGGCTGCGCGACAAGCTCGGGGAGGAGATCGGCGCGCCGCGCTACATCATGACCGTGCGCGGGCTCGGCTACCGGGCCGTGGCCTGAATGCGCACACTGCCGCGGCCGCTGCGCGGGCTGGCGACGGGCATCACGCTCGTCTCCATCCTGGTCGCCGCCATCGCGATCGCGGTCCTGGTGGTCGGCGTCCTGGTCGTCGCGCAGTCGACGTTCGACAGGCTCATGGTCCAGGCCGGCGCACCCGCGTCGGAGGCGCAGGCGATGTTCGACCACGGCGTCACGACCATCTTCCTGGCCGCCGTGGTGGTCGCCATAGCGGTGAGCGTCGCGCTCGCGATCATCCTCGCGTCGCGCCTTTCTCGTCCGCTGCGCGACATGGCTCGAGCGGCCGAGCGCATCGCCGGCGGCGACTACGAGGCACGCGTGCCCCGAGGTGGCCCGGTCGAGCTCTCCTCGCTGGCGGACTCGTTCAACAAGATGGCGCAAGGACTCGCCGACGAAGAGCGCGAGCGAAGGGAGTTCATCGTCAACGCGGCCCACGAGCTCCGCACGCCGCTCACCAACCTGCAGGGCTATCTCGAAGGCTTGCGCGACGAGGTGATCGCACCCACGCCGGAGCAGTTCCGCTCGCTGCACGAAGAGGTGCAGCGCCTCGTTCGCCTGGCCCGCTCTCTCGACCAGCTCGCGGACAGCGAGCCCGGCGATCGCGCCGCCGTCTGCGCCGAGTTCGACCTCGCGCAGGCGGTGCGGTCGGCGTACGAGGTGGCCAGGCCGGCATTCGAGGCGAAGGACATCGGCGTCGAGCTCGCGACGCCGGACCACCTGAACGCTCGCGCCGATCCCGACGGCATCGCTCAGGTCATGGCCAATCTGCTGCAGAACGCTTCGCGCTACACGCCGCGCGGAGGCAAGGCGTCGATCCGCGCCGAGGCCCGCCGGACGCACGCCGTGGTCACCATCACCAACAGCGGCGACGGCATTCCCCCGTCAGACCTGCCGCACGTGTTCGAACGCTTCTACCGCGTCGAGAAGTCACGCGACGCCGCCCGTGGCGGGGCAGGCATCGGCCTGGCGATCGTCAGGCAGATCGTCGAGGCCTCCGGCGGAAACGTCGGCGCCGAGTCGAGGGACCACTCGACCCGTTTCTGGTTCACCCTGCCGGCCGTTTGACGATCCGCACTTTTGTGTCCGCGGTGTGACGGCCCGTCACGGTGCCTCAACACCGCTCCTGCAGCGTGGGTAACACGGATCACCAGCACAAGCTGCAAGGAGGCGGACGTATGAAGAGGTCGATTCGTTTACTCGGGTTGCCGGCCGCGCTGGCGGTGGCGGCCCTCGCGGTGTCGGTGTCCGCGGCCGCGGTGAGCGCGTCCGACCAGGGTGGGGGCACCGCGCTGTTCGTGCAGGACAACTCGACCGACGGCAACGGAATCGTGGCCTATCAGCGCAGCGGCGACGGTTCGTTGACGTTCCTGACGACGTATCCCACCGGCGGTCTCGGCGGGCGCCAGGCGGGCGCGGGGTCGGATCCGCTTGCGTCACAGGGCTCGCTCGTGCGCGACGGCGGGCTGCTCCTCGCGGTCAACGCGGGCAGTGACTCGATCACGGTGTTCAGGATCGCCGGCGACACGCTCGTCCGCACGCAGGTCGTGTCGTCGGGCGGACCCTTCCCGACCAGCCTCGCCGCCCACGGCAACCTCGTCTACGTGCTCGATGCCGGGGGACAGGGCTTCGTGTCCGGCTATCGGGTCACCGGCGACGGTCTGCAGCCGATCGCAGGCTCGACGCGCACTCTTCTCCTCGGCAACACGACGACGCCGTTCTTCCTCAGCTCACCGGCCGAGGTCGGGTTCACGCCCGACGGTGAGCACCTGATCGTCACGACGAAGACGCACGGCACGGTCGATGTCTTTTCCATCGGCCCGGACGGCACGCCGTCCGCCGCGCCGGTCAAGAACGCCGAGGCCGGGGTGCCGTTTGCCTTCATCTTCAACAGCGCGGGTCAGATGGTGCTCAACTTCGCGGGCACGGGTTCGCTCGAGGCGTTCACGGTCAACGCCGACGACACGATCACGCCCGCCGGCGCACCGGTGAGCGACGGTCAGGCGGCGGCGTGCTGGGTGACGCCGGCGCGCGACTTCGCCTACGTCTCCAACACCGGCAGCAACGACGTGAGCCAGTCCCGGACCACGAGCGACGGCGCCGTCACGCTCGTCAACCCGACGGCGGCGTCGAACATCCCCGGCGCGATCGACTCGGACTCGGCCGGCGGCGCGTTTCTGTACGTGCAGGCGGGGCTTTCGAGCTCGGTCCACGTCTTCCGGATCGGGCCCGCCGGATCGCTGACGCTCGTCCAGGTCGCGGCCGTCCCCGACGGTGACGACCAGGAAGGCATCGTCGTCGCCTGAGCCCGTTGTGCGGAGGGGCCACCGAGGCCCCTCCGTCTTCAACCTAGGCCGCCGCTTTCCCCAGCTTCGGCGCCAGACGCTCGAGCCTGCGGGCCGTCGATATCTCCTGCTCGCGGTTCTCGGTCAGCAGCTTGGCCGCCTTGCGCATCTTCAGCATCTCGGCCCCGTCGATCAGGTCGGCGTAGCTCGCCATCTCGTAGTGCTCGGCCTTGGTCGCGCCGCCGGCGATGAACGCGTCCCGCAGCTCGTCGGTCCCCGCCTCTTGCATCATCTTCGACGCTTCCTCGACCAGGCCCTTGGCGCCCATGCACTCCTGTCGCTCGGGTGAGCTGCCCGCCTCGGCGAACACCTCTTCCAGGTTGCGGATCTGGCCTTCGGTCTGCTGCATGTGCTCCTCGAGCATGGCCTGGAGCTTGGCGTCGGTCGCCTGGTCACGCATCTTGCCCATGGCTTCCAGGAACTGATGCTCGGCGTCGTACATGTCCGCGAGCTCGTGCATGAACTTGTCCTGAGGGCTGCTTATCGGCATGGTCATCAATCCTCCCGTGGTTTGTCGTCCTATGACTGGCAACGTCGCGACGAGAGGCGATACGGCTTCACATGTCTAGGCCGGGATGCGCTTTTTCGGCAGCCGGAACCGCATGCCGCCCCGCTCGACGACCACCGGCTCGCCGCGCCAGCCCTTCCACACGGCGGCGATGAGAACGGAGGCCACGCCGGCGAAAGGCACCGCGAAGAGAGCACCCACCACGCCTCCGAGGTCGGCGCCGACGACGATCGCCAGCAGCGCCGCGACCGGGTGGAGGCCGACGGCGCCGCCCGTGATGCGAGGCGCGAGCACGTTGTTCTCGATGAACTGCATGGCGACGAAGAAGAGCACGACCCACACGACGAGCGGCCAAGGCTGGGTGAGGCTGATCATCACCGCCGGCAGCGAGGCCAGGATCGGTCCAGCCATCGGTATGAGCTCGAAGAAGAACGCGAGGATGCCGATCAAGACCGGATAGCGGACGCCGAGCAGCCACGAACCGACGCCGGCGGACACGCCGATGATCGCCGCCATCGTGAGCTGGCCGCGGATGTACGCACCCACGACCTGGCTCACGGTCGCCTGGACGAACTGCGCCTTGTCCCGCTGCGTCTCCTCCGGGAGCAGGCGGATCGCAAACTGCGCCATCCGCCGGCCGTCGACCATGAACCAGAAACCGAGCACGAGGACCAGCGCCGTGTCGACGATGCCGCCCGCGATCGCCTCCGCGATGGTGACCGCGCTGAGCACCGCCGACTGGGCGAAGCTCCGCAGGGCGCCGGCGATGTCGACGCCGGCGGGTTGATAGCCGCTGAGCTGGTCGAGGTAGGTCGGGAGCTTCTCGGCCAGGGCCTGGCTCTGCTGGATGGCCGGCGGAGCGATCAGCAGCACGCCGGCGGCGATGAGGGCCAGCGCGACGGCGTAGATCAGCAGCGCGGCCAGCGCCCGCGGCAGCAAGCGCTGTCCCAAGACCAGCGCGGGCTCGAGCGCGTACGCCAGGACCAGCGCCAGCAGGACGACGACGACGATGTGCAGGACCCGGCCGACCACCTGGCTGGCCACCCACAAGAAGGCGATGACCGACAGCCCCACCAGGCACTGGTCCCGGAGCCTGCCCCAATCGAGCCTCAGCATCGGCCTACGGGGATAACGCGCGCCGAGCGCGGGGCGAGGGTCTCGGCCTAACCTTTCCGTTCCGTGGCGGGTAAGTTCACGGGCTGGAAGGGGGACTTCCGCGGTTTCTTCCTCGGTCTTCGCGCCAACAACACCAAGGCGTACTTCGAGGCGCACCGCCGCCAGTACGAGCAGGAGATCAAGGCGCCGCTCGTCGCCATGCTGGCCGACCTCGAGCCGGAGTTCGGGCCGCCGCACCGCATCTCACGGCCGAACCGGGACATCCGGTTCTCGGCCGACAAGTCGCCCTACAAGCTGAACATCTACGCCGACTGCGACCGCGGCGGCTACGTCTCGCTCGACGCCGAAGGCCTGGTCGCCGCGGGTGGCCGGTACATGGTCGATGACGCGCAGCTGCGCCGGCTACGCGAGGCGGTCGCGCACGACCGCTCGGGCAGACGCCTGGTCGAGATCGTCACCGAGCTGCGCAAGAAGGGCTACGACGTCCAGGGCCAGGAGCTCAAGCGGGTGCCGCCGCCGTACCCGCAGGACCATCCGCGCGCCGAGCTCTTGAAGCACAAGCGGCTCATCTACTGGAAGCGGTGGCCGGCCGGGCCGTGGATCGCGACGGCGAAGGCGCGCGACCGCGTGGCGCAGGCGTGGCGCGACGGCGCCGAGCTCGAGGCCTGGTGCCGCCAGCACATGGACGGCTAGCCCCTCAGGCCTGCATCTCCGCGAGAAGCTTCGCCGCCTCGCGCGCGTTCGTCGTCCCGTAGTTGGAGAAGCAGTTGTTGTATACGACGTGCGTCTGCTTCGTCTGCCTGGCGACGGCCGCGATCTTCGGCGTCCAGTCGGCCAGCTCGTCCTCGTCGTACAGGTACCGAAAGCGCTCAGACGGCGGGATGTCCGTCTTCTCCCAGTTGTCCTTGTTGCGGCCGTGGAAGCGGAACACCGCCAGCTCGTCGTTCGTCGGGATCACGACCGGCGGGACAGAGCTCTTGAAGCCCTGCGGCTCGTCGACGGCGACGTAAGGGACCTTGTTGTCCTGCAGGAACAGGATCGTCCGCTCGGCGTTCTTTTCGTTGAACCAGCTGCCGCTGCGGAATTCGACCGCGATCGGCAGGTCGAGCCGCTGGCGCGTCTCCAGGATGAGCTCGCGCGCCTCATTCGACGGAAACACCCACTTGGGAAACTGCACGAACACGGCGCCGAGCTTGTGTGCGTCGATCAGCGGCTCGAGCGCTTCGCGAAACTGCTGGTACACCGCGTCGAGCAGCTCTCCGGGCATGTCCTTGCGGTAGATCCGCTTTTTCTCCTTCAGCTCGCCGGGCAGCTCTTCCTTGATCGCCTTGGGCAGGCGGGTGACCTCGGTGGGCTGCCCAGTCATGAGCGCGTGCGCCTTGATGTCGAACACGAAGTCCTTCGGCGTGCGTTCGACCCAGCTCTCGGCCATGCGCTTGTATGGGAGGGCGTAGTACGTCGCGTCGACCTCGACCATCGAGAACTGGCTGGCGTAAAAGCGAAGCCGGTCCTCGGCCGTCTTCAGGCCGGGCGGGTAGAAGACGCCCGGCACGGTCATGGTCGGGTCGGTCCAGCTCGCGGTGCCGAAGCGCGCGTCGCCCGTGCCTGCCTTTATCGGCTTGCGGGCCACATCGCCGGCGTCTTCGCCGCGCTTGCCGGCGACCTCGGCGCCCGGGTCGTGAGGGTCTACTCGAGCCATTCGGTGACGAATCGCGGGCTGAGGTGCACGTCGACCTGGCGGAGGATGCCGGTGCCGCTGTTGACGAAGGCATGCGGTTGGTGCGCGTCGACCACGGCCATCTCGCCGGCGGAGACCTCGCGAGTCGAAGTTCCATCGCGGAAGGTGGCGGTGCCTTCGAGCACGATCAGCAGCTCGACGTACGGATGGCGGTGCAGCTTCGGTCCCGTTCCTGGAGGCGCGTCGACGAAGATCACGCACGCGCCGACTCCGCCATGCTTCTCGCCGACGAAGTCGCGCGATATGACGTCGCGCGGGAGGTCGGCCTGACGGACCACGGTGATCCCCACCCGCCCGAGTCTAGCGGCGGCCCAACCTCCCGATTGTCCGGACAAACACAGCAATCGGCGCGACCAAACCCGAGATTGTCCGGACAATCGCGGCGCCTGGGGAGCGGGGAGTTTCACGCGGCGCCCGGAATTGATACGCTCGCGAATGGCATCCGTCGGGGGTTTGTTAGGCGTAAGGGGGAAACCGCGTATGCATCCAGTCCTTCTCTTCGTCCGTTCTCGCGCGCGTGCGTTGCTCGCGGCCGGATCGTTGCTCGCGCTGTCGCTGCCCGCGTCGCCGGTGCACGCGGCCACGACCGGCGCGGTGCAGTCGTACCTGGTCGTGTACAAGGCGGGCGCGTCGTCCGCCGGCGCCGCGGCGCAGGTCGAGGGCGCGGGCGGTGCGCTCGTCGTCAACTACCAGCAGATCGGCGTCGCCGTGGCCAGGTCGGACCGCAGCGACTTCGCCGCCAACCTGCAGTCGTCGTCCGACGTCGACTCCGTCGTCGCCACTGCGCAGGGCGCGGCCAGGCTGCGTGACCAGGAGCCGGACGCCAACGCGAACGACGCTTCGAGCACTGCGGCCGACCCGGCCGCGGGAGCGCTGGCGCCGCTGCAGTGGGACATGACCCAGATCCACGCGTTCGAGGCGCACGCGATCACCGGCGGAAGCCGCTCGGTCATCGTCGGCGACATCGACACCGGGGCCGATCCAAGCCATCCCGACCTCGCGCCGAACATCGACGCCAGCAACAGCGTCGGCTGCGTCGGCGGCGCGCCGAACCCGACGGTCGCCGGATGGAGGGACGACAACGGCCACGGCACCCACACCGCCGGCACCATCGCCGCGTCGGGTAACCTCACCGGGGTCGCGCCGAACGTCCGGCTGGCGATCATCAAGGCGGGCGACTCGCAGGGATTCTTCTTCCCCGAGGCGGTCGTGTGCGCGTTCATGTGGGCGGGCACGCACCACGTCAACGTCACCAACAACAGCTACTTCGCCGACCCGTTCTACTTCAACTGCAAGAACGACCCGGCGCAGTTCGCAATCTGGAAGGCCGAGGACCGCGCCATCCGTTTCGCGATGCAGAACGGCACCACCGTAGTGGCGGCCGAAGGCAACTTCTCCGACGACCTCGCCCACCCGACCCAGGACACGCAGAGCCCTGACAACACGACGCCGGTCACCCGGCCCGTGACCAATGCCTGCGTCGTCGTTCCGGTCGAGATCCCGGGCGTCATCGGCGTCACCGCGGACGGCAACCTGCGGCTGAAGTCGTTCTACTCGAACTACGGCGACAGCGTCACCCAGGTGACCGCGCCCGGCGGCGACAGCGTCCTGCAGCGGACGGCGGCCGCGCCCAACGGACGCGTACTGTCCACCTTCCCGTCGTATCCCGTGACCATCGTCTGCATCCGCTCGGTGATCGTGGGCACCGCCCACTACTGCTATCTCCAGGGCACGTCGATGGCCTCGCCGCACGTGGCCGGCGTCGCGGCCCTGATCGAGAGCCTGGGCATCACCAGCCCCGGCGCGGTGCAGGCTCGGGTGAACAACACGGCCGACAACCAGTCCTGCCCATCCGCGGCCGACCAGCAGGCGCTGTACGGCGCCTTCCCGTCGGTCAACAACGGCGCGCCGCAGGTCTGCACCGGCGGCACCGGTTACAACTCCTGGTACGGCCACGGTCAGGTCAACGCCCTGGCGGCGGTCAGCTAGCCGGAATACTCAGCGAGGGCCTCGCCGCTCAGGCGAGGCCCTCGACCCGGTCGAGCAGCACCGACTGCGAGGCCAGGATCTTGCGCCGCGCGGCGACCAGGTCGAACCATTGCGCGCGGTCGACCTCGGGGAACGTAAGGAATTTCCCAGAACGTGGCGGAAACTCCATCGTGAACGTCGTGCTGTGGAGGTTCGAGACGTCGACGTCGGCCTCCACCGCCCAGGCGTGCACCACCTTGCCCCCGGCCTGCCTGATGCTGCCCAGCGAGGCGTAGTCGCCTGCGGGAGCCGCCTGACCGAGCTCTTCCTCGAACTCGCGGCGCGCGACGTCGAGCGGCGTCTCGCCCGGCTCGATCTCGCCTTTCGGGATCGACCACGCGCCGTCGTCCCTTTTCTGCCAGAACGGTCCGCCCATGTGCTCGAGGAGAACCTCGATCCCGCCACCCCCGCGCCGATAGACGACGAGCCCGGCCGACTCTCTGCTCAGAGCGGAAGGCCCCGCTCGAGGTGGGCCATCGCCCTGTCCAGCTGATCGATGAAGTCGGTGCCCGGGTGTTCCGCCGTCGCGAAGTAGGCGGCGATCAACACCCCCAGCAGCGCGCCGGCCATGTTGCGCACCGCGAAATCGTTCGGGTCCTTGCCTGCGCGCCTCGCGATCAGCTCCGCCATCACCTCGACCTGCTGCGCGAACTGGTCCAGCATCGCGGCACGCAGCTCCGGGGTCCTGGTGACGAGCTCGATGCGCTCGCGCACGAATGCGTCATCCCTGACGGCCTGCCGGCTCAGCACCTTCTTCATGGCTCGACGCAGGGCCCCGATGACGCTCACGCCGGCGGGCTGCGCGGCGAACTCGGCCAGGATCAACGGGTCCAGGTCGTCCTGGAAGACGACCGCCTCTTTGCTCGGGAAGTAGTTGAAGAAGGTGCTCGGGGAGATCTCCACCGCTTCCGCGATGTCCTCGATGGTCGTCTCCTCGAACCCCTTCTTCAGGAAGAGGCGCAGCGCCTCTTTCTGGATCGCGTTCCTCGTGCGCAGCTTCTTGCGCTCGCGTAAGCCTACGGTCATGCCACCTCGCTGACCGGCCGATCTTCGGCGGCCGCGACCACCGCCTTGCGACCGGGAAGGAAGATCAACGCCAGGACCACCGCGACGGCGGCGAAACCAGCAGAGACGACGAGCGCCGCGTCCATGCCCTGGACGAAAGCATGCCGCACCGACAGGAGCAGCGTCGAGGAGTGAAGCCTGCCGGCCACCTCGACCCCGGCGAAGACGCTGAGCTTGACGGTCGCTGCGACGCCGGACGGGACGCCTTGCAGGTCGAGGTTGGACTGGTAGACCGTGACCAGCACGCTGCCCAGGATCGCGGACCCGAACGGCGCGCCGACCTTCTGCATCGCCTGCAGCAGGGCCGAAGCCACGCCGCTCTTCTCGCTCGGCACCTGCTTGAGCGCGGCCGAGGCGGCGGTCGCAAAACCGACGCCCATGCCTAGTCCGACGATCGCGAGCCAGGCGATCTGGAACCACGTGCCCGAATCGAGGGAGGTGGTCGCGCCCAGGAGCAACCCGGCGACGGTGATCGCGAAGCCGGTCGCGACGGTGACTCTGCCGCCGATCCTCTGCGCCACGCGGTCGGCGGGGACCGCGCCGGCGATCAGGCCGCCGATGATGGGGAGCAGCCGCACGCCGGATCCCTCGGGGTCGAGGCCGAGCACGCCCTGCGAGTACTGAGGCAGCGTGAAGACCATGCCGATCAGGGCCAGCCCGCCGAGCGCGGCCAGGATCATGCCCCACGTGAAGCCGCGGTTGCCGAACAGGGCCAGGTCGATGAGCGGGCGGCCGCCAGGGCGGTCGGTCAGGTAGCGCTCCCACACGAAGAACGCGACGATCACGAGCACACCGCCCACGGCAACGGCGAGCGAGGGCGGGTCCGTCCAGCCGTTGCGCCCGAGCTCGATGAGGCCATAGGTGACCGCCACGAGCCCGGTGCTCGACAGGACCATGCCCGCCGGGTCGATGGCCGGCTTCTCGGGCGAGCGCGACTCGGGCACCAGCAGCGCCACGGCGATGAGTCCGAGCACCGCGACCGGGACGTTCATAAGGAAGATCCAGCCCCACCAGAAGTTGGTCAGCAGCCAACCGCCGAAGATCGGCCCGACGGGAAGGGCGATGAAGTTGGCCGCCGCCCACACGCCGACCGCTCGGGGCCTTTCGTCCTCGGCGAAGAGGACGGTGAGGACGGACAGCGCCATGACGACGATCGACACCCCCGCGGCGCCGAGCAACACCCGGCCGGCGATGAACTGCGCGGGGTTCACCGAGTAGGCGCAGAGGACCGAGCCGGCGCCGAAGAGGACGAGCGAGGCGAGCAGGATCCGCTTGCGTCCAAACCGGTCACCCAGGACGCCGGCCGGGAGCATGCCCGCTGCCAGCGTGAGTGCGTATCCGGACGAGAACCACTGCAGGTCCGACTCCGATGCCTTGAGCGCTCCCGCGAGCGTGGGCAGGGCCACGCTGAGGACCGTCACGTCGAGGCTCACGGCGAGGACGGCCAGCGTCGTCGCCGCCAGGGCGAGCCACCTCTTGTTGCCGATCGAGCTCATTTCGCCACCTCCTTCAATTTTAGAGTTACTGATAATTATAGTAACTCCAAAGTTAGAGGAACTATTGCAGCGCTGCAGGCGGCTTGCTCGTAGCCTCTTGGGTGCAGAGCCAAGGAGGTGCACCCATGAGCAGGAGATGGTGGATCGGGGCCGCCGTGCTGGCGGCTGCGTCGGCCGCGGCGGCGTATTTCCTCGACCCGGAAAACGGCAGGGCGCGGCGTGTTCGTTTCGTCGAGCGCTCAGGTCACGTCGCCCGCGTGACCGAGCATCGCGCCCGGAGGCAGGCGAGATACGTGGAACACACCCTGCGCGGCCGGTTGCGACACCTGACGGCGGGCGACCGGCCGCGATATGCCGAGGACCGGACGCTTCTCGACCGCGTGGAGAGCGAGCTCTTCGCGAACCGGTCGATTCCGCATGGCAAGATCACCTTCGAGGTCGAAGGCACGACGGTGATCCTGCGAGGCGAGCTCGCGTCGTCCGAGGAGATGCGCCGGATCGAGGCGGCGGTGCGCGACGTCCCCGGCGTCGACGCCGTCACGAGCCTGTTCCACATGCCGGGGACGCCGGCTCCCAACAAAGCCGAGGCGCTTGCCGCGTCGGCCAAGGTCGAGAAGAACGGAGGAAGGAAGAAATGACGGACGGCACCAAGAGCGCGTGGGACCGCTTCGAGGCGGACATCCAGGGTCTCGCCGGTGAGCTCAAGCGGAACTACCGCAAGGCCGACGATGCCAAGACGACGGCGGACCTGAATCGATCTCTGGAGCAGCTGCGCACCGCCGCCGAAGCGGTGTTCAAGTCACTCGAGACGACGACCAAGGACCCCGCCGTGCGCGAGAAGACGAAGCAGACCGCGCGCTCGTTCGGATCAGCGGTGGCCGAGACGTTTCGCGACCTCAGCGAAGAGATCGAGAAAGCCGTAAAGCGCTAGCCGCGCGGCGCGCTGGCGGTCGCCTGGCGCGCCGACAGCACACGCGCCACGTCCGCGGGCGACAGGATGCCGACGAGCTGCCCGCCGTCGAACACGAGCACGCGCTGGTCGAGACCGGGACCGAGGCGGCGCATCAAGGGCAGCAGCTCCTCGCGAGGGTTCGTCGTCGGCACCGAACCGATGGGCAGCGCCGCGTCGATGAGGTGCTTGGCGGCACGTTCTGTGCTCGGTAGGCGGACCAGGTCGCGCAGGCGGACGACGCCGGTCAGCTTGCCCGACGGGTCGTGCACCGGGTAGGTGGTGAAGCTGTGGTTCGGCGCGATCGACTCGAGAAACTGCTCGACGGTCACCCAATCGGGCAGCGTGACGACCGGCGAGGTCATCGCGGCTGAGACCGGGATCGACTGCAGGTATGTCCGCACCGTCGACCCGGCCTCCTCCTGGGTGCCGGCAGACAGCAGGAACCAGCCGATGAACGCGAGCCAGATGCCGTTGACCGGCTGGCCGAAGAACAGCAGCGCTACACCGCCGGCGATCATCAGGTAGGCGAAGACGCTCGCGACGCGGACGGCCTGGTGGACGCCGCGCTGCCGGCTTCCCGCGCGCCACCACAGCACGGAGCTGAGCAGCCTGCCGCCGTCGAGCGGAAACGCGGGCACCAGGTTGAAGATCGCGAGCGCGAGATTGACGAAGAACAGATAGCTGAAGAGCCCGCCCGCGAGATCGTTCGTCGTCACGTATGCGACGGCGAAGGAGACGCCGGCGACGGCCAGGCTGGTGATGGGGCCGACGCCGGCGACCAGCGCCTCCGTGCCTGGGCTCGCGGGCTCGCTTTCGAGGCTCGAGACGCCGCCGAAGAGCCACAGCGTGATGGCGCCGACCTTGATGCCGCGGCTGCGGGCGACGACCGCGTGCGCCAGCTCGTGCGCGAGCAGGCAGGCGTAAAAGAGGATGGCGCCGGCGAGGCCGATGATCCAGTAGGTCGTCGCCCCGTGCCCGGGCGCCGCCGAGGGCAGCACCGACGACGCAAGCACCCAGGCGATGTACGCGAAGACGAAGATCAGGCTCCAGTTGAACCCGACTTCGATCCCGAAGATCCGGCCGAGCCGGATGCTGGGCGACATCGAGCTCGGAGTCTAGACCCCTCACTTCCCAGACAGGCGCGATCCACTAGGGTCAGCGGCAGTGCGCACCGACCGTCCGGCGGTGCTGTTCGACCTCGACGGCACGCTGCTCGACAGCGTGTACCAGCACGTGCTCGCGTGGAAGGAGGCGCTCGAGTCCGCCGGCATCCCGCTGTCGGTATGGCGCATCCACCGGCGCATCGGCATGAGCGGCGGCCTCTTCGTCCGCGCGCTGGTGCGCGAGACGGGCCGAGAGATCGACGCGGCGGAGGCCGGCCGGCTGCGCGGTCTGCACGAGGAGGCGTACAGGCGGCGCGTGGGTGAGGTGCAGCCGCTCCCGGGCGCCCAGGAGCTTCTCGATACGCTGACCCGGCTCGACGTCCCCTGGGCGATCGCCACGAGCGGCAGCGACGTCACGGCCGGGGCGTCGCTCGGGCTGCTCCGGCTCCCGCCCGGCGTGCCCGTGATCACGCGCGACAAGGTCACGTACGCCAAGCCGAACCCGGACCTATTCCTCGCCGCCGCGGAGGCGCTGGGCACGCCGATCGGCGAGAGCTTCGTCGTCGGGGACAGCGTGTGGGACATGCTGGCCGCGCAGCGTGCGCACGCCCTCGGCGTCGGCGTGCTGTCCGGGGGCTACGGCCGCGAGGAGCTGGAGACCGCCGGCGCGTATCGCAGCTACGACGACCCGGCCGACCTGCTGACGCACCTCGATGAGCTCGGCATCCGTACGCGTTAGTTGATACGTTGATGGTGGCTGCGCGGGACTAGAGCCCGCGAACTGGGGGGTGCGGAAATGCATAGACGCCGTTTTGTGCTGGCTGCCGCCGCGGCTGTCGTCGCCGCTGTAGGACCCTCGCCGGGGCTTGCCGCTCAGCCGCCCGGGTACACGGTCGCCAACGTCGGGGCCTACGGCGGAGAGCCGTCGCTTGTATCCGACAGCGCGGGCCGGCTCTACGACACCACTCCGAGCGGAGGCACGATCACCTACACGTCGACGAACAGCGGCGCCTCGTGGCAAAAGGTCACGACCGCCGACCCGAGCTCCGGCGACGATTGTCTGGCCACCGACCAGGCGAACTCGGTCTACCTATGCAACCTCGCCGGCAGCCAGGGCGTCGCGCCACTGCAGGCGGACGTCTGGAAGTCGGTCGACCACGGCACGACCTGGGCCCACGGGGCGGGCGCGATCCCGCAGTGCGCGACCAGCTGCAGCGCGTTCGGCGTCGACCGCGACTGGGTGGCCGCATCGATCCTGCCCCCCGCGACGTCGACATCTCAGGCCGAGGTCGTGCTCATGTACCACGACTTCTATGGTCCGAGCCAGATCTGGGTGAACATCTCGCACGACGGCGGAGCGACCTTCGGTCCCGCCCAGGAGGTGCTCGCCAGCCCGGCCGTGACACCGGGCGCGGTCACGGGCACCCTCGTCGCCCAGGGCTACACGTTCTGCAACACCGTGCCGGCGGGCGTTGGCATCGCGCCTCCGGGAACCCCCCACGCCGGCCGCATCATCGTCGCCTGGATCGCCGCCGACCTCGCGCAGAACGCGACCGGCTGCAACGTCTCGATGCTGCAGTCGTTCCACACGCTCTGGGTCTCCTATTCGGACGACAACGGCCTCACGTGGACGCCGCAGCAGGCGTTCGACGCGGGTATCGGGCATGACGCCTCGACACCGTTCGCCGCGTTCACGATCGACGACCAGGGCAACCCGTACTACGGCTTTGCCAACAACCTCAGCTCCAATCCGGCGACGTGCTCGGCGGAGTCCACGGCCGGGACCGTCCAGTCCGACTTCTCGTGCGAATACGACATGTACGTCGTGTGGTCGGCCGACGGCGGCCAAACCTGGGACGGCGGCGGCGGGCTGATCCCCGGCAGCGCGGGGAAGGCGTACCGCGTCAACGGCGCCGCCGAGACCGGGACGCACTGGTTCCCGGCCATCGCGGCGGCGTCACCGGGCAAGGTCGACGTCGCGTACCTGCGCACGACCGAGATCCTGCCCACGGATGCGTTCGGCAAGGCCGACGCGGGCGGATGCGCCGGTCCGCAGGCGACCGGCAACCCGCCCACCTATCCACCGCCGTGTAAGTGGAACCTCTACGCGGCGCAGTCGACGAACCTGACGTCGAGTCCGGCCGCCGCGACATGGACCGTCACGCAGATCACGACTACGCCGATGCACATCGGCGACATCTGCAACCTCGGCATCTTCTGCGTCGCGCCGAGCTCGAACCGCAACCTGCTCGACTTCATCATGGAGGACCTCGACCCGAGGGGCTGCGCGCACATCGCCTATGCGGACGACAACACCGTGAACATGCTGAGAGCGGCCAACCAGACGTCGGGAAGCTGCCTCAAGAAGTAGGCAACGCACGTGGAGGCCGGCACCGCGCCGGCCTCCACCCGTTGATTCACGCGCGGCGTATAAGGGAAGGAATACGGCCGTGAACCAGGTCAAGACCGCCGTCCTTCTCGTCGCCATGACCGTCCTGCTCGTGCTGGTCGGCCGCATTCTGCTCGGCACCGGAGGCCTCTACTGGGCGCTCGGGCTGGCGATCGTGCTGAACGGCACCGCGTACTGGTTCAGCGACCGCATCGCCCTCGCCGCGGCCCGCGCGCGTGAGGTTTCCGACGCCGAGGCGCCGATGCTGTACCGCCTGGCCGATCGCCTCGCCATCCAGTACCGCGTCCCGCGGCCGAGGGTCTACGTCAGCCCGGATCCTTCGCCGAACGCGTTCGCCACCGGCCGCAACCCGTCGCACGCCGCGATCTGCGTCAACGAGGGGCTGTTCCGCATCCTCGACGAGGAGGAGCTGTACGGCGTCCTTGCCCATGAGTTCGGCCACGTGCGCAACCGCGACATCCTGATCAGCTCCGTCGTGGCGGTAATCGCCGGCGCGATAACGCTCATCGCGAACGTCGCCCAGTGGGGCCTCATGTTCGGCGGCTACGGCGGTCGAGACAACCGCGACCAGGGGGCGGGCGGCGCCATCGCCGCGATCCTCACCATCATCCTGGCGCCGCTCGCGGCGCTGCTCATCCAGCTCGCGGTCTCGCGATCGCGCGAGTTCGAAGCCGACCGCACGGGGGCCGAAGTCTCAGGCGACCCGATGGCTCTCGCCTCGGCGCTGCGCAAGCTGCAGCGTGCCACCCAGGCCGTGCCGTCGCAGACGGCGCAGCCTGCGTTCGCGCACCTCTACATCGTCAATCCGTTGAGCGGACAGACGCTGTCGGGGCTTTTCAGCACACACCCGCCGATCGAGGAGCGGATCCGCCGCCTCGAGGAGATGGCCGGCGGCATGCGTCGCGCTTGATCGTCTTGTCTTGACCACTCAATACCGCGAGTACACCGTCAAGCCCGGCGAGATGGCCGAGTGGCTGGAGGAGTGGCGCACCAGGATCGCGCCGCTCCGCATGAAGCACGGATTCAAGATTCTCGGCGCGTGGACGGTGGACGGCACCGACCAGTTCGTGTGGATCATCAGCTACGACGGGCCGAAGTCGTGGCAGCAGGCCGACGCCGATTACTACAACGCGCCCGAGCGCAAGGCGATGGAGCCGGACCCGGCCCGGCACCTGGCGCACACCTCGAACCGGCTGCTGACCCCGGTCTAGGCGGACCCGCGATTGCCGGCAGATGCGCTGCTAGGCGTCCTCTTCACTGATCGCGTCGTCCTGGGTGAGCACGTCCTCGTCCTGGTCGGCGTACAGGTCGCGGATCTCCGCGCCGCCGGTTTCGAAGGAGCCTAGGTCGTCGGTCGAGTCCTCGTCGACGACGGTGCCGGCGCGCCGGGCCTCACCGAGGATCTGGTTGAACGCACGCCGCGCAACGTCGATCGTGTCGTATTCGAAGAACTCGGACTCTTCGGGGACGTCCGCGCCTTCGGTGTCGTCGACGCCGTGGCGGAACACGTAGCTGCGCCCGCTGTCCGGATCCTGCAGCAAGGAAAGGTACCTCTCGCCTGAAAGCCGCACACGCCGCTCGGCCTGCTCGTCGTTCTCGAGCTCGAGCAGCCGGCTGACGATCTGGTTTTCGCTTCGGTCTTGCATCACTTTTAGACTAGCCGGATCAAGCAAGTGAGCTCGAGGAAGGCCGGCGACCTCCTCACGACATCCGACATCACGCCCGAAGAGCTGCAGCTCGCGGTCCGCAACCATTCGATGCCGCTCGAGGCGCTGCGCTACGACGTCACGCCTCTCGGGCTGCACTACCTGCTGATTCATTTCGACATTCCGTCGCTCGACCCCGTGAGGTACGAGCTGCACATCGCCGGCCACGTGCGCAAGCCGCTCAGCCTCACCCTCGACGACCTCATGTCGAGACCGGCGACGACGCTGGCCGTGACGCTCGAGTGCGCCGGCAACGGACGCGCGCTCCTTTCGCCACGACCGCTGAGCCAGCCGTGGCTCGGCGAGGCGGTCGGAAACGCCGAGTGGACGGGCACGCCGCTGCGCGCCGTGCTCGACGAAGCAGGCATGCGAGACGGCGCGGTCGACGTCGTCTTCACGGGTCACGACCGCGGCGTGCAGGGCGAGGTCGAGCAGCTTTACGAGCGCAGCCTGTCCGTGGCCGATGCGACGCGCGAGGAGGTTTTGCTCGCGTACGCGATCAACGGCCGGCCGCTGACGCCGCAGCACGGTTCTCCGCTGCGCCTGATCGTGCCCGGTTGGTACGGCATGACGCACGTGAAGTGGCTGCGGTCGGTCACGGTCATCGACCACGAGTTCCAGGGATACCAGCAGACGACGGCCTACCACTTCCGCACGAAAGATGGCGAGGCCGGCGAGCCGGTGCAGCGCATGAGGCCGCGCGCGCTGATGGTCCCGCCCGGCCATCCGGACTTCATGTCGCGAACACGCTTCCTGGAGCCCTCGGTGCAGCTGGTCGAGGGCCGGGCCTGGTCCGGCCACGGACCGATCGCCGGCGTCGACTTCAGCGACGACGGTGGGCGCACGTGGTCGGCGGCGGTGGTGGAGAAGGCTGGCGGTCCATACGCCTGGCACCGTTGGACCCACCGCTGGGACGCGACCCGGCCCGGGGAGCACGAGCTCTGCGTCCGCGGCACCGACACGTTGGGCAATGTGCAGCCCGTCGATCCCAACTGGAACCTCGAGGGCGTGGAGAACAACGCGGTTCAGCGCGTGCGTGTGATCGTGGGCGAAGCGACCCGCAAACAGCCGCCCGCCGACTCGCTCTAGCTTTAGCTCGTGGCGCATGGCACGTCGACCCAAGAGGCGGTCGACCGCCTGCGCCAGGCCTGGAAGGGCGAGGTGCAGGCGCGGGCCATGTACGAGATCCTGGCCGGCCGGATGGGGGACCCGCGCAAGGCCGAGATCGTTCGCGCCATCGCCGGCGCCGAGGGTTCGCACCGTGAGCGGATCGAAAAGCGGCTGAAGGAGTTGGGCCAGGCGGTGCCTGACCCCGCGACGGTCAGGCTTTCCATGTTCCAGAGGCTGCAAGCCCGCCTGGCGCCGATCGAGACCGTGATCCAGCGCATGGAAGCCGCCGAGAAGCTGGAGATTACGGACCGCTACAAGCGGTCGACCGGCGACCCACAGACCGACGCCGTGCTCGAAAGCATCCGCATCGAAGAGCAGGGCCATTCGCGTTCGCTCGAGTCGTTCGAGGTGGCTCACACCGCGGCGTCTTCCTCGCCCTCGAGCGTGCAGAGCAGGCTCAACCGCATCCTCGGCCGCGAGTCCTGGCACCGGACCGGCGCAGGCTGGATCTCGGGCGCGATCTATGGCGCGAACGACGGCCTCGCGGCGGTCTTCGGCATCGTCGCCGGCGTTTCCGGCGCCACGGGCGGCTCGAGCTTCGTCCTCACCGCCGGCCTTTTCGGCGCCATCGCGTCCGGCCTCTCGATGGCGACCGGCGCCTTTCTCGCCGAGCGCTCGGAGGGCGAGGTCGCGGCGGCCAACGTCGAGCGGGAGCGGCAGGAGATCGTCGAAAACCCCGAAGAGGAGAAGGAGGAGACCTCGCTCTTCTACCAGCTCAAAGGCATCGACAAAGAGACGGCGGACCGGCTGGCCGAGCAGCTCGCAGCCAGCCCCGACGCGCTCCTCAAGGTGCACGGGCCGGAGGAGCTCGGCTCGCTCGAGACCGCTGGCAACCCCGTGCAGGCGGCGATCGCGGCCGGCGTCAGCACGTTCATCGGTGCGATGGTGCCCGTGTTTCCCTTCTTCTGGCTGCGCGGCACGACAGGGGTCATCACGGCGGCGGTCGTGTCTCTCATCGCGCACTTCCTCGTCGGCGCGTCCAAGGCGCTGTTCACGCTGCGCACGTGGTGGTCCGCCGGGCTCGAGATGACCATCGCCGGCATCATCGTGGGCAGCATCACTTACGCGATCGGGCTGGTGCTGAAGGTCGGCGGCTGACGCTCGGCGTCAGTGTGCTCGCGCGGCCTCGAAGGTCCACACCGCGGCCGATATCGACGCGATGAGCTGCCAGCCCGCATCGCCACCGAGATCGTCGGTCATCACCGTGAGGACGTACGCGCCGTTCGGTCCCGACTCGACCAGCGCCGCGTCGTTCTCGACGAGGTCGATGGCGCCGGTCTTGTGGACGACCGTGCTCCGTGACGCCACGCCGGCCGGGATCCCGGCCTCGGTCGCGGTGTGCGTCAGCAGCGGGTACAGCCACGCCTGCGCCGCGGCGCCGCCCAGCTTGCCCTTCGCCTCGGCCGTCCAGAGCGCCGCCAGGTCGTTCGAGGTCGTGGTGTTGTCTGTGAAGAAGACCGAGGCTGTCGCTCCCCCCGCCGCCGCCCACGCGTTCAGGGCATCGGCGCCGCCGAGGTCGCGAACGAGCATGTGTCCCGCGGTGTTGTCGGAGTACAGGCCGGCGCGCTGCGCGAGCTCGAAGCGCGTGTAGCAGGCGCCGTCCGAGTAGTCGTCGAACCACCCGTCTTCGTAGTCCGAGTCCTCGTAGCAGACGTAGCCGTCTGGTCCGGTCGTGCCGGTGGCGACCTCGTCCGCCAGCATCATCAGCGCGGCAAGCTTGTAGGTGCTGGCCGCCGTGAACACCTCGCCGCCGTTGTACGACCACACGACGGGCGATGGGCCGCCCAGCTCGACGAGGCTCACGCTCGCGGTTCCGCCGCTCGCGCCGATGATGGATTCGACCGTTTCACCTAGCGCCAACGGGCTGCGCGCCTCGAGCTCGGTCGCCGCGGCCGTGAAGCTCTGGATGCTCGCGGCCGCCGCCGGCCATGGCGCCACCGGCGGCAGCATCGGCACCGAGCTGGCCTGGACCGCGGTGGCCGCCGGCGCGACCGAGAGGAAGACGAAGCAGGCGACGACGCCGGCGCGCCACGCGATCCTCACGGCGGCTACTTTGCGAATGCCGTTTTAGAAATCGCTGTGCCATTGGTAAGCCTTTTGCAAGAAGGGCTGCGGGGTCAGACGCCGGGCGGCAGCTTCTCCACGATGACCTTCCGCCCGAGAAGCTCGGACATCACGCGCGTCGACCTGGCCGGCTCGCCGCTCGTCCAGAAACGCTCATGGCCTTCGCCGCCGCCGGCGGCCAGGAGGCCGCGCTCCTCGAGCACGCGTCGCAGCTGCCTGGCGACCGCCGCGCCGGTCTCGATCAGCGTGACCCGGCCGCCGGTGATCGCGGTGAGCACGGGCTTGAGAAAGACGTAGTGCGTCGAGCCGAGGACGATCGTGTCGGCCCCCGCCTCGAGCATCGGCCGGATGAAGCCCTCGACCTTTCGTCTCAGCTCGGCGCTGTCCGTGTCGGCCGCTTCGATGTGCTCGACGAGCCCGGGCACCGGCTGGATGAACACCCGGACGTCGCTGCCGAAACGGTCGAGCAGCGAGGCGAGGCGGTCCGATTCGCCGACGGCCGCCGGCACGATGGCGCCGACCACGCCCGATCGCGTCGCGGCCACGGCGGGCTTGATGCCGGGCTCGATGCCGACGACCGGGACCGACAGCGCACCGCGGACCGCCTCCGCCGACCCGGCGGTGCCGGTGTTCGAGCCGATCACGATCGCCTTCACACCCCGCCCGACCAGGAAGCGCGCGAGCTTCAGGCCCCGCTCGCGGACGAAGCCCGGCGGCTTGTCGCCCCACGGCGCGTTGGACGAGTCGGCGACGTACTCGATCGACTCCGCCGGCATGGCCGACCGGATCTCTAGCAGCACCGATAGGCCGCCCACCCCCGAGTCGTAGATGCCTACCGGCGAACTGGACAACGAGAGAAATCTAAGCGGGAGTGAATTTTTTGGCGTGGATTTATGCGTTCGGGCGTTGTCTAGGTAATGCCGCGGCCCTGGCTCTGGGGCGTCGGTTTCGGGCTCCTGGTGGGCGGGGCCGTGGTTCTCCTCAGCGCGCTCCGATACGGCTTCAGCGCTCCCCTCCTTCTCCTCGGGGCCGTGCTCGCCGTCGCATTCGGCTCGCTGGCGATAGTCGGAGCGATCGCTCGGACTCGTACCCGCATAGACTGAGCCTGGTGGGGGAGCAGGACAGGCTCGGCATTACGCCGAAGAGCTGGAGCGGCGAGATGCACCACGGCGTGCTGCATCTCGGCAAGCGGTGGTACGTGGTCAGCGCCGAGGTCGACGGCAGCGGTCAGGCCGAGGGGGTGCGACTCGACGGTCCTTATGCGGACCACGAGTCGGCGGAAACGCAGGCCCGCCAGATGCGGGACGGCTAGAGCGAATACAGCGCCGGGGCCCGTGGTTCTCACGTCCATGAGGCCTGACATCAAACCCGGCGGCCGTTTTCCCGACTACACGCTTCCCGACGAGCGAGGCACACAGCGGACGCTGTCGAAGGTGCAGGGCGGCGACCCGATGATCCTCGTCCTCTCGCGCGGCCACTTCTGTCCGAAGGACGCGCAGCAGCACCGGATGCTCGCCGCGCTCGAGCCCGAGATCAACGTCGCGTACACCAGGATCGTGACCATCTCGACGGATCCGCTTCTCGAGCTCAACGAGATGCGCGCCGCCGCGGGCGCGCACTGGCCGTTTCTCTCCGACCCACAGCGCAAGGTCCAGAAGGACCTCGACATCCAGGAGTACACGGACCCGCACCACAACCCGATGATCCCCTACACATTCGTCCTCGAGCCTGGGCTCGTCATTCATTCGATGTACAACGGCTACTGGTACTGGGGGCGGCCGGGACCGGACGACCTGCGGCGCGACCTTCGCGCGGTGACGATGAAGATACGTTCCGACTGGGATCTCGGCACGCCCGGGCTGCGCGAGGCGTGGGAGCAAGGCGACAAGACCCGGCACTGGCCTTACGGCAAGTCGCTCAAGGAGGTCCTGGCCGAGGCTTGACCATGCGCTTGGCTGTAATCTCGGACGTCCACGGCAACCTACCCGCGCTCGAGGCGGTGCTGGCGGAGATCCGGCGCGAAAAGCCGGACCTGATCGTCTCTTGCGGGGACGTCGCGTCCGGCCCGATGCCCGCCGAGACCATCGAGCTGCTGATGACGCTGCGCGACGTGCGTTTCGTGCGCGGCAATGCCGACGATGGTTTGATCGACGAGTTCGACGGCAAGCCACCGGCGCCTCTGCCGGGCCCGTTTGCGGACTGGTGCGCGAGGCAGATCACCCGTGAGCAGCGCGACTTCCTGGCCTCGTTCGACGACACGGTGGCGATCGACAGCGTGGACGGGGTGGGGCGCGTCCTCTTCTGCCACGCCACCCCGAAGAACAACACCGACATCTTCACCGTCGAGACGCCGGCGGACGGTGTCCGGCGTCTGTTTGGCGAGGTCGACGCCAACCTGGTCGTCTGCGGGCACACGCACATGCAGTTCGACCGCATGATCGACGGCCTGCGGGTGGTCAACTCGGGCAGCGTCGGCATGCCCTACGGCGAGCCCGGCGCCTACTGGTCGATGCTGGGACCCGGTGTCGAGCTGAAGCGGACCGACTACGACCGCACGGCCGCGGCTCGACGTATTCGCGCCAAGGACTGGCCGGGCGCGCAGGAATTCGCCGAGAAAAACGTCATCGCCGTGCCTTCGGCCGACGAGGCGATGGGCTTCTTCCGCAAAGCAGCGGCCAGGCTCGCGTCTTAGCGCGGGGGCTTCGCCTTCGACAGCGGCAGCTCGAGCGCGAAGCTCGAGCCGACGCCGGGTTCTGTCTTCTCGAGTATCAGGCGCCCCTGATTCACCTCGGCGAGCTGCTGGCTCGCGTATAGGCCGAGGCCCACGCCGGGGATGCTACGGAACGCGGGATCCGTCGTTCGGCGAAACGGTTCGAAGACCCGATCTCGCTCGGCGGTCGACATGCCCACCCCGTTGTCCGTGACGTGCACCAGAGCGTGGGCGCCGTTGCTGCGGGCCTCGACCTTGAGGCGTGGAGGACGCGAAACGTAAGTCAGGCCGTTGTTGATCAGGTTGTCGAGGATGCGTCCGATCTGGCGCGCGTCGCCTTCGACCAGCACGGGCTCGGCCGCGAGCTTGAGGGCGATCCTCGCGCCGGTGATCTCCGCCCGCGGCCGTGCCCGGTCGACCGCCTTCCTGACGATCTCCCGCAGGTCCACGTGGCCGCGATTCGGCGCCTGCTGCTCGGCTTCGATGCGGGCGGCGTCGACGAGGTCGTTGATGATCCGATCGATCTGCCAGGCCTTGTCGGCCATCACGTTGAGGATCGACCGCCACTTCGCCGGCGGCGGGCCGAGCTTGCCCTCGGAGAGGATCGCGAGATAGCTGGTCAGCACCGCGACGGGAGGACCGAGCTCGTTCGCGGCCACGTCGATGGCGTCCGTCTTGGCGGCCATCGCCAGGCGCGCGCCTCGATACAGGTTCGACATCTGCTCCCTCTGGTCGCGCGCGTTGGCGTACGCGGCGAGCACGAACGAGGCGAGGCTGACGCTGACGTTGAAGACCTGGAGCGTCACCATCTTCTCGAAGAGAGACTCGCCCTGGAAGGGGCCATAGCCATGGACCGCCGACCACCCCGCGACCAGCGAGGCGGTCAAGGCGGCGGGCGCCGCCCCGCGCAGCCGGAATCGCCAGGCGCCGACCGCGATCAGGGGCAGCACCAGGTACTCGAGACGAAGTTTGTTCTCGAACAGGAAATAGGTGACCAGCGCGACGACCGCCAGCATCGCCGTCAGCTCGACGCGGCGGGGCCACGTGAGCTGGACGCCATGGTGCGGCCAGAAGCTGAGCAGGAAGGGCGCGACGAGCAGCACGCCCATCGCGTCGCCTGCCCACCAGACCGCCCATGTGGCGGCAAGCTGGCTTGTGGCCACCGCCCCGGAGAGCGTCAGCACGGCTGTGCCGAAGGTCGCGCTGATCGTCATGCCGAGGAGGGCGCCCAGAAAGACGATGGCGAGGGCGTCGCGCATGCGGTCGACGTCGAGATGGAAGCCCACACGCCGCAGGAGCTCGGCCGAGGTCAATGGCGCGATCGTGTTGCCGGCGGCGATCGCCGCGGCGGCCAGCGGCGTTGGACCGATGGGCAGGTTGGTCGCCAGGGCGGCGATCGCGATCGCCGGCCACATGCGACGGCCGAACGTCAGGATGGCGACCAGCGCGATGCCGGTCGGGGGCCAGATGGGCGTGACCTGGCCGTGGACGAGGGCCAGGCCGAGACTGAGACGCGCGGCGACGAAGTAAACCACTGCGACCCCGGCGAGCCGCAGCGCGTATGCAGCGTGGCTGCGCAATACGTCTACCCCCTGCAACGCCCAACGTGGCGCGGTCCAGGAGCTTGCGGCGGCATCAGCGCTTGCGGCGGGCGCGCAGCTCCTCGAGCGTCTTTTCGGGCTGCGTCTCCGCAGGCTCGGACCGCGCCGAGCGCTCGGTCCGGACCTCGGCCACGCGCTTTCTCAAGCGGATGGCCGCAGCTTCGGCCGCGATCGGCCTGGCGGGCTTGCGCTGGAACGCCGACTTCCACGCCGGCACGTCCTCGACGCTGAGGACTAGCCGCCGCAGCGCCACGTCGAGCGGGAACAGGATGATCGCGAGCACGAGCAGCAGCTCGTCGACTGCGACCGCGGCCTGGGCGGCGGGCACGGGGAGGCTGTACACCTGGGACACGTCGGTGACGAGTCTCCCCCCGCCGGCCGTCGCCACCGCCCGCAGAGTGTTGGGGTCGGTGCCCAGGTCGCGGTATTCGGGCGAGTACGGCACGACGACGCCGAACGTGTTGTCGTGTCGCACGACGCCGCCGGCGGACTGCGTGACGTGGAGCAGGTAGCTGCCCACCTGGTCCGCGGGCAGGTCGCCCTCGTAGCGCCCGGGACCGGTCGAGGCGAGCGTCAGCTGCTGGTCGGACAGGTCCGGAGTCACCGCGCTCACGCTCACCGTCGCGCCGGAGTACGTGGGCGCCGTGACCAGGAGGTGCGTGTGGTCGCCCTGCACGTGCGTCTCCAGCTGCAGCGCCGGGTCGCCGGCCTGCGGCAGCGAGTACCGGACGACGTCGCCGAAGAAACGGTTGGCGGACGCCCACCGCAGGAGCGCCGCGGTCCATCGGCCCTGGGCGTCGCTCGTCCAGGCGAGGACGCGGCCCAGACCGTACTGCCAGGTCGCGAGCAGCGGGTCGCCGGTCGGGCTCTGCAAGATCACGTCCGCCGCCGCGCGCGGCGTCGTGGCCACGTAACCGGTCAGCGACGGAAAGGATGTAAGCGGCACGCCGGGCAGCGCCTCGAGCAGAGAGGCGAGCTGCGGCGTGAACGTCCCTTCGACGATCCACGGCTTGAGCGCCTCGTTGGTTTCTTTGAGCAAGATCTGGGGCACGTCGCGCACGTTGTTGCTCTGGTAGAAGCGGCCGCCGCCCCAGCTGGCGATCTGGCGCATGAGCGCCGCGTCGGTGCCGAACGACCCCACCGCGACGGTGGAAACCGTGATGCCGTGGCTGTGGACGTTGGTCACCACCGCCTGGTAGTTGCCGCCGGTCGCGTCGCCGTCGCCGAGCAGGATGATGTGCTTCAGCGCCGCCTGGCTCTTGTCGAGCTGCTGCATCGCTACGTTGAGATCCTCGACGTAGCTCGGCGGGTCGCCCAGCGACATCTGGTCGATCGTCGACTTGATCTTCGCCTTGTCGGTCAGGCGGGTGAGAGGCACGACGACGTTCCCGCCCGTACCGTTGGTCACGCCGACGTAGTCGCGCGAGGTGAGCTGGTCGATCACGGCGTCCGCCGCGCCGCGCACGACCTGGTCGCCCTCCCCCGACTCGGTCGTCTCGAGCACGAGCATCACCGCGACCGGCGGTTTCTGCATGTTCTGCGGAATCTCGATCTGCACCGGCAGCGTCTGCTCGAGCGACGTGCCCGCGTACCCGCCCGGGCCGTAGCTGTCCGCGCCGCCGATGACGACTAGCCCCGTGCCGAGGTCGCGGGTGGCGGCCTGGAGGAGCGCCATCCCGTCCGTGCCCAGGCTCGACGCCGGGATGTTGACCAGCACGACCGATTGGTACGAGGCCAGGTCGGCGGCCGTTCGCGGCAGGCGGTCGGGCGTGATCGCCGTCGCCACGATGCCGGCCGAGGCGAGCGCCGACTCGAGGCTGGCCGCGCCGCCGGCCGCCTGCTCGACCACGAGCACGTGCGGTGGGCCGACGACCTGGACCAGCGCCTCGCCGACGTTGTTCTCGGCGTACGTGTCGAGGACGGGGTCGATGGTGACGCGCACCGAGTGGAAGCCGGTGGTCGCCGGCTTGACGGAGTGCGTGAGCGGCGTGTCGCCGGCCGGCAGGTCCACGGTCGTCGTGTCGAGCAGGCTGTTGTCGAGGTACCAGCGCACCGTGGCCTTCGTCGCCGTGTTGCTGACCACGATCGCCTGGGCGCCGGCCTGCTGCCCGAGGTTGATCGTCGACGGGGCGTCGAGCCGGTCGACCCGCGCCTCGGCGCCGACGGGGACGTCGACGGCGACGGCGTCGACGCGCACGCCTTCGGCGTGGAGGATTCGCGCCTCCGCGACCGCGTCCCCCAGATTCGCGCGGCCGTCGCTGACGATGACGACGTGGCGGCGCGTGTCGGTCGGCAGTATCGAGCCGGCGAGCTGGAGCGCCGCCGCCAGGTTTGTGTAGTTCGCGTTCGGCGTGGTCTGGAAGTCCGCGAATTGCGGGTTGGTGCTGACATTGACCTCGACCTGCGGGTCGCGGCCGAAGCTGATCACCCCGGCGCGGTCGTCGCCCCGCCGCTCGGCCAGGATCTTCTGCACCAGCGCGGTCTCCTTGTCGACGGCGCTCTGCGTGCTGGCCGAAAGGTCCGCGACGACCATCAGCGACTGCTGCGGGGGCGAGGTCTGCAGCGCAAAGCCCGCGAGGGCGCCGGTGAGGAGCAGCACGATCACCAGGCGCAGCGCCAGCGAGACCCGTGCGCGTCGCGGCGGCAGCGGCGGCGCCAGCCGCCACCACGTGAAGATCACCGCCGCCACCGCGATCGCGCCCGCCCCCAGGAGGAGCGGACGCGTCAGCTCAAAGCCCACGGTGGAAGGCCAGCCATTCGCCGGTCAAGAGCACCAGGCCGAGCAGCGCGATCCATGGCCACACCTGCAGAAACCCGCGATGAGCGGCCTGCGTGTTGGCGTTGGCCTGGGCGGGCGGCAGCGTCAGCTGGTCGACGGGTGTGAGCTGAGACGTCGCGTCGGAGAAGAGGTTGACCGCGAACCATGAGCGGTCGGTGTGGCCGGCGACAGCCTGGTCGACGGCGTAGACGCCGAGCTGGTCGGTATCGGCGAAGGTGGCGATGGCGCCGGTCGCGACGACTCGCTTGCTGCCGTCGGGGCGGGTCACCGTCAGGGAGGTGGCGCCGGTCTCGGGCACGATCGTCACGGGCTCGTCGGGGTGGAAGCTCCGGCTCGGCACCGACGGCGGCAGCATCCACTCGCTCAGGTTCTGGACGAGCACCGGAAAGCCGATGCGCAGCGGAAAGTCCGACTCGTGCAGGTCGAAACCGAACAGCGCCTGGCGGTACGGCTGGTCGCGCACCACCACCAGCGGCGTCTGAGCGCTCGTGATCAGCGCGCGCCCGAACGTCGACGCGGTCAGGTCCTGGCTGCGCGCGACGTGTACGTCCTGCAGCGAGACGTTGGCGAGCAGGGGGTCGCCGGCGTCGGACGCGCGCACGCGGCCGATGCCGACCGCCTTGCCGCCGGCGAGCGGGCTTCCGTCCGGCGCATCGACCATGACGAACGGGCCGTCGGGCAGGGACGGCGGCGAGAAGCGGTCGAACACGGTCATCGCGTAGCTCGCCGAGCCTTTGTAGGCCGCGGGCGCGACGACGTCGAGCTGAAAGTCGCTGCGCAGGCGCAGTGCCTGCTCGAGAAAGATGTTGCCCGGCGTGACGAGCAGGACGTGAAATGCGCGCGGCGTGCGAGCGATGGCGGTGACGGAATCGTCGAGGGCGAAGTTGTCGCCTGCGTCGATGCGCGCGGTGACGGTCGTCGCGCCGTCGGGGACCTGCAGCACCAGGTCCTGCGCCTCGCCGGCCGCGAGCTTGACCGACCGTACGTCGATGAGGCCGGCGTCGGACCGCCACTCGAGCGTGAAGGAGCGGGACTGCTGGCCGAAGTTGTGGACGCGAAGGTACGCCGCCCGCGACTGCGCGCTCGTCCGCACGACGAGCGACGTGAGCGCGACGTTCTCGCCCGACAGCCCGACACGGTGATACTCGACGGGGAAGGGCAGGCCGTTCGCGAAGGAGGCGCGGACCGGCTCGACGATGCCGTCGCTGAACAGGTACGCCCGCGCGCTTTCGCCCGGCCGGACGAGCCCGGAGGCGAGTGAAAGCGCGGTCGAGATGTCGGCCGGGCCGTTGGTCGCGGACACTGCGTCGAGCGCCCGGTGGAGCGCGTCGCGGTCGCCGATCACCGAGATGACGATGCGGGGAGACGACTGCACCGCGATGAGGGTCATGCGGTCGAGGGGCCCGAGCTGGTCGATCAGCCCGCCGACCTGCCGCCTGGCGTCGTCGAGCCGCGACGGCGAGACGTCCTTCGCCTGCATCGACGCCGACACGTCCAGCAGGACGATGCTGTGGCCGGCAAGATTTGCGCTCGCGGGCAGCGCCGGCTGGACGGCGGCCGCCACCAGGAACGCGGCGACCAGCAGCTGCAGGAGCAGGAGCCAGCTGAAGCGGAGCCGCTGCCAGGGCACGTTCGCCTGGCGGTCACGGATCCGGTCCGGCCACAGGTGCAGCGCCGGTACGACACGCGTCGGCCGGCGGATGCGAAGGAAGTAAAGCGCCACGATGGCCGGCAGCGTCACGGCGAGCGCCGCCGCGGCCGGGGCCAGGAAGGTCATGCCAGAAGACCGATTCGGCGCAGCGTGCGCTGCACCATGTCGTCGATGGGCTGGTCGGTGACGAGCCGGGCGAAGCGCAGGCCGCGACGGGCCGCCGCCCGCTCGACCTCTTTCGTCCGTGTCGCCAGCGCGGTGCGGTAGGCGGCCTGGGTCGCGGGCGTGACCGTGAGCTCGCGCTCCTCGCCCGTCTCGGCGTCGCGCAGCCTTGCGTCGCCGGTCCAGTCGGGCTCGATCTCCTGCGGCGCGAGCAGCTGCAGGATCGCGCCTTCCTGCTTCGCTTCTTTCAGCGCCTTGATCGCCGGGTCGATCGGTGAGGCGCCAAGGCCGTCGGTGATCAGCACGGTCAGGCCTGGACGCTGGCGGCTGATGGGCGCGACGAGACGCGCGTAGTCGGTCCGGCCACCGGCGGGGAAGGATGCGATGCGCGCGAACAGCTCCTGCGCCGAGTGGCGTCCCCGGTACGGCGCGCCGCCCGACGTCGGACCCTCGGCGAAGACCGTCAGCCGCACGCGGTCGAGCGACGAGAGCGCGACATAGGCGATGGCGGCCGCCAGCCGCCGTGCCGTCGCGGCCTTGTTCGGGCGGCCCCAGTCCATCGATCCGCTCAGGTCGACGAACAGGCTGAGCGGCAGCTCCTCCTCGGCGACGAACAGACGCAGCATGTAGCGGTCGAGGCGCGCGTACGCGTTCCAGTCGATGAGCCGGTAGTCGTCACCCGGCGTGTAGTTGCGAAAATCGGCGAACTCCGGCGAGCGGCCCCGGCTCATCGAACGCCGTTCGCCGCCCATCTGGCCCTTGACCGCGCGCCGCACGAGCACCGCGAGCGCCTCCAGGCGCCGGAGCAGCTGCGGCTCGAGCAGGGTGCTGCCGCCCAATTAGCTCGCAGCTTTGGCTTTGTCGGTCTTCTCCACGATCTCGTCGATCAGCTGGTCCGTCGTCACCTCGTCGGCCTCCGCCTCGAACTGCAGGAAGATGCGGTGGCGAAGGGCCGGCCGCACCACGGCGACGAGGTCGTCGAAGGCGACGTTGTACCGGCCCTCGAGCAGGGCGCGGACCTTGCCCGCGAGCACCAGCGTCTGCAGACCGCGTGGGCTCGCGCCGAAGCGCACGTAGCGCTTCACGCTCTCGAGCTCGGTGCGGTCGGGGTGGGTGGAGGTGATCAGCTTGCCGGCGTAGGCGAGCACGTGCTCGGCGATCGGCACCTCGCGCGCGACGTGCTGCGCGGCCAGCACCTCCTCGGCCCCGGCGACGGCCTTCAGCTCCGGCACATCCGCACCCGTGGTGCGGCGCGCGATCTCGAGCAGCTCCTCGGTGCTGGGAAACGGCACCAGCGCTTTGAAGAAGAAGCGGTCGAGCTGCGCCTCGGGCAGCGGATAGGTGCCCTCCAGCTCGATCGGGTTCTGCGTCGCGAGGACGAGGAACGGCACCGGCAGCCGCCGCGTCTCGGTGCCGACCGTCACCGTGCGCTCCTGCATCGCCTCGAGCAAAGCGCTCTGCGTCTTCGGCGTCGCGCGGTTCACCTCGTCGGCTAGCACCAGGTTGGCGAAAAGCGGTCCGGCCTGGTAGTGAAACTCGCGCCGGCCCTTGTCTTCGCGGATGACGTTGGTGCCGACGATGTCGGCCGGCATCAGGTCGGGCGTGAACTGGATGCGCGCGAAGCTGAGCCGAAGAGCCTGGCCGAGCGAGCGCACGAGCACCGTCTTGCCGAGCCCGGGGACGCCTTCGAGCAGCATGTGACCGCCGGCGATGAGCGTGATCACCGTGTCGCGCACGAGCTCCTTCTGACCGACGATGAGGCGGGCCAGCTCGCCCTCGAGCGACTGGGCCAGCTCGGTCACGCGACCAGGATCGAGGCGCGGCTCTTCGGCGATCACTGACCGCCGCCCGATTCGCCGAGGCTCGAGAAGTACTGCCGGATGAGGTCGCTCTCGCTGCCCGGGATCAAGCTCTGGTCGGTCGCGTCGAGCGCGACCTGCTGATAGGCCTGGATGACCTGGTCGTAAGGCGTGAGGGGCACGTCCTGGCCGGGCCCGAGCGGCGTCGGGTCGTTCTCCACCTGTCCCGGCACGGGCGGCGCGGGCACATAGACCTTCTCGGTGCTTGCGGCCGCCGTGCCCGATCCGGCCCCCGAGCCGCTGCTCCCGTGGCCGCCGGTCCCTCCGCTCCCGCTGCCACCGTTCCCGGTTCCGGGCCCATTCCCATTCCCGGTCCCGCTGCCGGGATTGTTTCCCGTCCCGGTCCCGTTGCCGGCGCCCGAGCCCGGTGAGCCCGAACCCTGCGCCTGGGAGGAGGACTGGGCCCTGCTGTCCGCGTCCGCCTGGTTCGCCAGCTGCTGCCGCGCCGCCTCGAGCCCGTTGATCGCCGCGGCGATCTCCTGGTCGTTCGTCTCCTGCTGCTGGAGCGAGTCGAGCTCACTCGCCACGCCGTCCAGCGCCGCCGCGGCGGCGACCAGGTCGCCGCTCTGCAGGGCGGACGCCGCCTGCCGCAGCGACGCCTGCATCTGCGGGTCCTTGGCCTGCTGGGCCGCCTGCTGCAGCGCCTGCGCCAGCTGCGCGCGGTCCTGCGGCGACAGGCTCTGCAGGCTGGACGCGACCTGGCGCAGCGACTGCGCCCCCTGCGACGGGCTCGCGTTCAACGCCTGGCTCGCCGCCCTGCCGGCGTTGGTCGAGGCGAGCGCGTTGGCGAGGTTCTGCGCGGTGCTGGCACGCGCCGCCGTGCCCGGGTCTGAGAGCTGGAGCAGCTGCTGCTCGGCCGGCGTGATGTTCTGCAGCGCCGTCCGCGGGTCGGGCGCGGCGGCGATCTTCGCCTTGGCGTCCTGCAGGATCTGCTGCACCTGCGGGTCGACCGCCGCCGGCGCCGGCCCGGTCGAGAGCCTCTTCTGAGTCGCGGTGATCGCGTTTGCGGCGCGTTTCTGGGCCGCCTGGTCCGCGTGCCGCTGAGCGATGACCTGGTCCATCGGGTTCGGCAGGACGAGCAGCGCGAATGCGGCCACCAGCAAGGCCGCGGTCAGCGCAAACTCCTGCCGGCGCACGCCGACCGGATAGGCGCGCGAGAGCTGGATGCGGGCGGCGTGCTCCAGCGCGTCACGGCGCAGGGCGGCGTCCATCGGCCCGTCGGCGCCACGACGCTCCCACGCGGTCGAGAGGCGTTCCTTCAGCGCGAGGCGGAGGTCGGCGGTCTGCATCAGCTTGGCCTGCGACGGCCGCGCCGCGGCCCACGCGATCACAACCGCGGCGAAGACGACGGGAACGCCGAGCTCGGCCACGCGCAGCGTTTGCTCGACCGGGAGCAAGCGCGCGGCCAGCAGGACCACGAAGACCCAGGCCACGGCCGCAACCGCGCCGTGGATCAGGTAGCGGACGGCGCTGGTGCGTACGTCAGCCCATCGGAGCTCGCTGACGACGGCCTGCAGCGAGCTCATGCGGGGGCCGTCACCGGGATGGCCTTCCGGCGCACCGCGAAGCGGCGGATGGGAGGCAGGAGGAACGCGCTGAGTGCGAGAGCGGCGGCGCAGATCATGAGCTGCATGACGATGCTGGCCTGCCAATACTGCCAGCCCGCAAAGAGTCCGGAGGGCAGCGCCGCGCCCGGGTTCTGACCGCCCGGCACGTTCACGAGCCCGTTTCCCGTGGAGCTGCAGACGACGCCGCCGTTGTAGGTCGACGTGCAGTAGCCGCCGGTGGCCAGTCCCTTGTTCACCTGCTGCTGCAGGGTGGCGCTGGGGCGCACCCCGTATCCGGGCAGCGGCTGCTGGTAGGCGACGACGAGCAGCGGGACGACAGGGCTGATCATGGTGACCGCCGGAGGAGCCGGCACCGTCTGGGCGCCGTACTCGGTGGGGAAGACCAGGCCGAACGCCGGGCTGCCGACAAGGACCACGAAGGCCGCGCCGTAAGACGCGACCGTCGCCGCCAGCGTGCGCCGGAACATCGTCGAGAACGCGACGCCGAGGAAGCCGAGCATCATCGCGGTGACGCCGGTGAGGGCGAACGCCGCGACCACCTGGTCGAGCTCGATGCCTCCGAAGAGGAAGACGAGGCTGAAGATCGGTATCGACAGCACGATCAGGAGCACGACGAACGACATCGAGGCGAGCAACTTGCCCCAGATGATCGAGAACGGCGCCAGCGGGGTGACGAACAGGAGGTCGATCGTCTGCCGCTCGCGCTCACCGCTGATGGAACCCGCCGTGAGCGCGGGCGTGATGAAGGCCAGCAGCGCCACCTGGAACAGCACCAGGAACGTGAAGACGGTGATCCCCATGCTGCTGGGCGAGAGGCCGCTGCCGAGGTTGGTCATGGTGTTGGCGATGACGGAGAAGACGGCCCACCCGACACCGCCGAGGATGAGCACGTGGATGGTGATCGTCAGCGGCGACCGCCACGTGCGCATGCGCGAGCGGTACTCCTTCGCGACGATCGGGTTCCACAGCGCGCGGAGGACCGGGTTCATCCGACCTCCTCCGACGTGGCCTTGAGGAACGCGTCCTCCAGCCCGCCGTCCACCGGCGTGAAGCTCGAGACGCGTATGCCGGCCTCGGTCAAAGCGAACAGGATGTCGGAGGCCGTGACCTCGTCGCCGTCGTACTCGGCCTCGATGGTCCCGTTCACCGCCGACACGTGCTTCACCGCGGGCAGCGGCTCGAGGACCTCGATCGCCGCCTCCTTCTCTTTGATGACCGTGATGCGGAGGCGACGGCCGGTCGCAAGCCTCTCGATCACGTCGCGCACCGAGCCGACGGCGCGCATGCGGCCGTGGTCGATGATGCCGATCATCGTGCACAGCTCGGTCAGCTCGGGAAGGATGTGGCTCGAGATCACGATCGTCTTGCCCATGCGCTGCAGCTCTTTGAGGATCTCGCGCATCTCGACCCGCGCCCGGGGGTCGAGGCCGGAGGCTGGCTCGTCGAGCAGCAGGACGGCGGGGTCGTGCACCAGCGCGCGCGCGAGGCACACGCGCTGCTTCAGTCCGCGCGAGAGCGTGTCCACGAGCTGGTGCTTGCGGTCGGTCATACCGACGAGCGCCAGCAGGTCGTCGACGATCTTCTCGCGGCGCTGCTTCGGCTGGCGGTAGCAGGCGGCGTAGAAGTCGAGGTATTCGCCGACGGTGAGCTGGTCGTACACGCCGAAGAAGTCGGGCACGTAGCCGATGCGCGCGTGCACCGCGTCGCGTTCTCGCATCACGTCCGAGCCGCCGATGAAAGCCCTGCCGCCGTTCGGCTCGAGCAGCGCCGCGAGGATGCGCAGCGTGGTCGTCTTGCCGGCGCCGTTGGGGCCGACGAAGCCGAAGATCTCACGCTCCGGCACCTCGAAGGAGACGCGGTCGAGCGCGGTCCGCGCGCCGTAGACCTTCGTCAGCTCCTCGACCGCGATCAACCGACCGACCCCTGGAGGGACAGCGAGCCGGTCATGAACTGCCCGTCGGAGCTGAGCTTCATCACCACCTCGCCCGTCGTCGGGTTGACGGCGGAGTCGGGGACGAGCGTCGTGCCCGTGTCGGCGTAGCCGAGGTCGACCCACGCGCCCTGACTCCAGTCCCACGCCTGCGCCTTGACGGTCCCGACCGTGCCCGTCGCGCCGGGCACGCCCTTGGCCCCGTAGGGGTTGCTGCTGACGATCGACGCGGAGCGGAGGCGCGTCCCCGGCGCGAGGGCCGGGTCGAACGAATAGGTGATCGATCCCGACTGCGCGACGACGATGCCTGGCGGCCCGGCCGAACCGCTGGTGTCCGCGTTGAGGTCGATGATGCGGCCCTGGACGATGCCGGACGGCATCGATCCGGCGCCGATCCGCTCGATCGGCAGCTCCAGGACGACGGCGCTTTCGACGTACGTGCGTGGGTGCGAGCCGTTGACGGTGACGGCCTGGAACGGCTGCCGCGTCCACAGCACGGCCACGGCCACGGAGCTTCCCGGAGCCCCGATGTAGATGTTGGGGATGACGGTCGAGATCACGGCGCTGCGCGTCTCCATCTCACGCTCGACGTCGTTCGTGTTGTTGGGGTACATGCCGTTGAACTGGTAGTTGCTGGGGTAGATCGTCAACGGCTGGCCGCCGTAGGTCGCCGGCGACGGCTGCATGGAGAACGATGTGTTTTCCCCGGGACGCAGCGCGCCTATCTTCTGGAAGCTGTTGCCGGAGATGACCACGCCGTCGGTGAATTCGATGGCCGACGAGTTCTTGATCACCCCGCTCACCTGGCCGCCCACCAGCTGCGCCTGACCGCTTACGTCGGGCGCGTTGGCAAGCATCCCCTCGTTGGCGAAACCGCGGAGCGTGAACGCCGTCATGCCGGGGAGCGTGATGTCGGAGCTCACCGTGTTGATGCGCATGGCCGCAAGGCTCGAGTCCGAGGTGTTCCCGCTGTAGTAGTAGATGGGACTGACCAGCGAGCGATCGCCGCCGAGGCCGACCTGGTAGTCGCCCCGCGTGGGGGTCATGATCCCCGTGTACTCCTCCTGCGCGGCGCGGCTGGAGCCCGGCTCGACGTGGATGACGGACACCTCGTTGACGAGCACGGAGGTGCCTTTGGTGATCACGCTCGTGCCGTACGCGCCCGCCGACGCGACCAGCGCGATCGTGGGCACGGTGATCCACGCGAGCGCGCGCCGGCCGACCGCGCGCAGCACGAAGTAGTTGACCGGGCCCACCAGCAGCACGTACAGGAACACCAGCGTGCCGATGAGCCACCACGCCGGCAGGTCGAGCGCGGGGATGGCGCCCAGGGCCTGCGCCAGGGTGCCTCCCTTCATGGCCACGGAGATGGATGAGCCGGCGCCGAGCTTCGTCACCATCTGGCCCGCCGTGGTGGGGTTGGAGATGCTGCCGTAGGTGAGGCGGACGAGCGTTTGCCGGAGCACGGTGGCGTAGTCGCTGGCGCCGGTGACGGCGTCCTGCGCCCAGTCGAATGTGGCGAGGGCGATCATGCCCTGGCCGGTCCGGGCCTCGACGACGAGGGGCAGCGTGCCGTCGCTCAGCCACGCCGTCGCGCCCGGGTTCACGTTTCCGGTCGCGACCTCGACTCCCTTCGCTCCGCCGAGGGCGCCGAGCGACGGCGTCACCGTCGAGCCCGTGATGGACATCGGCACCAGAGCGGCCGGGAGGCCGGACAGCGTCTTTCGCCAGGCGCCGCCGGTGCCGGTCAGGAGCGAGCCGCCCTGGAGCACGTAATCCTCGAGCCCCGCCTTCTGGGCCGAGGTCAACGTGTCGCTGGCGAAGTCGTCGATCGCGATCACGTCGAACGCGCGCAGCACCGGCGCCGAATCCGAGAGGTCCGCCGCGGCGACGTGCTCGACCTGCGGCGCCGTGCCACCGGGGTGGAGGCTGCCCAGGGCGTCGAGCGTCGACGGCCGGTCGGAGAGGATGCCGACGAGCAGGCCCGAGAACGTGTTCGGGCTGGTCAGGTCCTGACTGGCGACCACGTGGCCGCCCTGGACAACCCTGACGCTGACGGCGCCGGGGAAGTCCATCGAGATGTAGGTGCGGTAGTGCTTGGTCGCGCCTGAGGCCAGGCTGACCGGCGCCTCGTAGATCGCCGCGCCCATAGGAGGCCCGCCGGCGCTGTTGCTCGCCTGGACCTCGAGCGTGCCTTCGAAGTCAGGACCACGGTTCGTGACGTCGACCCCTACCGGCATCCACTGGCCGAGCTTGAGGGTGTTGTGGTAGCCGAGCTGGACGCTGAGCGTGATCGGGCTCTCCGCCGCCACGGACGGCACCGCCGACGCGCAGAGAGCGACCACCGCCGCCGCCAGCGCGACCAAAGCCCTCGTGACGGAACGCCGGCCGGCGCCTTGCATGCAAACCTCTGTAACGAGCCGGGGGGCGAAATCGTAATACGGCCCGCGCCTCAAAGGGCGCCAACGGTCCCGGCGCGCCCTCACATATAAGGACGTGCGCGAGGGGCCGAGCTCGGGTCTAGCCTCGGCGGTAGGGCGCCAGCTGGGCGACCTCGTCGGAGGACAGGTCCGTGATCACATGCCCGACGGTGATCCGCTTGATCCGTGCGGCGGGGATCTCCACGGCCTGGCCGTCGTGGACGCGTCGCATCGCCACGCCGTGGAAGATGTCCTCGCTCTCGTCGCCGAGCACCCTCGACACCGCGCCGATCTCGTGGCCCTGGGCATCGACCACGGGCGCGTGGCGCGGCGTCGCCGGCCAGGCGATGGTGGTTTCGTCTTCGAACACGTCGCCCATCACCATACCGGGGAGCCGGCCTCGCGATCGCCGAGCGTTCAAGATTGTGGGATGACGAATCAAAGCCCGCTGCCGGCCCTGTTCGTGCTGGCGCCCCGGTTGCGGCGCGCGTCGAACCGCGCGTTGAGCATCTACCTGCCGGCCCGCGCCGAGGGCTACGACGCCCGTTTCTACGACATCGAGTTTCGCGACCTCCTGCACCGGTACAAGGACCGGCTCAGCCCCAAGGACCAGGAGCTCATGGACTACGAGCTGCGCCGGCTCCGCAACCACGTGGCGGTCGTGCGGCCGGCCGGCGTCCCGGCTTTCGCCGGCTTTGCCGACGAGCCGCGAGGCGTGCTCGAGCTCGTGAAGCTGCGAGACGAGGTCGAGGAACGGCTCGAGGTGGGCGAGCTCCTGGTCGCCCCGATCCTGCGCCAGCTCGAGCACTACCCGCCGGCGCTCATCGCCGTGGTCGACAAGGAGCACGCGAAGACGTTCGGCATGATCCTCGACGAGCTCCTGCCGCTGCAGCAGGTCACAGGCGCGGAGGTGCGGCACTCGCGTGCGGGCGGGACGTCGGCGCCGAGCAACCAGCGGAAGGCGGACAACAAGGCCAGGGCCAACCTCGAGAGCGCGGTCAAGACCGTGGAGCGAGAGATGGCCTCGGGTGTTTACGTGCGCCTTTACGTCGCCGGACCGGAGGAGGCGCGCACCACGTTCGAGCGCATGCTGCCCGAGCGCCTGAAGAAGGTGGTCGCGGGCCAGCTCAGCGCTTCCCCCGACCCGGCGGAGCTCAAGCGGGCCCTCCGCGAACAGGTCATCGGCACCCGCAACCCGTGATCCCGTCGACCGAAGGCCGGCTGCAGCGCGACGGCGCGGACCTGCACTACGTCGAGTGGAGCGTCGCGCAGGCGACGCCTCCGCCGGTCCTGCTGCTGCACGGCCTGAGCTCCAACGCGCGGTACTGGGACCGGGTCGCGTCCCAACTTCGGACGCGTCGCCTCGTCGCGCTGGACCTCACGCCCGAAACGCCGGAACGCGCAGGCATGGACGAGCTCTTCCGGGACATCGCGTTCGCGGTCGAGCGGCTGTTTCTGGACCGGCCTGTCGTCGCCGGCCACTCCTGGGGCGCAGGGCTTGCGCTCGAGTTCGTCGCGCGCCATCCAGACCTCGCCTCGGGCCTCGTCTTCATAGACGGTCCCATCGACGGTGTGTCGCGCATCTTCAGCTGGGCCGAGGTGGAGGCGTTCATGCAGCCTCCATTCGAGCGCTACGCCGGCCTCGACGAGGCGGTCGCCGACTCGCGTCGCCACCTGCCCGGGGCCTGGGACGATGACCTTCTGCCCTTCGTCAAAGGCGGGCTCCGCCGCGATGGCGACGCCTTTGTCTCCACACTGCGGCCGGAGGTGCGGCACCGCCTCCTCCGCGACCTGTTCGAGTCCGACCCGCAGAAGCTGTGGCCGGCCTTGAAGGTCCCGGCGGCGGCGCTGATCGCGCGCAAGAGCGACGCCCGGATCTCGCGCTCCACCGACGCGGGCATGGAGCGCGTGGCCGAGATCGCGCCGCCGGTCGCCATCACCAGGTTCCAGACGCCGCACGACATCCCGCTGTACGCGCCGCTGGAGGTGGCTCAGGAGATCGAGCGCGTCGCCCGCAGCACCATCTGCGTCTGAGTCGTCTTCGCCACGAGCTTGCCGCTCGAGTCCGTGACCGACGTCTCGACGACGATGGTCGTGCGGCCGCGATGCAGCGGGGTCGAGGTCGCGGTCACGGTGCCGCCGCGGACGGCGCCGAGGAAGTTGGTCTTCGACTCGATGGTCGACGTCCCGGACGCGTCCGAGGGCAGGTTCAACAGCGCGCACGCGCCGCCCGCCGAGTCGGCGAGGGCCATGATCACGCCGCCGTGAAGGATCCCGCCGACCGTGCACAGACCTGCCGCCCAGTCAAGAGCGAGCACGACGCGCTCCGGCGTGTACTCGTCTGCCCTGATGCCGATGGACCGGGCCAGCGGCATCAGCTCGTCCAGGTTCTCAGCTGTGGGGCGTTCTATGTTGAGAAGTAGACCATGAACGAGAAAGACCCGATAAGCGAGCTCAAGCGTCTCGGCCAGAGCGTGTGGCTCGACCAGATCGACCGCGGCATGATCAAGTCCGGGCAGCTGGCGCGGCTGCGCGACCAGGGCGTGAGCGGCGTGACGGCCAACCCGACCATCTTCGCGAAAGCGCTCGAAACGTCCGACGCCTACGCCGAGGACGTGCACGACCGGCTCTCGCGCGGCCGGCAGCCGGAGGCGGTCCTCTGGGACCTCCTCATCGAGGACGTCCAGGCCGCCGCCGACCTGTTCCGGCCGGTCTTCGACCGCGAGCGCGGCGCCGACGGTTACGTCAGCATCGAGGTCTCACCGGAGATCGCGGGCGACACCGAGGCGACGATCGCCGCGGCGCGTGACCTGCGCCTGCGCACCGCGCGTCCCAACGTGATGGTCAAGATCCCCGCGACGCCGGCGGGACTTCCCGCCATCCAGGCCATGATCGCGGAGGGCGCGAACATCAACGTCACCCTCATCTTCGCGATCGAGCGCTACGTCAAGGTCGTGGAGGCGTTCCTCGCCGGCCTGGAGCAGCGCCGGGCCGCGGGCGACGACGTCAAGGTCGTGCACAGCGTCGCGAGCTTCTTCGTGAGCCGCGTCGACACCAAGGTCGACCAGCAGCTGGAAGCGAAGGTGAAAGCCGCCGACGGCGGACAGGCGCAGGCCTTGCTCGGCCGGGCCGCGATCGCCAACTCCAAGCTCGCCTACGAGCTGTTCACGCAGCTGCACTCAGGCGCGCGCTGGGACGCGCTTCACGCGGCGGGCGCCACGGTGCAGCGCTGCCTGTGGGCGAGCACCTCGACCAAGAACAAGCGGTATCCCGACACGATGTACGTCGACGAGCTCATCGGCCCGGCGACGATCAACACGATGCCACTGGCGACCTTCGAGGCGTTCCGCGACCACGGCCACGCCGAGCTCACCCTGCAGAAGGACGTGGACGGCGCGCGCCGCGTGCTCGACGAGCTGGCCAGGCAGGGCATCGACCTGGCGGCGATCACGCAGGAGCTCGAGGACGAGGGCGTGGCCGGATTCGCCAAGTCGTACCGCGAGTCGATCGGCAACCTGCCCAAGGTGCGCGTCGGCAGATAATCGACCGCGTGGTCAAGGTGGCGGTCGTCATGCCTGCGGACCTGGGCGATGCCGCCGAGTTCCTGGCTGACGTCCGTGCGCTGGAAGCGGCGGGCGCGGCGATGGTCGGCGTCGAGGGTGGCGGCGACGAGGCGGTGCTGGGCGCGATGGCGGCGGTCACGCACCGGGTCTTGCTTCGTGTCCCGGCAGGCGGCCGGCACGACGTCCTCGAGCGGCTGAGCCGCGGCCGCCTCGTCAGCCGCGAACCCGAAGGCGAGACCTGGCTCGAGGTGGCGGTGCCGCCAGACCGCGAGTCGTGGGCCGGCATGCTGCGCGAGCAGCAGGAGGCGGGCGTGCACGGCGTCGTCGTGCGGTGGGACCCGCGGCTCATCGACCTGCTGCGCAATCCCGAGCCGGAAGACCGCAGCGACCTGATGATGTCGACCGGCTAAACTTCAAGCGTTCAGGGGGGAACAGGTTGCCGACAGTAACGCGTCGGGAATTCCTCAAAATGAGCGCGGCCGGTGCCGGGGCTCTCGCGACTTCGGGCCTCGGCTTCGACATCGCCCTCGCCGAGTCGACGAAGGTCAAACAAAAGCTTCGCATCGATGGCGCGACGGAATCGCATTCGCTTTGCCCCTACTGCGCCGTCGGGTGCTCCCTGGTCGCCTACACGCGGCAGAACAGCAATGGCTCTGTGGAGCTGCTGCAGATCGAGGGCGACCCGGACAGCCCGGTCAACGAGGGCCGGCTGTGCCCCAAGGGCGCGACCGCCATGCAGCTGGCGGTATCGCCGCGTCGCGTGGAGTCACCGCAGTACCGAGCGCCCGGCGCGACTTCTTGGAAGAGCGTCTCGTGGGATTTCATCCTGGACAAGCTGGCGGGCAACATCAAGGCGTCTCGTGACGCCACGTTCGTCACCACCGACGGCAACGGCAACACCGTCAATCGCACCGAAGGCATCGCCTTCGCGGGAGGCGCAGCTTTCAGCTCGGAGGAGGGCTATTTCGCCACCAAGCTGATGCGCGGCCTGGGACTGGTACATCTGGAGCAACAGGCCAGGGTTTGACACGGCCCCACGGTGGTCAGTTTGGCCGCCACGTTCGGAAGGGGAGCGATGACGAACCACTGGCGCGACATCAAGAACACTGACCTGATCCTGATCAACGGCGCCAATCCCGCCGAGGCGCACCCTGTGGGATTTCAGTGGTTCATGCGGGCCAAGCTCGACCGCGGCGCGAAGATCATCCACGCGGACCCGCGCTTCACGCGCACGTCGGCCGTCGCGGACATGTACCTCCGCATCCGGACCGGCACGGACGTCGCCTACTTCGGCGGCCTGATCAACTACGTGCTGCAGAACAACCTCTTTCACGACGAATACGTGCGCAACTACACCAACGCGTCCTTCATCGTCAAAGAGGGCTTCGGGTTCAACGACGGCCTGTTCTCCGGCTACGACCCGGCCAAGCGGACCTACGACATCTCCACGTGGGCCTACGAGGCGACCACCGCGCAGGCGCAGCCGAACCCGGGGCTCACGCAGGGGCCGCCGACGACCGGTTCCGGCTTCGCCGACCGTGACATGACGCTCCAGAACCCGCGCACCGTGTTCCAGCTGATGAAGCAGCACTACTCGCGCTACACGCCGGAGATGGTGTCCAGCATCACCGGCATCCCCGTCGCCGACTTCAACAAGGTGGCGCAGATGGTCGGCGAGATGGGCAAGCCCGACAAGGTGATGACGATCGTGTATGCGGTCGGGCTGACCCACCACACCACGGGCGGCCAGCTCATCCGCTCCGCCGCGGTACTCCAGCTGCTGCTCGGCAACATGGGCCGCCCGGGCGGCGGCATGAACGCAGAGCGCGGCCACGCCAACATCCAGGGCAACACCGACCACGCCATCTCGTGGGAGATCCTGCCCGGTTACCTCAAGATCCCCGCGCCGGGACAGAAGACGATCGCCGACTACGTCGCCCAGAGCGCACCGAAGAAGTCGGACAAGAACTCCTGGAACTTCTTCGGCACCAACTACGGCAAGTTCATGGTCAGCACGCTCAAGGGCTGGTATGGCGACGCGGCGAAGAAGGACAACGAGTTTGCGTTCAACCTCGTCCCCAAGCCCGCGGGCAACGCGTCGTGGATGACGATCTACGACCAGGCCCTCAAGGGCAAGATGGAGGGCGTAGTCCTGTCCGGCATGACCGCGGCCAGCATCGGTCCGGATTCCAACCAGGTGCTCCAGGCCCTCGGCAACTTGAAGTGGCTCGTCGTCATGGACGCGCTGCCGACGACGAGCTCCGAGTTCTGGCGCGCGCCGGGGGTCGACTCCGCCTCGATCAAGACCGAGGTCTTCATGCTGCCGACGACGCACTGGATCGAGAAGGACGGGTCCTTCGTCAACAGCGGACGCTGGTCGCAGTGGAAGGACCAGGTCATCCCGCCGCAGGGCCAGGCACGGCACGACCACTGGATCCTCGCCGACCTGTTCCAGCGCGTGAAGAAGCTCTATCAGTCGCAGGGCGGCAAGTTTCCGGATCCGATCATGGCGCTGACCTTCGGCTACGCCGACCCGACCAAGCCGACGCTCGACGAGATCGCGAAGGAGATCAACGGCAAGGACCTGAGCACGGGCAAGCAGATGACGACGTTCGGCAACCTCAAAGACGACGGCACGACGACGTGCGGAGACTGGATCTACACCGGCAGCTACCTCGACACGGGCAACCTGATGAAGCGGCGCGACGGCATCCAGGACCCGGCCAAGAACGACCCCACCGGCATGGGCTTCTACGCGAACTGGGCGTGGAGCTGGCCGCTGAACCGCCGAGTCATGTACAACCGCGCCTCCGCGGACCTCGCCGGCAACCCCTGGGACCCGGCCCGGCCCGGGATCAAATGGGACGCGACCCAGGCCAAGTGGGTCGGCGACGTGCCCGACTATCCGCCGACGATGAAGCCGCTGACCCAGGATTCCACCGCCTGGCTGCCTTTCATCATGAACGGCGAGGGTGTCGGCCGGCTGTTCAGCAACAGCATGGTCGACGGGCCGTTCCCGGAGCACTACGAGCCGGTCGAGTCGCCGGTGAAGAACCCGCTCCATCCGAACAACTCGGCGTCGCCGGTCGCGTTCCTGTACGACCAGGTCGCGGGCCGGCCGAACCGGTTCGGCACCGCCAAGGACTATCCCTACATCGCGACGAGCTACCGCCTGACCGAGCACGAGCACTACGTGACGCAGCACGTGCCACACCTCGTGCAGCTGCAGCCGAAGCCCTTCGTCGAGATTCCGTACGAGCTGGCGAACGAGAAGGGGATCAAGAGCGGCGACAAGGTCCGGGTCTTCTCCAAACGCGGCAAGGTCGAGGTCTTCGCGATCGTCACCAAGCGTCTCGGACCGATGACGGTTGCGGGCCAGAAGGTGTACCAGATCGGGATCCCGATCCACTGGGGCTACGTCGGCGTGTCTGCGGACAGCGACCCGAGCCACGGCCGGTACTGGCTGGCCAACGCGCTGACCCCGTTCGTCGGCGACGCCAACGCGCGCACCCCCGAGTTCAAAGCTTTCCTCGTCAACCTGGAGAAGATGTGATGGCGGTCGCCGTCGCCTCCGGCACCTGGGCGGAGCGCCGTCGCCGCGTCGCCGAGCTGCGCTCGCGCCAGGGCTTTGCGCGGCAGCTGCTCGACTTCTACGGCGCGCTCCTGAGCGTCCAGGAGAAGGCTTGCTCCGACGCCGCCTCGGCGTCGCCGCCGGCGTCGGACGTCGTCGATTTCGTGACCGAGCTCGTGGTCCCTGGCGTGCTCGACGTGAGCACGACGGCCGGGCCGGAGCGTCTCCGCTCGGACCTGCTCGACCGGCTCCGCCACGAAAGCCCGCGGCGAATGGTCGAGGCATGGGTCGCCGGGGAGGACCAGCAGGCCGTGGACCGGTACGTCGCCCGGGCGTCGCTCGGCCCCGTGCTCGAGGCGCTGGGGGCAGACGTCCGCGCGATGTGCGCCGGGCCTCGCGACGCGCGCCACTGCCCCGACTGCGGTGGCCCGCCGCAGCTGAGCTACTTCGCGCCGGCGGCCGACGACCTGGCGAGCGGCCCGCGCCGTCTCTTGTGCGCGCGCTGCGGCGCGAGCTGGACGTACGCCCGGATGACGTGCCCGGGTTGCGGCGAAGACGCGAGCGCGAAGCTGCCGATCTTCAGCGAGAGAGGCACGGCCTCGGGCGAACGGGGCAGCGTCGTGCGCGGCCTGCCGGGAGGCTCTCCGCCGGATCCGCAGGCGGTCTTCCCGCACATGCGCATCGAGGCGTGCGAGTCGTGCCGCCGGTACCTCCTCAGCGTCGACCTGGTGGCGCATCCGCGCGCCGTGCCCGTAGTCGATGAGCTCGCCGCGCTCCCGCTCGACCTTTACGCGCGCGATCGCGGCTTCTCGAAGATCATCACCAACCTCATGGGCTTCTGAGATGGCGACGACCATCAACCCCGGCGAGAAGTACGGCTTCTTCACCGACACGAGCGTGTGCATCGGCTGCAAGGCATGCGAGGTCGCGTGCAAGGAGTGGAACCAGCTCCAGGGCAACAACCCCCGGACGGTGGTCGACAGCTTCGACAACACGGGCAGCCTGGACGCGCAGAACTGGCGCCACGTGAAGTTCGTCGAGCACGTGCCCGACCAGCCGTCGACCACGGGCAACGGCGCTGCCTGGTTGATGATGTCGGACGTCTGCAAGCACTGCCAGCACGCCAGCTGCATGGACGTGTGCCCGACAGGCGCGATCATCCGCACCGAGTTCGACACCGTCTTCATCCAGCAGGACGTCTGCAACGGTTGCCGAAACTGCATCGCCGCCTGCCCGTACGGCGTCATCGGGATGAACCAGCAAACCGGCACGGCGCACAAATGCACCCTGTGCTACGACCGCCTTCAGGGTGGGCTCGAGCCGGCGTGCGCGAAGGCGTGTCCGACGCAGTCGATCCAGTTCGGGCCTCTCGCGGACCTGCAGCAGAAGGCCGACGTCAGGCTTGCGGCGCTGCACACCCAGGGAGCCACTCAGGCGCAGCTCTACGGCCGCGACGACTCGGTGTACGGAGGCCTCAACGCCTTCTTCCTGCTCATGGACAAGCCGGAGACGTACGGCCTGCCCAGCGCGAAGAACGCGACCCTGCCGACGCGCAACAACGTGGGAGGCTACGTCGGCGCGCTCATCACCGCGGTGGTGGCGGTGATCGGCGGCCTGGTCGCCTTCCGCCGTCGAGGCATGACCCCGTGATCCTCCTCGCCGAGCACTTCGTCCGCGCGCCGCAGTGGCTGTGGTACATCCTCTTCTACTTCTTCTTCGCCGGCCTCGCGGGCGGCTCCTACGCGATCGGGACGTTGCTGCGCCTGTCAGGCGACGTGCGCGACGAAGCCGCCGCACGCGTCGGGTTTCTCATCGCCGGTCCGACGACAGCAATCTGCCCCATCCTGCTGACGGCCGACCTCGGCGTGAGCTGGTCCAGGTTCTGGCACATGCTGGTCGACGTCACGCCGGGCAGCACCGGCCTGAACTTCCACTACTGGTCGCCGATGTCGGTCGGCGTGTGGGCCCTGACGATCTTCGGGTTCTTCGTGCTGGTGTCCTTCCTCGACGCCTGGCGGCCGTTCATTCCGAGGCCGGTCAACATCGTGTTCAACGTCGTCGGCGCGGTGATCGCCATCTACGTCGCGTCGTACACCGGCGTCCTGCTCAGCGTCAGCAACCAACCCGTGTGGAGCGACACGTGGGCGCTCGGCGGTCTGTTTCTCGCCTCCGGCCTGAGCGGCTCCGCGGCGCTGATCGCGCTTTTGATCCGCAACCGCGCGGACGCGGCATTCAGCCTGAGCCGGCTGCACCAGGCCGACGGCTACTTCTCGGCGCTGGAGCTCGTCCTGGTGATCGTCTTCTTCGTCACCATCGGCGCCGCGGGCGTGCTCGACCGGGAGATCGTGTGGCTGCCCCTGTGGGCGATCGCGGTCGCCGGCATCGCCGCCTCGCTCGTCGAGGCACGCGGCCACATGCGCGCGCGGGTGAGCGGATCCGGCACGGTGGCCGGAATGCGCATCGACACCCTCGTGGTCTCGGTGCTCGTGCTGCTCGGCGTGCTGGCCCTGCGGGCGGCGGTCATCTTCAGTGCCCAGTAGAGAAGATGTCCTAGCGGTCCTGTCGGCGATCAAGGATCCGGACCTTGGGCGCGACGTGGTCAGCCTCGGAATGATCAAGGACCTCGCCATCACCGACTCCGGACAAGTGAGCTTCACCTTCGAGCTGACCACGCCGGCATGCCCGGTGCGCGACCGCTTCCAGTCGCTGGCCCGCGACCTCGTGTCGGGCATCCCGGGCGTGACGGCCGTCGACCTCAAGATGACGGCCAACGTCCGCGCACCGCTCTTCGGCGCCTCGCGCGGCTCGTCGATTCCCGGCGTCAAGCACGTCGTCGCGGTCGCGTCCGGCAAGGGCGGCGTCGGCAAGTCGACCGTCGCCGTCAACCTGGCGTCGTCGCTGCGGCTGTCGGGTGCCACAGTCGGTCTTCTCGACGCCGACATCTACGGGCCGTCGGTGCCGGGCATGCTCGGCGCCACGGGAAGCCCGGTGGTGAGCGAGCAGAAGCTGGTGCCGCTCGAGGCCCACGGCATCCGGTTCATGTCCATCGGCCTGCTGGCGGGCGCGGACAAGGCGATGGTGTGGCGCGGACCGATGGTGTCTCGCGCCATCGAGCAGATGCTCATGGACGTGCTCTGGGGTGAGCTCGACTACCTGGTCGTCGACTTGCCGCCCGGAACCGGAGACGCATCGCTCACGCTCGCCCAGGCGATCCCGCTGAGCGGCGTGGCGATCGTCTGCACGCCGCAAGAGGCCGCCCTGCGCATCGCGGTCAAGGCACTGCAGATGTTCCGGGGTCTCAACGTGCCGCCGCTCGGGTTGATCGAGAACATGAGCTGGTTCGTCTGCACCTGTGGCGAAGAGCACCAGATCTTCGACCACGGGCGTGCCGAGGTCGAGGCGAAGCGGCTCGGGGTGCCGTTCCTGGGCGCGATACCGCTGGAGCGGGTGGTCCGCGAGGATGCGGACGCGGGGGTGCCGACCGTGATCTCGCACCCGGACACGGCCGCCGCCAGGGCCATGCGCGCCGTGGCGTCGGCGGCCGC